>CAZGBV010000028.1:0-23834 GCA_964523985.1 uncultured Paraprevotella sp.
CGATGAAGTCGATAGCGGCATTCCCACTCGGAAATCTTTTTGTAAACTCGAAATAAGTCATTATATTGCGTTGTTGTTCGATTACGATTAAAGATAAGCATTGTTTTTCAATTATGCAAGATTAAGATGGACAATTCCGTTAAACTTTGAGTCCAAAGTCTTTACTTCAGAAGCAAACAATACTGTCAGTAAACGTACCTTCAATGCAAAAAAGGCATCGAGGCAAGGAAAAATATGTTCCTTAAATCTGAATGCGACTTCATCCGTATCTTCCCCGTCACCATTCTGGCTTGTGGAAACTATTATACGAATAACGACAAAGTTAGGGAGATTGACTCCATTTACGATGTTACTTTTGACACAGGAGGTGAAAGGATCGTTTCCTTGCCGCTCCACTCGGCTTGTTTCATACGCGCCCCGGAACCCTCATCCGTCCTCCTCTCTCGGAGGGTCGCCGAAAGAGAATACGCAACCGCCCGTTGACCCGGAAAGAGTGCAATAATATCCTACCTTATAAAAAGTGTAGAGGGCAAGGCTCGGATGTTTCCCCGACAGGTTCCGCCGTATCGCCGGGCCGAGCAGGCGAAATGAAGTTGACACGAGGGGGACGAGACGCAACCGCCGGAGGACGGCGCACATGTGGAGTACACCCGAGCAACCTTCCAGTTTCCCGCGAAAGGCGTATAACGTTCTCAAGGACTCCTCCGTTTTCCGCAACATGTCCCGGTTGGTGTCCAGTCCGCAATTCATCAACGGATTGTCTATATGCAATATGCCTATCCCGCATTCTTTCAAGGCCTTTCCGAACAAGGTGTCTTCATGGCCGTAGTGCAGGACGGTTTCGTCGAAAGGATGACGTAGGAATGTATCCCGCGCTATCATGAAATTAAAGGTGCGGAATACCTCGTAAGGATGCCGCGCCCGCTTTTCCACGGTGAAGCGCGACTCGGCGCGTTTCTCATAAGAATATGCCAAGGAGACCTCCGGCGACGGAAGCCGCTCCGGGTGCATCAGCCCGCCGTAGACGACTTGCGCTTCCTCCCGTACCGCCATGTAACGGGAAAGGAAATCGTCGCTGGCCACCGCCGCATCGCTGTCCACGAAAATGAGATAGTCGCCTCGAGCCTGCCTCCCCAAGATATTGCGGATGCGTGAACGTCCCACGTTTTCGCACAATTCGATGTATTTGCAACCGGGAATGCCGTTGATTTTTCGGTTTTCGCGCCTGATGCCTTCCCCGGAGGCATCATCGGCCACCAATATCTCGTAGGGACATCCCAACTTTTCCGCCTGCCGCTGCAGGTCGCCCGCCAACTTCACACACACGCGGTCATACGTCGGTATCAGGATGGAAAGTATGTCCATTTGGCCTCGAAATTCCACAAGACTTCACTGGCTTTTCGTGCATCGTATGATGAGCACGTGGATCGTGCCGTCGTCCACCCGGAAGCTGTTGTCGATTCGCTCGTTCACCAGCCATGCGACGCGCTCCCCGCTGCACACTACCAACTGCTTTTCTTTCTCGAACAAGTTCTTTTGGCAATCCGTCAGGTAATCGCTTACCAGTTTCCGCCCCGCCATGCCGAAAGGCAAGAAACTGTCGCCTTCCCGTACGAACCTCACGGTGATGGGGTATTCTATCTTGTCCAAGTCCAGACACGCGACATCTTTTCCCCTGGGTATCGTGAAATGCCGGTCGCAACGCGCACGACGGATGAGGAACGCGATGTCTGGAGTCACCTTCACGAACCCCTCCAACGGGAGAACACCGCACAGGCATTCGCACCGCTCGTCCTTACGAGCAAGCACGAGTACCGTCCTGTCTCTGAGCAACCGCCATTCCCGGCTCTCGTAAACTTTCCCGGAGCCGCCGTCCAGCCGGTCGAACACCTCTTCCACTTGCCTACCGTTGAAGCCGTAAGCTGACAACAACTCAAAAAGGATGGTACGCGCGGCGGGAGTTGCCTTCAACCCCCGTATGTCGATGCGCCCGTCCCGGCATAGGCACGCCTTCGCCTCTTCCACCGCCATATTATATAATGTATAGGCATCCTTCATGCGGCGTATTGTGTCGTGCAGGGTGTCGACGACGGAAGGGTTCACGGTCTTAAGCATAGGCATCAAATTCAGGCGTATCTTGTTGCGGACGGCTTCCGTTTCCATATTAGTGCCGTCCGTGACGTAAGCCTGCCCTTCCGTCGCCAAGTACCGTTCTATCTCCTCCCGGCTCGTGTCCAGCATCGGTCGTATGACGCACCCGTTACGGTGGCGCATACCTGTCAGGCCTTTCAGCCCCGTGCCGCGTATCAGGTTCAGCAACATCGTTTCCACATTGTCTTCGCGGTGGTGCGCCACGGCGATTTCGTCAAGACATCGCTCCGCACGCAATTCTTCGAAATACCCGTAACGCAACTCACGGGCGGCCATTTCCACGCTGATGCCTTTCCTGCGGGCGTATGCCTCCGTCTCGAAATCCCTCGCGTGCAAGATTACGGAACGCGCACGGCACAATTCGCGCACGAACTCCTCATCGCGGTCGGACTCTTCCCCGCGCAGACGGAAGTTACAATGCGCTGCCTCGCAGTGGAAACCAGCCTGTAACAGCACCAAAAGCAAGGCCACGGAATCTGCTCCCCCGCTCAGAGCCACAAGTATCTTGTCGCTCGGAGCCGCCAGCCGATACTCCCTGACGCACCGCATGACATCCGCATAAAGACTTCCTTCCATTTCCATCTTCACTCCTCTGAAACGAACTCCCCCGCCGCAGGGGGTATGCAAAGATAACAAATATGCCCCAAAACACAACGGCGGGAGGGGTATCACCCGTTAAGGTCAGACATTACCAGCGTTAGATTGCTTTGCAGTCTTTTTGGCTGAAATCATGCTTCTCGCCGTCGTCAATGGCCGCACGTCTCCCTCCCACGGAAGCACGATTTCGTAAAAGGAAGTGAGTATTGAGTTCCAAACCCGGCAAGGCCGATTTGTAGAAGTCGCCATTGCCTTCCCCCACAAAGACGCTCCCCCGGAGGTTGGAAACCTTCCGGGGGGATATTACGTCTTACAGTGTGACACCGGACTTGAAAATGGCAATCTCGTGATAGCCGTTTTCTTCGTTTCGCGTCCGCCGTCCGCTTGCCACGTCGAGGACAAAGGATGTGAAACGTTCCAGCACGAGCGACATGGTTTCCCCTTCCAACAGCGAGCCGGCGTTGAAATCTATCCATCCGGATTTTCTTTCGGCCAGTTCCGTGTGGGTCGCGATTTTCATAGTGGGCACGAAAGTACCGAAAGGTGTCCCGCGTCCCGTCGTGAACAGTACGATGTGGCATCCGGCGGCTGCCAAGGCAGTGCTTGCCACGAGGTCGTTGCCGGGCGCGCTCAGCAAGTTCAGTCCCGGCGAGGTCAGCGTTCCCCCGTATTCCAGCACGTCGCACACGGCACTCGATCCGGATTTCTGCGTGCATCCCAGCGACTTTTCTTCGAGCGTGGAAATCCCGCCCGCCTTGTTCCCCGGCGAGGGGTTCTCGAATACTGGCTGCCGGTGGCTGAGGAAGTAATTCTTGAAGTCGTTGATGAGCGAGACGGTCTTTTGGAACACCGCCTCGTCCTTGCAACGAGCCATCAGAAGAGTTTCGGCACCGAACATTTCGGGTACTTCGGTGAGCACCGTGGTGCCGCCTTGCGCCACGAGGTAGTCAGAGAAGCATCCGAGGAGCGGATTGGCCGTGATGCCAGAAAAGCCGTCGGATCCCCCGCACTTGAGTCCCACCTTCAGCTTCGCCATCGGCACCTCCGTCCGGCAGTCTGTCGCCATGCGGGCGTACAGTTCCCGCAGGATTTTCATCCCGCTCTCAATCTCGTCGTCCTCTTGTTGGCAGACCATGAAGCGTATGCGTTCCGTATCGTAATCGCCGAGCAGGGCTCGGAACGTGTCGGGCTGGTTGTTTTCGCATCCCAGACTGACTATCAGCACGCCGCCGGCATTGGGATGCAACACCATGTCGCGCAGGATTCGGCGCGTGTTTTCGTGGTCGGCCCCCAGTTGCGAACATCCGTAATTGTGCGTGTAAACCCTGATGCCGTCTATTTTTTCGGAGCGGGTTTCCTCTTCAATCATCCGTGCCAGACGCGCGGCCACACCGTTGACGCACCCTACCGTGGGGACAATCCACAATTCGTTGCGGATACCCACTTCTCCGTTCCCGCGTATGTAGCCTTGGAAAGTCCTCGCGCCGGAAGATGGAAGGCACGGGATGGACGCAGGCTGGTAACGGTATTCCGATATGCCTTTCAGGTTGGTATGCAACAGCCGTTCGTTAATCCATCGTCCCGCCTCCACCGTTTCCGTGACGTGTCCGATGGGGAAACCGTATTTTACGACGTTCTCCCCGGATGCGATACGGGTTAGCGAGACCTTGTGCCCAGCCGGGACATGTTCCTTCACCGTGACCGTCGTGCCACCGTGCGAGATGATTTCCCCTTCCTCCAACGGCTGCAGAGCCACGGCCACGTTGTCCGTCGGATGAATGATGATGTATTTCAGCATAGGACACGTCCCGTTAATCCAATATTTGTTTCAAGGCGTTACGCATTCCGTGCAAGCGGATAGCTTTCAGGTAACCCGTCAGCAGGTCGGTCAGTCCGGGAATGAGGGTCAGGTTCTCTCCCCACCAATCCGTGTGCGCCAGCACTCCGGCGGCCACTTCGCCTTCGTCGCCGCTCTGCCACAGGCGTGCGAGTTCTTCCGTAATCTCGGCGGAGTCCGACGGGACGATTGCAGTGCCGTCTTCGCGGTTGCCTCCTTTATAATAGGTAATCAGCGCGGCCAGGCCGAACACGATGCCTGTGGGAAGTGTGCCCTTGCGATGGAAGTACTCTTTCAGTCCCGGCAAGTCGCGCGTGGCGAACTTGGGGAACGCGTTCAACATGATGGAGGTGACTTGATGGTCTACGAAAGGATTGGTAAACCGCTCCATCACGCTTCCGGCGAACGACAGGAGTTCCTCGCGGGGCAGGTCTATCGTCTCGACGAGTTCGTCGAACATCACCTTATGGATGTAACGCCCGACGTCAGGATCCTTGCAGGCATCGCGCACGATGTCCACGCCGGAGAGGTACGCCACGGGGGAGAGCAGCGTGTGCGGGCCGTTGAGCAGGGTCACTTTCCGCTTGTGGTAGGGTGTCTCGTCGGCCACGAAGAGCACGTTCAGGCCGCAGTCCGTAGCGGGGAACTCGCGCGCCACGCTTTCCGGAGCCTCGATGACCCAGAGGTGGAACGCCTCTCCTTGCACGACGAGCCGGTCTTCATATTGCAGCTTCTCCTGTATTTCCCCGATGTTCTTGCGGGGGAAGCCCGGCACGATGCGGTCTACCAGCGTGGCATACACGCCGCACGCGCGTTCGAACCATGCCGAGAAGTCCTCGCCGAGTTGCCACAGGTCGATGTATTGCTTGATAATCCGTTTCAGGTGATGCCCGTTCTGGAAAATCAGCTCGCAGGGGAAAATAATCAGCCCCTTGCTTTCGTCGCCGTGGAAATGGCAGAAGCGGTGGTAGAGCAGTTGCGTCAGTTTCCCGGGATAGGAAGCCGCCGGGCGGTCGTCGAGCTTGCAAGCCGGGTCGAACGCGATGCCGGCCTCGGTGGTGTTGGAAACGACGAAGCGTATCTCCGGCTGTTCGGCCAGTTTCATGTACTCGTCGAATTGGCTGTAAGGGTTGAGGGCACGGCTGATGACATCTATCAGGCGGTAAGAGTTCACCACCTTGCCGTTCTCGAGGCCTTGCAGGTTGACGTGGTAGAGGCCGTCCTGCTGGTTGAGCATGTCGGCCATTCCCCTTTCGATGGGTTGCACCACCACCACGTTGCCGTCGAAGCTGCCGCGTTCGTCCATGTTCGATATAATCCAGTCCACGAAGGCACGCAGGAAATTGCCTTCCCCGAACTGTATGACTCTCTCTGGCCTCGTCGTCTTGGAAGCCGTCCTGCTGTTTAATTCTCGCATAACTACACTTTTTTATGTTATTGAACTTGTTTCTGTTCCTAAAACTTCACCAAAATGCGGAATACCTTGGCCGGATTGTCCGCCCACTGTTGCAACGCCTCTCCGGCCTGTTCCGGGGAGACTTCGAGGGAAACGAGCCTGTCCACGGGGCAACGTCCTTTTTGCAGGTAACGCACCACGGCGCGGAAGTCTTCCGGCAACGCGTTTCTTGACCCGCGTATGTCCAACTCTTTCTGCACGAACAGTTTCGTCTGGAAAGAGATGTCGTTCTTGGCATATCCGATGTACACCACCCGCCCTGTGAAGGCCGCCTCCCTTACGGCCATGACGTAGGTGGGCGCACTGCCTACGGCTTCTATCACCACGTCCGGGCCGAAGCCTTCGGTGTATTCCACCAGCTTGGCGTGCACGTCCTCCGTCTTGGTGTTAAGGAGGCATGCGGCCCCCAACGACCGTGCCACCTCGAGTTTCTCGTCGTCCACGTCCGCGGCGATGACTTTCGCGCCCCTCAGAGCGGCGCGGACGACGGCTCCCAGACCAATCATACCGCACCCGATGACCAACACCGTGTCCACGTCGGTCACCTGCGCACGCGACACCGCATGGAAGCCCACGCTCATGGGTTCCACCAGGGCGCAGTGGCGGACGGGGAGTCCCTCGGCAGTCACTACTTTTTGCCAAGGCACGGCCACGAATTCCGTCATTGTACCGTCGCGCTGCACGCCGAAAGTTTCGTTATGCTCGCAGGCGTTCGCACGTCCGTTGCGGCAGGCGGCGCACCTGCCACAATTCGTGTAGGGGTTGACGGTGACATTCTGTCCCGGGTGCAAGAAGCCGGGAACATCGATGCCGATGCCTTCTATCGTCGCCCCTACCTCGTGGCCGGGAATGACGGGCATCCGCACCATCGGGTTCCGCCCTAAATAGGTGTTGAGATCGGAGCCGCAGAAGCCCACGTAGCGGATGCGCAACAACACCTCGTCCGCCCGGCAGGCGGGCGCGACGGTTTCCTTCAATGCCGTGTGATGCGGCGATATGATTTGAAATGCTTTCATTCCGACATGTTTCTAACATAAGGCAACAAGGGCAGTTCGCCGAACCCGTAGAACGCTTTGGCATTCCCTCCGAGAAACATGGCTTTTTCCTCGTCGCTCATTTCGTTGCTCTTAACGACGAAATCGTAAGACATGCGATACGTTATCGCCGTGATGGTGCGGGGATAGTCCGACCCCCACATTAGTTTTTCCATCCCGACCATCCCGGCGGCTTCTCGTATGGCTCGCACGGCTCCTCGGAAAGGATAAAACTCGTCGTTGAAGAGCCATGTGATGCCCCCCGATTCGATGAATACGTTGGGGTGGCGAGCCAATCCTATTTGTTCTTTCCAACCGGGAAAAGTCACCATCCCGAAGTGCCCGATGGCAATCTTCAAATCCGGACATTCCTCGATTACCTCTTTCAGTTCTTCCGCCTGAACTTTCCCCTCCATCATGTCTATCGACAGGATAGTCCTCTGCGCCTCCATCAGGCGGAACATCGCCATCATCTCGTCGCCGTTCAGCGGGACGCGACCCGAGGGCAAGGTCAGGCGATTGGCCGGGACTTTGATGGCCTTGAATCCTTTCCGTATCAAGTCCTCGGCCTGCGCCAGAAAGCCCGGCTTGCGGAACTCGCACAAGCCGCAGACGAAGAATCGGCCGGGATAGCGGGCATGCACGTCCATCAGGTAATCGTTCTGTATGCCATCGATGTATTCTTGCGTGACCACGGCGGCGGCGACTTGCGCGTAGTCCATGTTGGAGAGGAACACTTCGGCCGTGTTCCTCCCGTCCGTCATGAAAGGCGGGAGCATCTGGCGCACCTCGCCCATGAAGAGCGATTTCCCTCCTGTGAGGGTGCGGACGGGCATACCGTCCACCTCGGTATCCTGCCTGAGCCACAAATGGGAATGGGCGTCTATGATAGTATATTCCATCTCTTCCTCCGGCTTATGTGTTCTTCCACGTCACGCGCCTCTGGTCGCCGATGATTTCTTTCACCTTGGCCACCAGTCCCCAATCCGCCGGCTCCTCGGCGTAGCGGATGTTCCGGAGCACGTTGTCGGGGTTGGCAGAGCTGAAAAGGGTGGTGGCTATTCGCGGGTTGCCGACCGCGAACTGTATGGCCAGCTTTTCTATGGGACATCCTTGCGAGAGGCAATAATCCGAGGCCTTGCGGCACGCCTCCACCAGCGCGGGCGGGGCAGGATGCCATGCCGGCACGCCGCGCTGTGACAGCAGACCCATGGCGAAAGGCGAGGCGTTGATGACCCCGATTCCCCTCTCCTCGAAATAATCCAGAAAGTCGCCCAGCTTGTCGTCGTTCAGCGTGTAATGGCAGAAATTGAGTACGCATTCCACCGTCCCCTCCGGCACATGGTCAATTACCCATGTCAGGTTCTCGAGCTGCAAGTCGGTGATTCCCACGTGTCTCACAATCCCTTCCTCCCGCAGTTCCACCAACGCCGGCAGGGTCTCGTTCACCACCTGGGAAAGGTCGGCGAACTCAATGTCGTGCACGTTGATAAGGTCGATGTAGTCCACATGCAATCGTTCCATGCTTTCAAAAACGCTTTCCCTCGCTCTCTTCGCGGAGTAATCCCACGTGTTCTTCCCGTCTTTGCCGTAACGCCCCACTTTGGTGGAAAGGAGGAACGACTCCCTCTTCAGTTCCTTCAAGGCTTTTCCCAGCACGGTCTCGGCTTTCGTATGGCCGTAGTAGGGCGACACGTCTATGAAGTTCATCCCTTGTTCCACCGCCGTGAACACCGCGCGTATGGCATCCGTCTCGCGGACGGAGTGGAACACGCTTCCCAGTGATGAAGCCCCGAAACTCAGCATGGGCACTTTCATCCCCGTTTTCCCCAAAAAAGAATATTTCATGGTACAATCGCTTTCGTCGACGTTCGTCCTTTCACCACACTCTTTGTCTCGCGGATATTTTGTGCAAAGATATGGAATTAAAATTTATTTCATCAGATTTTGTCTCCTTTAATGGGGATAAAATCCGGCCAATCTCCGCGAAACGACGGTTTTTATGCTAATTTAACGGAATGAGCGGCGCGGCAACTATTCAACCAAAGCAAAAGGCAACGCTCCTGCCGGAACTCCAATCGTCGAGGGATACGGTTGATTCGCAACACACCGAAATATGCTCGTCGAACCGGAATGTCGACAAGTTGCTGAAAGAGAACCGCAAGTCGCGCGAGCGGCTGGAAAACTACGAAAAGTCTCCCCTCGTCCGAAAGACCGGTGAAGTCGGAGGTTGGAAAGACACACGAAGTCGCTCCGCAAAAAGCTGGAACCTGTCGGAGGGACATACGGGTCATCGCCTTGATTGGATTGTTACTTAAAAAAACAATCTGGACTGTCGCGGATTTAAGGGTCGTGATTTTTCGTAACTGCAAGGGGAGCGGCGCGACGATGTCCGATGCAACGACAACCTCGGCGACATGGCCGACAAGAAGTTCTTCCTGCTTCAAGCAACCGGCTTATAAACTTTCTCCGCAACCTTCCCCTCCGACAAACCCGTGAAAAACGTGCCCGTGCGCGACGCTTCCGGGCATTTCCACGTCGCACCGGCACATGACAAAACAAGGAAGCCCCGCATGTCACACGTGCGGAACTTCCTCCGTGAGTGAGGACTTCCCTCCCCGGTATGCTCAGGCATCCGCCGTCGTCCGGCGGTAGCTGTCCAGTTGCTCCGCAGTGAACTTGCGGATGAAGTTGGAATGCTTCTCCACTTCGGCCTCGGCATAATTCACGTACACGTCCAGGCTCTTGGCGAACAAGTCGGGACGGCGGGCGGCATCCTGCATCAGCAAATGGCACATGATGATGTCGGCCGCCATCTCCACCAAGCGACGCGCCACGAAGTCCTGAAGTTCCTGGTTGCCCGCCTCCTTCACAGTCCGGACGCAACCCTCGAACTTGTCGGCCATTTCCTTTACGCGGTTCATGTGGCCGCCGTGTTCCGGAAGCACGGGCTGTTGCTCGAACTCACGGATGACGGCGATGTACGCCCCGTTCGTCACATAACGGATGGCCGCCACCGTCTGGAGCTGTGTCGTTCCCTCGTAGATGGAAGTGATGCGCGCGTCGCGGTAGATGCGCTGGCAGGCATACTCCAGCATGAAACCGGAGCCGCCGTGTATCTGGATGCCGTCGTAGGCGTTCTGGTTGGCGTACTCCGAATTCATGCCCTTGGCGAGCGGCGTGAAGCTGTCGGCCAGTTTGGCGTACTTCTTCTGTTCGGCACGTTCCTCCGCCGTCAGCTTGCGCTCGCGCGAGATGTCGTCCAACGCCTTGTAGATGTCCACGTAGCGCGAAGTCTGGTACAGCAACGCGCGTCCGGCATCCAGCTTGGCCTTCATCGTGGCCAGCATGTCATACACGGCGGGGAAGTCGATGATGGCCTTGCCGAACTGTCGGCGGTCCTTCGCGTAGGCCAGAGCCTCGTTGTAGGCCGCCTGGCTCAGCCCCACCGACTGTGCGGCGATGCCGAGGCGCGCGCCGTTCATCAGTGCCATGACGTACTTGATCAGCCCCAACCTGCGGCTGCCGCAGAGTTCGGCTTTCGCGTTCTTGTACACCAGCTCGCAGGTGGGCGAACCGTGGATGCCCAACTTGTTCTCGATGCGCCGCACGTCCACTCCGCCGTCGCGCTTGTCGTAGATGAACATGGAAAGGCCGCGCCCGTCCCTCGTGCCCTCTTCCGAGCGTGCCAGCACCAGATGGATGTCCGCGTCCCCGTTCGTGATGAAACGCTTCACCCCGTTCAGCCTCCAGCAACCGTTCTCCTCGTCGAAGGTGGCCTTCAGCATGACGCTCTGCAAGTCGCTCCCGGCATCCGGCTCCGTCAGGTCCATCGACATCGTTTCCCCGGCGCAGACGCGCGGGATGAAGCGGGCGTGCTGGCTTTCGTCGCCGAACTCGTACAGCGTCTCGATGCAGTCCTGCAGCGACCAGATGTTGCCGAAGCCCGCGTCGGCGGCGGCCACCACCTCGGCGCACATCGTGTACGGCGTGATGGGGAAGTTCAGCCCCCCGTACCTGCGCGGCATCGTCATGCCGTTCATGCCCGCCTTGACCATGGCGTCTAAGTTCTCCGCCGTCCCGCTTGCATATTCCACGCGGCCGCCGTGGTGGTGCGGGCCTTCCGCGTCCACTCCCTCGGCGTTCGGCGCGACCACGTTGGCCGAGATGTCGCCCACGATGTCCAGCACCCTGTCGTATGAATCCATCGCGTCGGCATAGTCCGCCGGCGCGTAGTCGAACTCGTCCTTGTCCCGGAAGTCGCGCTCTTTGAGTTCCACGATGCGCTTCATCATCGGGTTTTCCAAGTGATACCTGAGTTCCGGTATGTCTGAATAATAATTGGCCATGTCGTTTTACTTGCTGTTTTGTTTGTAATACTTGATGAACTTCGGCACGACTTCCTCCACCGTGCCGTGGATGACATAGTCGGCGATGGCGTTAATCGGCGCGTCGGGGTCGCTGTTCACGGAAATGATGATGCCGCTCTCCTTCATGCCCGCGATGTGCTGTATGGCACCGGATATGCCGCAGGCGATGTACACCTTCGGGCGCACCGTCACGCCCGTCTGCCCGATTTGCAGGTCGTGGTCGCAGAAGCCGGCGTCGACAGCCGCGCGGCTGCCGCCCACTTCGGCATGAAGCTCGCGTGCCAGCTCGTAAAGCATGTCGAAGCCCTCCCGGCTGCCCATGCCGTAGCCCCCGGCGACGATGATGGACGCGCCTTTCAGGTTGTTCTTCGCCTTTTCCACGTGGCGGTCGATGACCCTCACCACGTATTCCGTCTCCGGCACGTATTTGGCCACGTCGTGCACGACGACTTCTCCCTTGTAATGCGGGTCGAGCACTTCGGCTTTCATCACGCCGCTACGCACCGTGGCCATCTGCGGACGGTTCTCCGGGTTCACGATCGTGGCCACGATGTTCCCTCCGAAGGCCGGGCGTATCTGGTAGAGCAGGTTCTCGTAGGTCTTCCCCGTCTTCTTGTCCTCGTGCGGGCCGATTTCCAGCGAGGTGCAGTCGGCTGTCAGCCCGGAGCGGAGGGCGGACGACACGCGCGGGCCGAGGTCGCGCCCCACCACGTCGGCACCCATCAGGCAGATTTGCGGCTTCTCCTCCTTGAACAGGTTCACCAGCACGGACGTGTGCGGCAACGACGTGTAGGGAGCCAGTCCCGGCGCGTCGAAGACGTGCAGCCTGTCCACGCCGTAGGGCAGAATCTGCGGCTCTATCTTTCCCGTGATGCCGTCTCCGGCGGCCACCGCTTCGAGCCTCACGCCGAGCGCGTCGGCCAATTTGCGTCCCTTGGTCAGCAGTTCCTGGCTTACCTCGGCCACCGTAGTGCCTTCAAGCTCGCAATATACGAATACGTTGTCCATATAGTTTATCCGATTGTATGATTAGCCAATAATTCCCGTATCAGTCCCTCCACGTCGGCATCGGAAGCCGACATCACCTTGCTCTCCTTGGCCTTGAACACGATGTTCTGCACGGCTTTCACCTTGGTGGGCGAGCCGCTCAGGCCGCACTGCCCCAGGTCGGCATCCACGTCGGCCGTATTCAACTGCCCCAACGTCAGATATGGTTTCCTTTCGTACTCTTCCGCGTATGCCGGCCCTTCCGCCGGCATCTCCATCGGCACCATGGCCCGCTTGTATTTCATCACCAATTTGGCGTTGCGGGGGCGGCAGGGAGCCGCACTTCCGTTCACCGTCAGCACGAGGGGCAACGGAGCCTCCACGGTCTCCACCCCGCCGTCGACGTGGCGTTTCACGGTCATCTTCCCGTCGGCGCATTTCAGTATCTCCTCCACGTATGTCACCTGCGGCAACCCCAGCTTCTGCGCCACCTGCGGCCCCACCTGCGCCGTGTCCCCGTCGATGGCCTGCCTGCCGCCCAGTATCACGTCGGGCACGCCCAACTTCCGGATAGTGACCGCCAGCGCATAGCTCGTGGCCAACGTGTCGGCTCCGGCGAAAGCGCGGTCGGTCAGCAAATAGCCGCCGTCGGCCCCGCGGTACAAGCTCTCGCGTATCACTTCGGCGGCGCGGGGAGGCCCCATGGTGATGACGGTCACGGTAGAGCCCGGATTCCCGTCTTTCAGCCGCAAAGCCTGTTCCAGCGCGTTCAGGTCTTCGGGGTTGAAGATGGCCGGCAAGGCGGAGCGGTTCACCGTGCCTTCCGGTGTCATGGCATCCGGCCCGACGTTCCGGGTGTCGGGAACTTGCTTGGCAAGTACGATGATTTTCAAACTCATAACTGTTTACTTATTTTGTCGTATAGATTAAGACGTGTTTCCATCTCATGGCAAAATACGTCATGCAAAAGTACTTATTTTACGGCAAGTACCCAAGGAAAGCGGGAACAAATAAGGTTTTTTATGCCGATTCCCCTATTTTCCCGGCTTCCTTGACGAGCGGGCGCGACTTGCCATGCTTTGCCCGTTTCCGAGAGATTGCAGGGGGCTTTTACCCCGCGCACCTGCTCCGCGACCATGCAATCCATTCCATAGCCGACACGACTTGGAAAAACGACCAATCACCGCTTAATGCCATCTTCGCGCCCGTCTCCTGATTACAGGTGCGCTGTCGCGTGCCTTCGCCGTTGGCTGGATAGTCACGGAAATCTTGCCTATATGTTAAATGTCGGCGGCGAGGCCGGAAAAACAAGCGTCGGGCTTGTGAGGCGCGCGGGGAAACGTTACCTTTGTCCGCGGCTCAAAAAGCATGAAACGAATGGACACACGCGATTCAAAAATCCGTCATGCCATAAGGAAATGCACGGCGGATGACTGCGGCCTGATCAACAGATTGGCATGGAAAGCTTTCCCACCCACCTACCAATCCATATTGGCTCCGGAGCAGATAGGGTACATGATGCATTGGATGTACGACGAGGCCGCCTTGCGCCGCCAGATGGCGGAGGAGGGACACGTCTATTTCATCATCCATGCGGGGACGGAACCGGCCGGCTACGTGTCGGTGCGGCCGGAAGGGGGCAGCGTGTTCCATTTGGAGAAGATTTACGTCGTGCCGGAATTCCAGGGATGCCATTACGGAAGCGCCTTGTTCCGCCATGCCGTGGCGTATGTGAAGACGGCCTTCCCTGCGGCACGCGCGGTGGAATTGAACGTGAACCGTCATAACCCCGCGCTCGGTTTTTACCGGCGCATGGGCATGAGCATCGTCCACGAGGGCGACTTCGACATCGGCAACGGTTTCTATATGAACGATTACATCATGCGCCTCGAACTTTGAGGAAAGGAGAAAAAGTTCGATGATTTCGTTGGCCGTTTGATTGAAAAGTGATAATTTTGCAAGCCGATTATTATCAAGAAGACGACAGAAGCCTCGGAACCCGCGTGTTAATAGTTCCTCCATTGGCCTGAAGGGACGGTTAGGGAATCGCGGGGCGGGTTTTTTAGTAGTAACAAATTTATCAAGTCAAAGGATGAACACTTTAAGTTACAAGACCGTTTCGGCCAACAAGGCGACCGTGAAGAAAGAATGGGTCGTCGTGGACGCGACAGACCAGGTGTTGGGTCGTCTCGGTTCCAAGGTGGCGAAACTGTTGAGAGGAAAATACAAGCCGTTTTTCACGCCCCACGTGGATTGCGGCGACAACGTGATTGTCATCAACGCGGACAAGGTGAAGCTGACCGGAAACAAATGGACGGGGCGCGTGTACCTCCGGTATACGGGCTACCCCGGCGGCCAGCGCGAAACGACCCCGGCAGAAATGATGTCCCGTCCCCACGGTGCGGAAAGGCTGATGAGGAAAGTGGTAAAGGGCATGTTGCCCAAGAACCGTCTGGCGCACCGGCTGTTGGACAACCTATATGTTTACGCCGGAAGCGAGCACAAGCATGAGGGGCAACGGCCTAAAGTCATCGATATAAACCTGTATAAATAATGAAGTGAATAATGGAAGTAGTTAACGCATTAGGCAGGCGCAAGAGCGCTGTGGCACGCATATATGTCAGCGAGGGCACGGGAAAGATTACCATTAACAAAAGAGACATCGCGGAGTATTTCCCCTCCATAATCCTCCAGTACGTGGTGAAGCAGCCCCTGTCCACCTTGGGCGTGGAAGAAAAATACGACATCAAGGTGAACTTGGACGGCGGCGGTTTTACGGGCCAGAGCCAGGCGTTGCGCCTTGCCATCGCCCGCGCCTTGGTGAAAATCAACGCCGACGACAAGAAAGTGCTTCGCGCCGAAGGGTTCATGACACGCGATTCCCGCGTCGTGGAACGCAAGAAGCCGGGACGCCCCAAGGCACGCCGCAGGTTCCAGTTCAGCAAACGTTGACACGGGCCGTTCATCGGGCGGAAAGGACGTTTAGTATCTAAACCCATGGGATTCTTAAAGGACTACCCGCGGGTTGGTTGGGAAAACGAAAAAGAAAGTAAACGATTAAACAAAAAGGAAACACAATGTCAAGAACTAATTTCGATGCCTTGCTGGAAGCCGGATGCCACTTCGGCCACTTGAAAAGGAAATGGAACCCGGCAATGGCTCCCTACATCTTCATGGAGCGCAACGGCATCCATATCATAGACCTCCACAAGACCGTGGCCAAGATTGACGAAGCCGCGGAAGCCTTGAAGCAAATCGCGAAGTCAGGAAAGAAAATATTGTTCGTCGCCACCAAGAAGCAAGCCAAGGAAATCGTGGCCGAGAAAGCCGCGGCCGTGAACATGCCCTACGTGATAGAACGCTGGCCGGGCGGCATGCTGACCAACTTCCCGACAATCCGCAAGGCCGTGAGGAAGATGGCCAACATCGACAAGCTGATGGCCGACGGGACTTACTCCAACCTGTCGAAGCGCGAAATCCTCCAGATTTCCCGCCAGCGCGCCAAACTGGAGAAGAACCTGGGCTCCATCGCCGACTTGACGCGCCTGCCGTCCGCGCTTTTCGTGGTGGACGTGCTGAAAGAGCAGATTGCCGTGCGCGAGGCCAACCGCTTGGGCATTCCCGTGTTCGGCATCGTGGACACGAACTCGAACCCCGAAAACATCGATTTCGTCATCCCCGCAAACGACGACGCGAACAAGAGCGTGGAGCTGATAGTGGAGATTTGTAGTGCCGCCATCGCGGAAGGCCTGGAAGAGCGCAAGGCGGAAAAAGTGGATTCGGAAGAAGCCGGAGAGGCGGAACCAGAGAAGAAAACGCGCAAACGCACGTCCAAAGCCCGCGTGGAGAAGCCGGAAGAGGCGGAGCGGGAAACCGTCGAGGAGGCCGATGCCGAAGCATGACAGATTTTTATCAACACATTAACACAAGACAATTATGGCTGTCAAGATAGCAGATATTACCAAACTCCGCCAGATGACGGGAGCGGGCATGATGGATTGCAAGAAAGCCTTGGAAGAGGCGGGAAGCGACATCGAGAAGGCGATGGAAATCATCCGCAAGAAAGGCCAGGCGGTGGCCGCCAAGCGTTCCGATCGCGAAGCCTCGGAAGGTTGCGTGCTGGCGGAGGCCGAAGACGGTTTCGGCGCGATAATCGCCTTGAAATGCGAGACGGATTTCGTGGCCAAGAACGCCGACTTCGTGAAGCTGGCGAAGGACATACTCGACCTGGCCGTGGCCAACAAATGCAAGACGTTGGAGGAAGTGAAGGCCTTGCCGATGGACAAGGCCACCGTGGCCGATGCCGTGGTGAAACGCAGCGGCATCACGGGGGAGAAGATGGAACTGGACGGTTACACGACAATCGAAAGCGAGAACATCGCGATATACAACCATCAGAACAAGAACCAGCTTTGCACCATGGTGGCGCTGAACAAAAACGTGGCCGGGGAATACGGACACGCCGTGGCCATGCAGGTGGCGGCCATGAACCCCCGCTCAATAGACGAAAGCGACTATCCGGCGGACGTGCTGGCCAAAGAGAAGGAAATCGCCGCCGACAAGGCACGGCAAGAGGGCAAGCCCGAGGACAAGATAGAGATGATTGCCGCGGGCCGCTTGAAGAAGTTGTTCAAGGAGGAATGCCTGTTGCAGCAGGCTTTCATCCAAAACGACAAGATAAGCGTGGCGGACTACCTGAAAGGAGCCGACAAGGACTGCACGGTGACGGCTTTCAAACGTTACACCCTGCGCGCCGAGTGACCCTCACGCGCCGGCACACATTTGCTGGAAGAAGGGCGGGACATCCCGGGGAGGGGGATGTCCCGCCCTTCTTTTGTTAAAACGATGTTATCGGCCCCAAGACCCGCGGCCATAAGAAATAAATCCGTATTTTTGCATCATGAACCCGAAGAAAACGGCGGCATGAAGATATTGGCGACAGGCATGAACTATGCCGGGCACAATAAAGAGTTCGACGGAACGTTATATAAACCGGAGGAGCCGGTGGTTTTCGCGAAGCCGGACTCGGCCCTGCTCAAGGGCGGGAGGCCTTTCTTTATCCCGGACTTCACGCAACAATGCGACTACGAGGCAGAACTGGTGATACGCATTTGCCGGTTGGGAAAGAACATAGCCCCGCGTTTCGCCCGCCGTTATTACGACGCGGCGACGGTGGGCATCGACTTCACGGCACGCGACTTGCAGCGAAAGTTCAGGCGCGAAGGCCTGCCGTGGGAGCTTTGCAAGGGATTTGACGACTCCGCCGTCGTGGGGGATTTCGTGCCAAAGGAAGAGCTTCCGGACATGCGGATGGTGACTTTCCGCCTGGACATCGACGGGCATACGGTGCAAGAGGGCTATTCGGGCGATATGCTCTTCGCGGTGGACGAGCTAATCGCATACGTCAGCCGCTTCTTCACCCTGAAAACCGGCGACTTGCTGTTCACCGGCACGCCTCCGGGCGTGGGGCCGGTATCCGTGGGACAGCGTCTGCAGGGATATTTGTGTGGACGGAAAGTCTTGGATTTTAACGTGAGGTGAAAGAATGAAGTTAAAGGCCGTCTTGTTCTTGTTTTCGGCGTGCGCGGCACGTTTGCCGGCGCAGGAGTTCACTTTCGTGGATTGGGACATATTGCGCCCCGACACGGTGCCGGTCAAATATACCGAAGTGATTCCGTTAGGCGGGAACTACCGGAACTTCCGCTACGAAGTCCGCCTGGACTATCCCGAGTACGCCCGCCTGACCGCGGCGGAAGCGGAGCGCGTGGCCGCATGGGGAAAAGACCTTCCGGAAACCCCGGACATCTACAGCCAAGTGGCGGTAAGCCGGAAGAAAGGCAGCTTGGATGTCGCCTTCGTGCCTATCGTGCGGCGCGGGGGGAAATATTACAAGTTGACGAGCTTCAAGATGAATATCACCCGCGTCCCGAACCCTCCCGCGAGGGCGTTGCCGCCGACCGCGGGAAAAGGGGCGGAGGGAAGGTACGCTCCCCATTCGGTGCTGTCGCGGGGAAGATGGGCGAAAATCGGCATCACGGACGACGGGGTGTATCGTCTGACCGCGGCGGATTTGAAGCGGATGGGATTTGACGACCCCTCACGCGTGAAGCTGTACGGCTACGGCGGACACGTGCAGGACGAGGCGATAGATGCCGATGCGGACTTCGACGACTTGGAGGAAATCCCGCTTTATCGCGACGGACGGGGACTGCTGTTCTTCGGCAAGGGACTGGTTTCGTGGGCGGCCGCAGCCAGTGACGGCCATGCGGCCCACCGCGTGAACAATTACGCGAGGCAGGCTTGTTATTTCCTCACGGAAGGGGATTCTCCGAAAACGATAGAAACGGCGGACGTGTCCGGCGTTCCCGGGAAAATTTTGGACTTCACGCCGGCTAACCTGTTGTATGAGAAAGAAGAGTACGCGTGGCTCCAGTCCGGCCGCAACCTTTACGAGTCTGTCAATTACGCCTCTTCCAATTCGCACGAGTACCGGTTGCCGACCGTGGATCCCGTGCCGTCCTCGGGTGGTTCGCTGAGAGTGAACTTCACGACACACACCACCCAAGGTTCGTCTGGCGTGACCCCTGCGGTGGACGGGAAGACGTTGGATGCCATAACCATCGACTTGTCCGGAGAATATGATGCGGCAAAGGAGGGAACCCGTACTTATGCGCTGAACGCCTTGCAGGAAGGGACGGCGGGAACGCGGGTCTCCTTGGTCTCCACGGCAGGGATTGACGCTCGTCTCGGGTATCTTGAGTTGTGTTATCGCAGGCGACTCAAGATGCGCGAGGGCTTTTTGTACATCCGTCACACGGAAGCCGGCCCCGCCAGCTTCGTGATAGACTCCGAGGGGAGGAGCGGATTGAAGTTGTGGCGTTTGGGATGGAGGAGCCACCCCATGGTTGAATGCCAAGGCACGTGGAACGGTGCCGCCTACACGGTTCCGGTGTCCGACCCGACGCGGGAATACGTGGCAGTGGACGTCAACGCGGATTTCCCGTCGCCGTCTTACGTCGGCGCGGTGGCCAATCAGGATTTGCATGCCACGCCCGCCACCGACATGGTGATTGTCATCCCTGCCGGCGGCAAGTTCCAGACGCAGGCGGAGCGGTTGGCCGAGGCTCATCGGCGGTTGGACGGCCTGCGCGTTCAAACAGTTCGTGCCGACCTGATATACAACGAGTTCTCCTCCGGCACGCCGGATGCCACGGCCTACCGCCGTTTCATGAAAATGCTGTACGACCGTGCGGAGACGGATGCCGACATGCCTCGCTACCTCCTGCTTTTCGGCGACGGCGTGTGGGACAACCGCATGATGACGGCCGGCACCCGTGGCCTCGACCCGGACGACTTCCTGCTTTGCTACGAATCGGAAAATTCCCTCAGCCACACTTCCAGTTTCGTGATGGAGGACTATTTCGGACTTCTGGACGACGGGGAGGGGAAAGACCTGCTGAATGACAAGACGGATCTGGGCATCGGGCGTTTCCCGGTGAAGACGGAGGAGGAAGCCAAGGTCTTGGTGGACAAGACTATCGACTACATGGAGAACAAGCATGCCGGAGCGTGGAGAAACATGGTCTGCGTGTTGGGCGACGACGGCGACAAAAACGAACATATCAATCAAGCCGAACTTATCGCGGAACAGGTGGAAGAAGAACATCCCGGGATGCAGGTGAACCGCATATACTGGGACGCTTACGACAGGGAAACCGGGGCGGCCGGATATTCCTACCCCGGCGTGACGGCGGACATCAGGCGGCAGATGGACGACGGATGCCTGATGATGAACTATACGGGGCATGGGAACCCGCGCCAGTTGTCGAACGAACAGACGTTGAAACTGGCAGACTTCGCCTCTTTTTCCTCGCCCAACCTGCCACTGTGGGTCACGGCCGCCTGCGACGTGAGCCCCTTCGACATGACGGAGGATAACATCGGCGAGCAGGCCGTGCTGAACCCGAAAGGAACCGCCGTGGCTTTCTTCGGGACGACGCGGACGGTGTATGCCGAGTACAACAGCCCGATGAACCGTTACTTCACCAGGTATGTGCTGGGGAAGGACGGGGCCGGACGGCACAACGCCATCGGGGACGCCGTGCGTCTGGCCAAGGGGGATTTGGTGTCGCGGCACTCCCGGCAGGGAAAAAGCGGCCAAAGCAACGACCCCACGGAGAACAAGCTCCATTACGTCCTCCTCGGCGACCCCGCCTTGAAGCTCGGGTTGCCGGATTATGAGCTCGTTGTGGACAGCATCAACGGGATGCCGGCAGGGGACGGGATGCCTCCTGCCAAGTTCGAGGCCGGGAGCATCGCCCGCGTCTCGGGACATGTCGCGGATGCCGCGGGCATCCCGTCGCCCGATTACTCCGGCGTGCTTTCCTCCATGGTGTATGACAGCGAAAGCATAATCACCTGCCTGAACAACGACGGGCAAGCGGACACCCCCATGGTTTACGCCACGCGCGACAAGCGCCTGTACGTCGGCAGAGACTCCGTCAGGGAGGGGAAGTTCTCCCTCACGTTCCCCGTGCCGATGGATATCAAGTATTCGGGGGAGAGTGGGCGGATACTGTTGTACGCGATAGACAACGAGAGGAGGCGCGAGGCCAACGGATACACGGAAAACGTGACGGTGGGCGGCACCGGCGACGAGCTGAGCGGCGACAAGGAGGGGCCGGCTATCACGGCTTACCTGAACCGTGAGGATTTCATGTCCGGGGGAGCGGTCAACGCCTCTCCTTATTTCGTGGCGCGGCTGGAAGACGAGAGCGGGATTAACGTGGCCAGCTCGGCACCGGGGCACGACCTGGAACTCGCGATAGACGGCAACCCGGCCACGACTTACGTCTTGAACAACGATTACGTGAGCGACTTCGGCGATTACCGCAAGGGACAATTGGCTTACGTCATACCCGCGTTGCCCGAAGGCAGGCATACCCTGACTTTCCGGGCATGGGACGTGATGAACAATTCGTCCGCCGTGACTTTGGACTTCAACGTGGACGGCAGCCTCGGCCCCGACCTGATAAGCTTGAGCTGCTCGGACAACCCGGCACGGCGGCAGACGACGTTCATCATGCGGTACGACCGCCCGGGCGAGGTGTGCGGCTTCATGATTGAGGTGTTCGACTTCGCGGGACGCAAGCTGTGGACGCATGCGGAAGAGGGCACGTCGGAAAACGGGATATACCGGGTGAGCTGGAACTTGACGAATTCGGCCGGCATGCCGCTTTCCACCGGGGTCTACCTGTACCGCGCCACCGTTTCCTCCGCGGACGGCAAGAGGGTCTCACGCACGAATAAAATCATCGTATCAGGCAATAAATAGGAACGCCCCACGTTATTTCACCGTGTGGGAAGAAAAGGAAACCGATATGAAAAAGTGCCTGTTTGCCATCGTGTGCCTGTCGTGCGGCGGGGCGTTGCCGCTGTGTGCGCAGGACAAGAGCAACATGTTCAACCCCGTGACGACGAGCGTGACGTCGCAATCCATCGCGCCCGACGCGCGCGGCGGCTCGATGGGCGACCTCGGGGCGGCGACGGAACCCGACGTGTCCTCGCAGTATTGGAATCCGGCGAAATACCCCTTTTGCATCGGGCGGATGGGGGTCGCCGTGAGCTATACGCCGTGGTTGCGGCAGCTGGTGAACGACATCAACCTGGCCTACGTGAGCGGCTTCTTCCGCATCGGGGATTACCAGGCGTTGAGCGCGTCGCTGCGTTACTTCTCCTTGGGCGAGGTGCCCATGGGCAGCGACTTGTCGTCGTCGGAAGACATGACAATCAGCCCCTACGAGATGTCGGTGGACGTGGCCTACTCGCGCATGTTGAGCGAGACGTTCTCGGCGGCGGTGGCCTTGCGCTTCATCTATTCGGACATTACTTACGACTATTCGGACGAGACGAACCCGGGCAAGGCTTTCGCGGCGGACATAGCGTTCTACTGGAACCGTTACTTCACGGGGCGCACGCGGGAGTGGAACATGGGCATTGGCTTGAACATCAGCAACATCGGCAGCAAGATTTCTTACGGAGGCGACGACAACTCCGAGTTCATCCCGACGAACCTGCGTCTGGGCGTGAATTTCCTCGTCCCCATAAACGAGTACAACAAGTTCTCCGTCGCGGCGGATGCCAACAAGCTCCTGGTGCCGACTTTCCCGAAGAGGAACGAAGAGGTGGACGAGAACGGGAACCCCGTGGAGTCGGAACAGGATTACACAGACCGCGTGCAAAAGGATTACTACGACATCTCCCCCATCGCCGGCATCTTCAAGAGCTTCGGCGACGCTCCCGGCGGCTTCAAGGAGGAACTGCAGGAGATACAGTGGAGCATAGGGCTGGAATACGTCTATAACGACCGGTTCTCGCTCCGCGCAGGCTATCACCACGAGAACGAGAACAAGGGGAACCGGAAATATTTCGCCGTGGGGGCGGGCTTCCGCATGAGCGTGTTCTCCCTGGACGCGGGCTACATATTCTCCACGGCGCAGACCAATCCGCTCGACCAGACCATGCGCTTCACGCTGGGCTTCGACCTGGACGGCATGAGGGATTTGTTCGGCCGGAGGCGGCGTTGACGGAAAGGGGCGCGGGCCATGGGAAAAGTAAGGGTAGGATTCGGCTTCGACGTGCACCGCCTGGCGGAAGGGCGCGAACTGTGGCTGGGCGGCATCCGCCTGGAACATCGCATGGGGCTTTCGGGGCATAGCGACGCGGACGTCTTGATACATGCCATTTGCGATGCCCTGCTCGGGGCGGCGAACATGAGGGACATAGGTTACCACTTTCCCGACACGGGGGAGGAGTTCCGCGGCATCGACAGCAAAATCTTGTTGCGCCGGACGGTGGAGCTGGTGGGCACGAAGGGCTACCGCGTGGGGAACGTCGATGCCACGGTCTGTGCGGAGCGTCCCAAGCTGGCGCCTCACATCCCCGCCATGCGTGCCTGCCTGGCCGGGGTGATGGGAATCGGCACGGACGACGTGTCGGTGAAAGCCACGACCACGGAGAAGTTAGGCTTCACGGGTCGCGAAGAAGGCATCTCTGCCTATGCCGTCGTGCTTGTCGAAAGTTAAAGGCGCGGTCGCTACTCCAATCGTTGAAAACTTTTCCGTCCTTCCAGCCTCGGCAGGGGCGGGGGGAACTCCTGCCGACACGCTTTCCGCGAAATGTCATTTTGTCGCCGGAACGCGGTTTTCGCCGTCTTCCTGCCGGGAATATGCCGTTTCCGCTGACCGGCACCCGATGAAAAAATCTCCAAACAGAACGGAATCCGGCCCTTTCCGGATACATATTTTTGCAGTCCGGCCTCGATTTTCACGTCCCTTAACCAAAACCCCGCGATTTTGTGCCGAGAAAAATTTCCGGACGACGTGACAAAACACTTTTTTTGT
>CAZGBV010000029.1:0-23225 GCA_964523985.1 uncultured Paraprevotella sp.
GCTACCCTATGCCAAGGGCGACGGTCATGGGAGGGGTCAACATCGAGTTTTAGGAGGACGCGCAGAAAGCTTGACCCGCACGAGCCAAGCTTTCTGCGTCGGAAAGAGGCGACTCGAACGCCCGACCCCTACGTCCCGAACGTAGTGCGCTACCGACTGCGCTACTTTCCGCCTTGCGGATGCAAAGATAAAGCCTTTTCACGAAACAAAAAAACATTTGCGGCTTTTTCTTGGCATTTCGCGCCCGGCGCGTGCGTGTAAGGGCAACCGGCAAGCGCAACAAAGCCATATGAAATTTTTGAAGAAGCGCGGACGGGGACGGAGCTTTCCTCCCGTCCCCGTCTGGTTTTCCCTGCCAGGAAGTCATTGAAACCGGCCTTTTCCACGGGCGTGCCTTTTGGCGAACCTGCCGGCTTTTCCGACGGGAATGTCGGCGGAACGGGTCGTGGATTCATCCTTTCCCTTTGGCGCGGGCACCTTGGCGGTGTCTCCGTGCGCTACGAACCCACATCCGCTTCCGACCGTCAGTAGTTGGTTATCAAGAGGTGCGTCACCTTTCTGTCGTTCCTGTTCATGAAGTTCACGAGGTATTCCTTGTCGAACGCGCGTATGCCGATGCCTTTCTTGTCGTATAGCCCGGAGATGAAGTCGGTGTCCTTGATTATCATCATCCATTTGGCCTTGCATTCATTCAACATGAAGCCTGCCAGCCTCCGGTGGTCTTCCCTCGTGAAGGCGTTCCGGGCATAGGTGCTGAACTCGCTGTCGTAGGGCGGATCCAAAAACACGAAGTCGTCCTCCGACGGCTTAGCGGAACGGAGGAACTCCTCGAAGTCCAGATTGTGGATGCGGGTGCGAGTAAAGCGGTCAAGCACAGGCCGGGAGCGGTAGTAGCCCAGCTTCTTCACCATCGACTTGCCGTTGTACGCGATGCCCCCGTAGGGCACGTTGAAGTCGCCCTCGCCGCTGTAACGGAACATGCCGCTGTAAGCATAGTTCCTCACGAAGAAGAACAGGGCACAATGGAGCTTCCTGTCGGATTCCCGGATGCCCTTGCGGTTGTAAAGGTGACGATAACTCGCGTAAAGAGCACTCTTGACGGCAGTCTCGATATTGGCGTACAAGTCCGCGTCGGGGAGTTCGTGCCGATTTGCCTCGATTTTCCTCATCCTCTCCATCTTGCGGAGGAGGCTGGCCTCCATCTCTTCCGGCAACGGGCAGGGAAACGTGCCGAAAGTGCCGCCCGGAATGCGAAGGATGGGAACGCGCTCGTCCGCGCAGAACGCGCGGAGGAAAGCCCTCAACTCTTCCTTCCCGACGAGCCCGGCGCGATGCCGCTTGTACATTTCCGCAAGAGCTGGATTGGCCTCGGCGAACGACGCGGCTCTTCTCCACGACTTGTCCATCTCCTCCGCGTAACGGAAGAAGTCCCTGTCCGTCGCGGCTATGCAACCGTACAGTTCCATGAGCTCCCCGGAAACGTCGTTGATGAAATACTCCTCGGCATCCATGGCCATGAAGACGGAGCCTCCGCCCACGAACGGGTCGAAATAGCGGTTGAAAAGGGGAACGTCCGGAAGGATATGCCTCAACTCCATTTCCTTCCCTCCCGGCCATTTGATGATGGGGGAAAGTCTGGATGCCAGGATGCCGCTTCGTCCTGCCGCGGAACCACCTCCCGCATCGGGGGGTTGCCGACACGGCACGGCTTCTCCGCACGCCTCGCCATTCTTCACTTGCTTAGTCACTTGCCCTCAAATTATGTCGTCCATACGTTTCCTTGCCGCCGAGAAACAAGAGCCGTCGGTTTCAACGCCGACGAACCTGCCGCCCAAGCTCAAGGCCGCGACTCCCGTCGGATCCACTCCCATGAAAGAGTCTAAGACAATATCATTCTCGTTGGAAGCAATTCCTATCATTTTCTTTAGGATGGAAACCGGCTTTTGTGCGGGATGTTTGGGGACGCCAAGCCTTTCGGGACGTATGCAAACGGGACTGTAGAGTCAAAACGGCACGCGCACATATCCTTGCCGACTTCTGCGCCCGCGAAGAATCCGACGCATACCGCGACCCGTCTGTGGGACGGGGAATGGAAAAGCGCACGTCCTCCCGTTTGGCTTCGAATGCCGTCATGCGGCGCGTCATTCCTCAACGCCGTCGTCGGTCAGCTGTTTGATGCCGCCGTTGCTGGAATAGAACTTCACCTGCGTGGTGGTCTTCTTGTCGAACAGCACGTTGCTCAGGACTTCCACGTTGCCAAACTGCCCCATCGGGAATTCCTTCTTGCAGAACTCCTTCGAAGCGTTGAATACGCTCACCTCCACCTGTTCGGGCACGTTGTAGCACACGCCCTTTCCCGGCTTGTCCTTCTTCTTGTCCGCGGGGTGAGGAATGGCGTTCATGCTTTTCATGGACAGGTAAACCGGATCGCCAGCCAGGTCGTCGTTGTCCAGCACGCCCAGTTTTTCCGAGAAGCGGAACAGTACCATGCGATCCGTAATTTCCTCCGGCACGAAGTCCATGGTGAACACCTCCGTGTAAGTGTCCACCGTGCCCTTGAACAGTTGCAGGAGAGCCGTCTCCTGCAACGTCAGCTGGTCGAGCATGAGCTTGAGTTGCGCGCCGTCTTTCGGCATGTTATCCGCCTCTCCCTTGGCCAGCGCGGAGCGGCATTCCCGGATGTCGTAGATTTCGTCGGCCGTCAGTTCGGCTATCTTGGCGTTGCTACCGGCGACGAGGATGTCCTGACTCATGTAATCCTTTGGGTTGAGTCTCTTCGGCGGGTCGGCCGCCTTGGGCAAGGCCGGCAGAGCCTCCTCTTCCCCTTCCGTATTGATGGACAGGAGGATGCCGCCGGGCGTGAGGCTTACCAGCGGAGCCGTAGTCCTCCTCTTCAGCTGTATACTGAACGCTTTCAGCGTGTCCGGCACTCCGTAGGGTGCCGCGTCGATGTTCTTTATGCTCCACTTCGTGTAAGGCTTCTGGCTCACTTGGGACAGACGGAGGTAACGGTCGGCATACATGCAGGCCTCCCCCGGGGTATAGACTTGCTTCTCGGCTGTCACGACGACACGGATGGCCGTGCGAGGCAGGAAGTACGTCACGCCCTCCTCCGTGACACCGGGCGTGTACGGGCTTACGTCGGTCTGCGCGGCGGCGCAAAACGTGCAGAACGCCGCGCCGCATAGCAGGGTTCTCGCTTTCATAGGTTTTTCTTTTTTATCTGTGTTCCTTCTTTCAGTCTCTTGAAGGCTTCGGGGAGCGCGTCGATGATGTCGCTCGCCACAAGGCTTTCCTCCCCTTTCTCCTCGCACGCGATGTCGCCCGCCAGTCCATGCAAGTAAGTCCCCAGTCGGCAGGCCTCGTTGGCCGTGTACCCCCGCGCCAGCAGTGCGGCGAGAATGCCGGTCAGCACGTCGCCGCTCCCCGCCGTGGCCATGCCCGCGTTGCCCGTGGGGTTGATGAATATGCGGCCGGTGGGCGTGCAAATCAAGCTATCGTGCCCTTTCACGATGACGTAAAGCTGCATCTTGACGGCCAGCCCGCGCGCCTTTGCCATACGGTCATAGCTACCGGCGCACGCTCCCACAATGTTTTCCAGCTCCTTGGGATGCGGCGTGAGGATGGTGTCCTGCGGGATTTCCGGAACCCATTCCGGATGATTTCCGAGGATGTTAAGCGCGTCCGCGTCAAGCACCATCTCTCCCGGGTGGTTGCGGATGAAGGCGCGCAAGGCCTCCGCCGTTTCTTCGTGCGTGCCCAGCCCCGGCCCCATGGCCAGGGCGTTGTAGTCGTAGGTGCTGACGGCCTTCGACACGTGGATGTCCGACACGTCGTGGCTAAGAATGGCCTCCGGCACACTACATTGCAGTATATCGTTGTTCATGTCCGGTGTGTGGATGGTCAGCTTTCCCGCCCCGCTTCTCAGGCACGCCCTCGCCGCGAGGATGGTGGCACCCCCCATGCCGTAACGCCCGCTCACGAGCATGACGTGACCCATGTTGCCTTTGTGGGCGAAGGGGTCGCGCCCCTTGAGCATCCTTCTCACCTCCTCCGGCTCCGTCACGGCGATGTCGCTTTCGATGGCCGCCAGCCCCTCGGCGGAGAGCCCGATGTCCAGTACCTTCACTTCGCCGAGGTATTTGCTGTTCTCGCCGAAAAAAAACGCCAGCTTGGGTAGCTGGAAGGTCAGGGTGAGGTCGGCGCGAACGATGGCCGAGGGGTTGTTGTGCGTGTTGTCCTCGCTCATCAGGCCGGAAGGGATGTCGATGCTCGCCACCTTGGCCGGCGAGGCGTTGATTGTCTTCACGAGGCCGGCGTATCCGCCGTCGAGGGGCTTATTCAGCCCCGTGCCGAACAGCCCGTCGATGATGACATCGTTGCCGCCCACGTCGGGGAAAGAGAACAACCCGGAAGAAACCTCGGTGAACCGCACCGTCCCGCCCAGCTTTTCCAGCTTCTTCTTGTTGTTCATGCAGTCGTCGCTGAGACGTCCCGTGATGTTGAACAGGTAAGCTTGCACCGCGTAGCCGACATCGCCGAGCCGGCGTGCCACGGCCAGCGCGTCGCCCCCGTTGTTGCCCGGGCCGGCGAACACGATGAAGCGCGTACCGACGGCCAGACGACTTTTCAGTTCCGCCGCGATGGCATCCGCCGCACGCTCCATCAAGCCGGCTGAGGAGACGGGCTCGTGCTCGATGGTGTATTTGTCTAATTCCTTAAGTTGGGTAGAGGTGAGTATCTTCATGACAGATAAGAATTCTTTTCCTTTCTCCGCGCCCTCCCGGCCTTTCGCCCTGCCCCGGCCAAACGCCCCGGACGGAAGGGAAGAAGCTCCGCCGCCCCCGTGCCCCGCCCTCGCAAGCGCGAATTTCAACGTGCGGCTCAGCAAAAAAGCCACGCCAGAAAACTCCGTTTTCGTTTGCCTCTGCGCTCCCCTTTCACTATCTTTGCGGCAAAATTAGCAAAAAGATATGGAAACGCTTCAGATAAAAGACAAAAAATTCACCATGTCGATACCCGAAGCCGAAATAATGAGGCAGGTAAAGAGGGTGGCGGGCGAGATTAACCGCGACTTCGCGGGATCCACGCCCGTATTCCTGGCCATACTGAACGGCTCCTTCATCTTCGCGGCCGACCTGATGAGGGAAATCAAAATCCCCGCACGGATATCCTTTGTCAAGTTGGCCTCTTACGTGGGCACGTCGTCCACGGGCTCCGTCTGCGAGATGATAGGGCTCGACGTGGGCATCGCGGGGAAAGACGTGGTGATAGTGGAGGACATCGTGGACTCTGGGCTGACGATGAAGTACGTGACGGAGATGCTGGTGAAATACAATCCCCGTAGCGTTTCCATCTGCACCCTCCTGCTCAAGCCCGAAAACCTGAAAGTGCGCTTGGACATCCCCTACAAGTGCTTCTCCATCCCCAACGACTTCATCCTGGGATACGGGCTGGACTACGACGGCTATGGCAGGAACACCCGCGACATCTACACCGTGGTGGAGTAGGCGGGGAACGGCGGTGAGAGACTGTTTCAACCAAATAATATAGGACATGACATGAAGAACATTATCATTTTCGGTGCTCCGGGGTCGGGCAAGGGCACTTACAGCGACGAGATTGTGGCGAGATACGGTATGCGACACATCTCCACCGGGGACGTGTTGCGCGAGGAAATAAAGGAAGGCACGGAGCATGGCCGGATGGTCGGCGACTACGTCGCGAGCGGACGTCTCATCCCGGACGAACTGATGGTGGACATCCTGGCTAAGGCATACGACGCGACGGGGAAAGGCGGAGGGGTGATATTCGACGGCTTTCCCCGCACCATAGCGCAGGCCGAGGCACTGAAGAAGATGCTGGACGGCCGGGGCGACGGCATGGGCATGATGATAGAACTGGTGGTGGACGAGGCGACGTTGATGACCCGTCTGCTGAACCGCGCAAAGGAACAGGGACGCGCCGACGACAACGAGGAGACCATCAAGAAGCGTTTCGAGGTGTACCACGACCAGACGGCTCCGCTGTCCGAGTGGTTCAGGAAAGAAGGCCTGCGCCACACGTTCCGTTGGAAAGGGTCGAAGGAGCGGATGCTGGCGGAAATATTCGAGGCTATAGATGCCGAAAACGGATGACCGTATGGCGGAGACCAACTTCGTTGATTACGTGAAGATTTATTGCCGTTCCGGCAGGGGAGGACGGGGCTCGGCGCACATGCACCGGGCCAAGTACGTGCCCAACGGCGGCCCGGACGGCGGGAACGGCGGGCGCGGGGGCAACGTCTATCTGCGGGGCAACCGCAACTACTGGACGTTGCTCCACTTGCGTTACGAAAAGTGCGTCTTTGCCGGGCACGGGGGGAACGGTTCCAAGGACTGCTCGTCGGGAAAGAACGGCGAGGACAAATACATCGACGTGCCGTGCGGCACGGTGGCCTACGATGCCGCGACGGGGAAATACCTCTGCGACGTGACGCGCGACGGGCAGGTCGTGATGTTGCTGGAAGGAGGTCGCGGCGGACTGGGGAACTGGAACTTCCGCACGGCCACCAATCAGGCTCCGCGCTACGCCCAGCCGGGAGAGCCGATGCGCGAGATGACGGTGGTCATGGAGCTGAAACTGCTGGCCGACGTGGGGCTGGTGGGGTTTCCCAACGCTGGGAAATCCACCCTATTGAGCACCGTGTCGTCGGCTCGACCCAAGATAGCCGACTATCCTTTCACGACGCTCGTACCGAGCCTCGGCATCGTGTCCTGCCGCGGCGACCGCTCTTTCGTGATGGCCGACATCCCCGGCATCATCGAGGGCGCGGGCGAAGGGAGAGGGCTGGGGTTGCGCTTCTTGCGCCACATCGAGCGCAACTCCCTGTTGCTATTCATGGTTCCCGGCGACACGGCGGACATCCGCAAGGAGTACGAGATACTGCTGCGCGAGCTGGCCGCGTTCAATCCCGGAATGCTCGACAAGCAACGGGTGCTGGCCGTCACGAAGTGCGACCTGCTGGACGGGGAACTCATCGGGATGCTTTCCGAAGACCTGCCCGACGTGCCGCACGTGTTCATCTCTTCCGTCACGGGCATGGGCATAGACGAGCTGAAAGACGTGCTGTGGAAAGAACTGGACAGCGAGAGCAACAAGCTGAAAGACATCACCGGACAGGGTGACATCGTGCACAGGGACAAGGACTTGGGCGCACTGCGGAATGAGCCGGGCTCCGTCGGGGCGGACAGCGAGGAGGTGGAAGACCTTGAAGATTTCGAATACGAGGAGGGTTGGGACGACAGCACGCAGGAATAGCCCACGGGAGATGGAAGAACCGGAACTGCTGACATACGACATAGGAAAGGGCGCACGAGCTTTCAGCACGGGGAGGCGCGGCGGTTATGGGAAGGGGGCGTATGCTTCCTTCAATGTTGACGCGCACTGCGGGGACGACGAGCGCGACGTGCGGCTCAACCGCGACCTGCTGTGCCGGGCACTGGGGCTGGAAACGTCGCGGTTGATTATGCCTCGTCAGGTGCACGGTACGTGCGTGCGCCGCATCGACGAGGCTTTCTTCTTGCTCTCCGATGCCGCACGTGCGGCTCTGCTTGAGGGCGTGGATGCCGTGACGACAGACCTGCCCGGCGTGTGCGTATCAGTCTCCACCGCCGACTGCATACCCATATTGTTATACGACGGGGCGCATCACGCAGTGGGTGCCGTGCATGCCGGGTGGAGGGGCACGGCGGCACGTATCGCGCAGGCGACCCTGCAAGCGATGGCCGACGTGTACGGTACGCGCCCGGCCGACGTGGAGGCGGCTCTCGGCCCCGGCATCTCTTTGGAGGCTTTCGAGGTGGGCGAAGAGGTGTACGATGCCTTTCGCGCGGCGGGCTTCCCGATGGGGGAAGTGGCGCGGCGTTATCCCGGCGGCGGACGGACGGGGAAATGGCACATCGACTTGTGGCAGGCCAACCGCGACGTGCTGGAGGGGTGCGGCATGTCGCCCGGACGCATCCGTGTGGCCGGGGTGTGCACCTACGGAAATCCCGGACGTTTCTTCTCCGCGCGGCGGCTGGGCATCCGCTCGGGGCGCATCCTGAACGGCATCTTCCTGACGACCGACAAAAGTCTTTGACATAATGGCGAAGCGTGTTTACATATCGTGCGTCGTTTTGATACTGGCGTTCTTTTGTTCCTTCACGAGCCGCCGCGCGGAACGGGTCGACTTCCCTCGCACGGAACGGCGCATACTCCACGTCCCCACCGCCGGACTGTTCGGCGACGACGGTCATTTCACCGTCACTTCTGTCGATATGGAACGCGACGGATGGAACCTCCCGGTGCGGGACGGCGTGCTGTTCACCCCGGAGTTTCGCCACGAACCCGTGGGATGGTACGTCATGTCGCCCGAGGAGAGGAGCGAAGTCCGGGCGGTCATGCGGGGCGTGGTGCGCCTGGCGCGTAAGACCGACTTGGGACGGACGGTGGTGGTGCTCCATCCCAACGGGCTGGAAACGGTATATGCCCACAATGCCAAGACGTTGGTGAAGTCCGGCGATTACGTCTCCGCCGGGCAACCCGTCGCGCTGGCCGGTGCAGATCACGGCATGGTTTATACTTATTTCACCCTGATGGTGAACGGCGTGCCGATGAACCCGGGCACGCTGGCTCGTCCTGACGGAGAATTGAAGTTCGACGGCGTGCGGTTCGACCGCGACGCAGACGGTTATGTGCACGCGTCGTTCTTCCGGCGCGGCGAAGTGGCCGAGCGTCCGCCTCGCTTTCGTCTGTTCGACGCGCCAGGAGTGGTAGACTTGAACCGGCCTCTCACGGCTATGGAGCGGCAACACGTGGGTGTGGCCACGCCGGGACTGTTCGAGCAGTCGTCGTCGTTCGCGGTGGATTTGTCGCGGATTGGTAAATGGAGTTATCCCTTGCCCGGTGCCAAAGTAATCAGCCCTTACGGCGGGGCGCGGAAGAACCATACGGGGACAGACCTGAAAACGAAGCCCGGCGACAAGGTGCGGGCGGTGTTCGACGGCGTGGTGCGCTTCTCCGGCAAGTATTCCGCCTACGGGAACATGGTGGTGGTGCGCCACGCCAACGGCCTCGAGACGTGCTACGCCCATAACGCCCGCAACTTGGTCAAAGCGGGCGACCGCGTGGAGGCGGGCGACGCGATAGCCATCGTGGGGCGCACCGGACGAGCCACGACGGAGCATTGCCATTTCGAGGTGCGGGTGAACGGCATCCCGTTCAACAGCGACTACGTCTTCGACCACTCCTTCCATGCGTTGAAGAAAGACAAACTCACCTTCCGCCGCAAGGCGAACGGGGCAGTTTCCGTAAGGAAGGATTAGCGGGCGTGTCCCGCGTGGTGCTTCCCAGTCGGAGCGGGAAAGGATATTTTTGTCCCTGCTCCTTATCCTCTTTGCATGTAAGTTTTCGTAACTTTGCGCAGGAAAAACATCCTGTACGCATGAAACCGTCTCCCGAAATAGCCATAGTGGATGCCAACACGCTGACTTGCATGGGGCTGCGCGGACTTATCGAACGGATGATGCCCATGGCCACCGTCCGCACGTTCAACAGCTTCGAACAACTGGTCCGCGACACGCCGGACATATATTTCCATTACTTCATCTCCACCCAGATGCTTCTGGAACATAGTGCTTTCTTCGTGGAACGGAAAGAAAAGACCATCGTGCTGACCAACGGGGCGGCGGGTGCGCCCCAAACCTCCCGCTTCCATACGCTGAATATTTACCAAAATGAAGACAGCATGGTGCGTGCGTTGCTACAGCTGCAACAACACGCGCACGCTCATGGCCGCAATCTGCCGCGGAGCATGGTACCGCCCAAGGCCGCAGGCTTTCCCCCGGGCGACCCCAACGGCCTTTCCGCACGCGAAATAGAAGTGCTCACGCTCATCGTGCGCGGACTGACCAACAAGGAAATCGCCGACCGCCTGTGCATAAGCCCCACTACCGTCATCTCACACCGCAAGAACATCATGGAAAAGCTCAACGTCCGTTCCGTGTCGAGCCTCACCATCTATGCGGTCATGAACGGTTATATCGAAGCAGACCGCATCTGAACGGGACGCGCCTCTTCTTCAAGGAAACGCGGCGAAAACCGTGGGCGTTCCTTCCCACGGCGGCTTCCCTCGCTATCGCAAGGATGTCCGGGCTGACATCGCCCCGCATGACATCCTGTCGAAACACGGTTCATTTAAGGGGGTGTTGCGAATATTGCCCTTTTTTTCATGGCGGGATAATGGTTTTTGCGTATATTTGCCGTGCCTTGGGAAAGGATTTTTCTTTAATTCGTTATACTCTAAAATTTTATGCGTATGGGGAAACTCAGAAAACTTAAAACGGGGGGGGTAATTTCCACGTTGTTGTTTCTCGCGTCCGTTTCCGCTAACGTTCGGGGGCAGGAGACATATCAAAGGGTGACTTCTCCCTCGGATTTGGAAGCGGAGAAGTCTTATTTGATAATAGGTGCCAACACAAATGGTGAGTATTTCGCGTTAAGTACGGAACAAAAGCCCAATAACCGCGGAGCCGTGGAAGTCACTTTGGCCGGTGACAGAATTACACTTGAACAAGAATCTACGGCATGTCAATTGGTATTGAAAGGGACTTCCTCTTCGGGCTGGGCTTTTTATGATGAGGGAAACGGCGGTTACCTTTCTGCGGCAAGCAGCTCGGACAATTATCTGAAGACGGAAAAAACTTTGGATAATAACAGAAGGGCGGACATAACCTTTGCGGGCGACACGGCTTCCATCACGTTCAAGGGTAGTTATAAACGCAATGTGTTGCAATATAACGGCATTTCTGTCCTTTTTGCATGTTATGCCTCGGCCAGCCAACAGCCCGTGCAGTTGTTTAAAAAGGTCGAAGCGAAGGATAATCAAGTTTCTCTTCCCGTCCTTTCCCCGGCAAGCGGAACAATCTTTGCGGACAGTCTGACGGTCACCGCAGCCTGTTCTACGGAGGGCGCGACCATACACTACACGAACGATGGGATAGTGCCCACGGCGGAGTCCGCGACGCTCCCAGCGGAAGGATTGAAACTCACGGAGACCGTCACGCTGAAAGCCATAGCCGTAAAGGACAGTATGGAGAACAGCGAAGTAGCCGAGGCGACTTACACGAAAGTGGAACCATACGCTTCCTTGAAGGAATTGAAAGACAGCGGCGTGGCGACGGAGAGCGGCATTGAATGCTTCGTGAAGCTGACGGATGCCGCAGTGACGTTTGCCGACACGCTGAAAGCCTATATCCAAGATGCCACGGGAGGATTGGAGATTAACGGGAAAAACAGCCTGAAGACCGGAACGAAATTGAACGGCGTAGCCTCCGGCAAGCTGAAATTATACAACGGCCTCTTTGAATTGACGGTGGAAGCCGGATCTTTCGATGGAGTAACGGCTACCGACAGCGCGGAAATTCCCGTGCAGACAGTGACGCTGGCTGAGCTGAACCAAGACCTCGCCAAGTACGAATCCATGCGCGTGAAAGTAACGGAAGCTACGGTGACATCGATTTTCAAAAACCAGAACGCGATAATCGAACAGGAAGGCCAGACAATCACGCTACGGGCGGCCGACGACAGCATCACCGTAGATGCAGAGGCAACGGTCGACGTGACGGGTTATCCCGGTATGTACAACACAAGCAAGCAGTTGAACGTGATGTCGCAAGGGGACATCGTGGTGACCAAGGAGGGCAAGAAGCAAGCCACGTTGACTTTCGGGCAGGAGACCTATATCGTGAATATCGGAGAGAGTGTGACGGTCAAGGCCATTACGAACTCTACGGATACGGTGGCTTATTCTGCCGACGGCACCGAATTGGCCACCGTGGACGGAAGCACGGGTGAAGTCGTGGCCGGCGAAAAGGAAGGCTCGCTCACCGTCACCGCCACCGTGGAGGCAAACGACAAGTTCACCGGTGCCACCGCCACTTGCACGGTGAAAATCGTAAATCCGGACAAAATGCCTGACATCGTGGCTTTCGTCGCGACGACGAAAGATGGCAAACACCACGTGATGTCGAGCGAAAAGAGCGGTAGCCATTTGAAGGCGAGATGGGCGGCCACATTCAAAGGGCAAGTGGTCACGGAGAGGATGGACATTTGCGGTTGGATTGCGAATCAAGAAACCGGAACAATCCAGAATTTTGCCAGCAATCAGTATCTGAATTATTCGGGTAGTAGTACGGACTTGAAGTTATCAACTTCAAACCCTACCACGTGGACGTGTACCGCCGATGGGGAGTGGAAAACCGAAAACAGGACTATAGCATTAGGTGAAGGTAGCAATGGGTTGTTCTATTTTGGAGCATACACAAGCACCGGAATTGAAACCCCGGCAGCCCACACCATGCCGATAGTGGACGGTTACCACAGGGAAATGTCTTCCGGACACTACGGAACCATCTGCCTGCCTTGCGCCGTGAACGCCGGAGACATGGGCGGCGCGGAGTTCTACAGCATCGCGGGGAAGGAAGTGGTGGACGGGAAACCGCAATCCGTCATCTTGAATCCCGTGGAGACCCTTGAAGCCGGAAAGCCATATATCTTCTACACTTCTGCCGACACCGTCATCGCCATATATAGCGGGGAAGCCGTCGGCACGCCCAGCGAGGAGAACGGTTTGATAGGCTCTTTCGCAGGGCAAGACGTGGAGGGCGAAAATTTGTATGTGATAAGCGAGGACGACAAGGTGCAACTCTGCGGCACGGGTTGCAAAATTGCGGAAAACCGCGCCTACATCGACATGGAAAAAGTCCCGGAATACTCCACGACGACGGGCGTGAACGTACGCTCGATTTCCATCGGCGGCACTACCGGCATCCCCGCGACGACGGCGGACGGCGGCACAGTGGACGTGTACACGATAGGCGGGGTTGAAGTCCGCCGCAAGGTTGACGTGTCGGAAGCTACCAAGGGTCTGCCGCGAGGCGTGTACATCGTGAATGGCAAGAAGATAGTGGTGAAATAACGTCAAGACATAAGGATATGGAAAGGAAAACATATACGACACCTGTCTGCGAACAGGTGGAAATTGAAGCACTGGAATTGATGGCGAGATCGACGCGGAATGCGGCGGTCAACAATGAACCGCAAAATCACGTGATGGGAATGTCCAACGACAACGATGTCATTATCGACATCTGGAGTAACGAACATTGACCCCGGGGAATGCGGGCGACCTGCTCCCGAAAGGCGATTACGGCGGCGAAGCCGTCCCAGATGAAAAATCCGGGGCGGCTTCGCCCTTTTCGGCGGAAAAGGATTATCTTTGTGGGAGCGAAGAAGGCTTGCGGCATGAGAGAAGACACGCTCGGAAAGTTGAAGATATTGGCAGAATCGGCCAAGTATGACGTGTCCTGCTCCTCGAGCGGTACGGTGAGGCGTAACGCCGGAGGCGGGGTGGGGAACACCGTGGGCGGTGTCGGCATCTGCCACAGTTTCGCGGAGGACGGACGCTGCATCTCCCTGCTGAAAGTCATGCTGACGAACTACTGCGTTTACGATTGTGCCTACTGTGTCAACCGCCGTAGCAACGACATCCCCCGCGCCACGCTGTCCGTGTCGGAACTGACCGACCTGACGATGGAGTTCTACAAGAGGAACTACATCGAAGGGCTGTTCCTGAGTTCCGGCGTGGTGAGGAATCCCGACTATACCATGGAACGCCTGGCACGCGTAGCAAAAGACTTGCGCACGGTGCACCGCTTCAACGGCTACATCCACCTGAAAAGCATCCCCGGAGCGAGCCGCGAACTGGTGTACGAGGCGGGACTGTACGCCGACCGCATGAGCGTCAACATAGAGATACCTGAAGAGACTTCGCTGAAACTGCTGGCACCGGAGAAGGACTACGAGAGCGTCTACCGCCCCATGGGTTACATACAGCAGGGCGCGTTGGAGAGCGCAGAAGAACGCAAGAAGCACCGCCACGCGCCGCGTTTCGTCCCGGCAGGTCAAAGCACGCAGATGATTGTGGGGGCGACGAAGGAAACAGACCGCGACATCCTCACCCTCTCGTCCGCTTTGTACGGGCGACCCACCATGCGCCGCGTGTATTACTCCGGCTACGTGCCGGTGAACATGCACGACCTGCGGCTTCCGTTACTGAAACAGCCGCCACTGGTGAGGGAGAACCGCCTGTATCAAGCCGACTGGCTGATGAGGTTCTACCGTTTCAAGGTGGAGGAAATCGTGGACGAGGCGCATCCCGACTTGGACTTGGAAATAGACCCGAAGCTGGCATGGGCACTCCGCCACCCCGAGCAGTTTCCCGTCGATGTGAACCGCGCCGACTACGAGAGCATCCTGCGCGTGCCGGGCATCGGGGTGAAATCCGCCCGCCTCATCGTCTGCTCGCGCCGCTTCGGCCGCCTGACGAGCCTCGACCTGAAGAAGATGGGATGTGTGATGAAGCGCGCCCGTTACTTCGTCGCCTGCAGGGAGCTGGAGGCCAGAGGTGTGAACGAGCTTCACCCCGAACGTGTCCGTTCCTTGCTCGCGCGTCCCAAAGCATCCGAAAGACGGAAGAAGCGCGACGACATGCAACTGGAATTGCAGTTCAAGGAAGAACCTGTATGAGCGGCGCGACGGAGGACAACGTGTTCGTGTACGACCGCACATGGGACGGTTTGTTGACGGCGGTGTTCGACGCTTTCAGCCTCCGCCGGTTTCCCTCCGTGATTGTCGGCGAGGGCGACATCCTCCCCCTTTTCGGCACCGTGCACCGCGTGGCCACCGACGAGGAGAAAGCCGCGAGGGTGTTCCGGGCGTTGCGGCGGAAACTCTCGGCTTCCGCGCTGACCTGCCTTGCCACCGCACTCTTCTCGGAACTTCCGCAACTGGACATGCCCCTGTTCCGGTATGTGTGCAAGGCCGTGAAGGCCGCGCAGAGCATCGAGACGAATTTCACCGACCCCGACGTGCTTTTCGTGACGAACACCTGTCGCAAGGTGCGCCACGAACGTCTGCGTATGATGCAGTTCGTGCGTTTCCAGAAGACCGTCGACGGCACGTACTTCTCCATGATAGAGCCGGACTACGACGTGTTGCCCCTGATTGCCCCGCATTTCAGCGACCGTTTTTCGGAAGAGTGCTGGCTGATTTTCGACCGCCGCCGTAACTACGGCTACTATCACGCCGGACACGAGGCGGTGCGCGTCTCTTTCGAAGCCGGGGCGGAGGTGTTACGCTTGCCAGACGGGCGGATAGGAGAGGCGATGCGCGATGCTGACGAGGCGTGGTATCAGGAAATGTGGCAGACTTATTTCAAGGCCGTCTGCATCAAGGAACGGATGAACCCGCGCAAACACCGGAAAGATATGCCGGTGCGTTATTGGAAGTACCTCACCGAGAAGCAGACGGAGAAGCGTTAGGAAAAGGGAAAGGTGTGGTCTGCCGAAATAGCCTTAACTTAAGAGGAAATCCCGTGACGGCTTCGCGGAATTCGCCGCACGACTTCCCGCCGGGACGGTGGCCGTTGCCCGGCAGGGCGGCGTGCAACCTTGTCCCGCTTCCCGTCCTTCTCAGTCTTCTATCCCCGTTCAGTCCTGCGTCCCGTCCGGCACTGCGGCCTGCAAGTCGTTGAACAGCCTGACGAGCGAGCGTCCCACCGCACGGGCGAGGTTCACCGGCACGGCGTTGCCTATCTGCCTGTATTTGTCGCCCATCGTCCCGGCGAAATGCCAGTCGTCGGGGAAAGTCTGTATCCTGGCGTATTCCCTTACCGTCAACGGACGTGTCTCCAGCGGATGGCAACGTTCCGTCTGTTTTTGACAAGGGGAACATACGAGCGTGAGCGACGGCTCGTCGAGCGAAAGGCGGCGTGCCATCCCCGTCTTTCCGCCACCCAAGAGCCAGCTGCCGCCCATATACTTCCGGGCTACGTCCGCGGGAAGGTCGCGCCAGTCGCCGCCTTGCGGCACCAGTTCGAGCACTTTCCGCTTCTTCTCCGGGTATCCCGCGCCTTCCGACGCGGGCACGTCGGTGTCGAATATCACGCTCTTGTAAAGCGCGTCCCTCAGCGTAAGCACCCGCGTATAGGGCGACGGCCAGCGGAAGCCCGCCTTTTCCGCCAAGTCGTTCCGGACGGCAATCAGGATGAGCCGTTCGCGCTTTTGCGGGACCTGGTACATGACGGCTTTCAACACGCGGGGCTCCACGAGGGTGTAGCCCAGTTCCGCGACGGTGTTCCGGATGGTGCGGAGAGTCCGCCCGCCGTCGTGGGAGACCAGCCCTTTCACGTTCTCGCCCATGAACACTTTCGGGCGGATTTCCTTCACCGCCCTCGCCAGCTCGAAGAAGAGCGTGCCGCGCGTGTCGCCAAAGCCCCCTTGCTTGCCCGCGTAAGAGAAAGCCTGACAAGGAAAACCGCCCGACAAGAGATCGACCTTGCCGCGGAGCGGGGTGAAGTCGATGCCGCGCACGTCGCCTTCCGCCACGTTCCATTCCGGGCGGTTCATGCGGAGCGTGGCGCAGGCGGACTTGTCGCACTCGTTGAGCAGGACGTGGCTGAACCCGGCGAGGGACAGCCCGAGGGCGAGCCCGCCGCCGCCCGCGAAAAGTTCCACCGAAGTGTACTCGCGGAGCGGGCGCGTGCCGCACTCTTCTTCCCAACGGCTGTGCAGCATCTCCCTCACTTCGGGTATCGCCTCCAGTTCTTCGAGGTAAAAGCCCCTTGCGCCGTTTTCCGAACGCGGGGGATAAACGCCGCTTTCCGCCCATTTCCGCACCGTGGCGTTGGACGTTCCCGCCAAGGCCGCGAGGTTGTTTTCCGAGATGAAACGCACGTCCTTCACAATCCGCCCTTTTCAGTGATTTCCTTGGCAATGTCCTCTACCTTTTGCAAGATGAGAGAACTTCCGTCGATGCCGTCTTCCTCGACCACGTCGCCGAAAGCCTTGGCGAAACGGTAATAGAAAGTCCCGTCGCCCGTGATATGCTCCCAAAACTCCGCGCCGCAATATACGGGATAGGTTGTCGCTATGGTCTTGTAATTGGCGGACACCCTTTCTCCGTAAAGAACTCCCACAATCATGTCGTCCATCTGCAAAGGCATCCGGTCGAGGCGTGCCTTGCCGATGAGACGCTTGAAATGTCCCATGATGGTATTCACGTCATCTTTGTTGATTGTCTGCGGGCCGGCCTTGCATTGGCAGTATTTCCTCCTGCCGTCGAGGGCATCGACGAACTCTATGTCTATGCCGTCAATGCCGGAAGCACTGCCCACCACTTGAGCAAGCCGGGATATGAATATCTGTATGTTCTGCCCGAAGCTCGTGTTCACGCTCGTACCGAGAACGCGCGGATAGACGAGGGCTTTCGCCAACGACTGCGGCGTGGTGTCGCCGCAGAGGAAAGCCGCGAGGTAGTTGATGAGGAACGGGTTGACATCAAAGTCCTTCAGCCGAAGTTTCCGGAGATTTCGGATATGGTTCGGTATGATGGAAGTGCGGAAATAGTTCTTCCCGCTTTCTAAGATTTCCCTTTTCTGTTCTTCCGTCATGATGCTGTCCTTTATATTCTAACTTATGCGCAAAGTTATGTCTTTTCCGCAAGATTCCGCAATGTTTCAAGCATTTCGGCCTACCAATCGACGCATATCGTGTCTAAAATATGCCTTATGCAATTTCTGCAATGGATGACGATGTCCTTGAGTAATTTGGTCGACTTGTTGTGTATGGGGGAGACAGAAACGACTGTGCAATCGCAGAAGATAGCACTATCGGCGAATCTCAAAATGAATCTGACAAGAGCAACCCCTGCTTTAAGTCAAAAAGCTATCGGTATATAATTGTTGAATACTTATCGGATAGTTGTATTATTTGTATCTTTATGAGTGCCAATCTCTCAAAGAAATACCAGAATTCCCATTAGACATAGCTGATAAGTCGTTGGAAGTAATGTGGAAAGTGCCGTACTGGCCGCTTCACTCTGCAAGTCCGGACTACGAAAAACGCGTACGGCATCGTCAGGTTTCGCGACTAACGCGTCGGCGGACGCGCACCACAGTGCGGCCGACCACGCATAGAAACGCCAGCATCAGCATCACCAGCGACACATTGGCCACCGTTTCCGTCACGTGCAGACTCGCGGGGTCGAACTTGAACTCCACCTTATGCTTTCCGGAATCCACTTTTATGGCACGCAGGATATAATCGGCACATGCAATATCCACGGGATTACCGTCCACTGTGGCCTGCCATCCGGGATAGTAAATATCCGAAAACACCACTACCCCTCCGCCAGAAGAATTGATTTCGTATGACAAGGCATTGGCATCGTAGGCCGTCAGTTTCACCGTCGCCAACGAGTCCGCCGTTTGCCGTCCTTCCGCGCCTTCCAGCACATCCTTATATTCACTCTCCACCAGAGCCGTCTCTTTCGGATCCACCCGGTGCAACCCCAAAATCTCGTCGTCCGCACCGGCCACGTAACGTACCTCTTTCACGAACCATCCGTTTCCGTAGGCGTGGGGGTTGCGCACGGGGAAGGTCTGTCCGCCTTCCTTCCCCATGATGGCATATTTCACGTTCAGCATGTTGAGCACGGGGAAGATGGTGTCGCCGTCCACGCGGGTCAAATCGCCCTGCGTCAGGGCTGCCGTGCGGGCGAAGCGTACCATTTCCGGGGCGATGTGTTCCTCTATCATCTCCTGGTAACGCCGGAGCTTGGCGGCATGGTAGCCCCCGATGCTCTTGTGGTAGTACGACGTTCTGTTTTCGTTGAAAGTGTTCCCCGCCAAGTTCACGACGCGGTAATACTTGTCGGGGTCTTGCAATATCTTTTCGTCGGTCTCCGTCATGGGGACGGTGGTCTCCGCCTGCGACGGTTCGGTGAACATACTGTCGTTGAGGTAACGCTTGTCGACCTGCCACAAGTCGAACAGGCAAAGCACGAACACGATGCCGACGAACACGGGTACACCGATTTTCCGCGCCCTGTACGTCAACAACAACAACAATCCGGTTGCCACGACGAAGAAACTGCGCCAGGCATCGGCCTGGACTACGGCTCTCCGCATGTCGTGCAGGTTTCCGAGGATGCCGCCCAGCATGTCCTGCGGAATATATCCTTTGCCGACGGCATCCTGCAACATCGCCGTCTCCGACGACGAGACGTAGTTTCCGAAGAATACATCGGGCATGAGTGCGAAGAGCAACGCGAAGCCTCCGGTCAGGGCGAAGCTAAGATACACGTGTCTCAGCCCGTTCTTCAGGACTTCCGGCTGTTCCAGGATTGTTTTCAGCCCCAGCATCGCCAAGAGCGGTATCGTGAACTCCGCCACCACCAGTATGGATGCCACGGTGCGGAACTTGTCGTACATCGGCACGTAGTCCAAGAAGAAGTTCGTCAGCCCCATGAAGTTGCGCCCCCATGACAACATCACGGAAAGGACGGTGAGGGCGAGGAGGCACCATTTCATCGGGCCTTTCACCACGAACAAGCTCAAGACGAACAACATCAGCACGAACGCTCCCACATACACGGGGCCGCTCGTCCCCGGCTGTTCGCCCCAATACCGGGTCAGGACCTGATAGACGGGCATGTATTGCGGGTTGGCTTTCTCCATGGCTTTCTCGTCGGCCGCCAGAGGCGAGGAGGCTCCCCCCTTCACGTCGGGGACGAGCAGCGACCACGTCTCGCCGATGCCGTAGCTCCACTGGGTGATGTAGTCGCGTTCCAGCCCGTCCTTAGTCTGGTTGCCGGGGTTCAGCTTGTTCTTGTACGTCAGTTCGCTCTTCCCGCGCATGCTTTCCTTGCTGTATTGATAGGTGTGGTAGAGGTTGGAAGCGTTGACGGCGACTCCGACGGCGGCTGCGATGACGAGCGAGAGAGTGGCCTTGCACCATCCGGCCAGTTTCTTTTCCTTCACGGCCTGAATCAGGTAAGCCAAAGACATCAGCCCCATCACGGGCAGGAAGTAGTAGCTCATCTGCACGTGGTTGGACATGATTTGCAGGGCAAGGAAGAAAGCCGTCGCCACCCCGCCCCACAGGTACTTTCCTCGGTAGCAGAGCACGAGGCCGGCAATGGTGGGGGGGATGTAGGCCAAGGTCGTGAGCTTCCAGATGTGCCCCGCTCCTATTATAATAAGGAAATAAGAGGAAAACGCCCACAGCACTGCACCCAACGCGGCCGTCCATACCTTGAAGCCGAATGCGCGGAGCAGGATGTAGAAGCCGAGCAGGAGGACGAAAAGGTACATGACCACGCCCGTAGTCCCCAGCTGGTACACGCGTTGCAAGCCGACCAAAGCATCGGTAGAGTCATACCGTGGTGCCATTTGGTAGGTGGGCATCCCGGAAAAAAGGACGTTCGTCCAGCGCGTGGTTTCGCCCGTGCGCTCCTTGTATTGTTGCGTCTCGACACCCGCGCCCACGCTTCCCGTGTGGTCTTGTCCCGTGAGGACAAGACCCTCGGTCACGGGTTTGAAGAAATACAATAAGCTTATCGTGATGAACACTACCACGGCCGAAGCATCCGGCAAGAAACCTTTTATTTTGTCCATGTTCGACATGACGATACAAGACTTACGTTGTTCCGGCTCGTTCCCGGTAGCGACAAAAAAACCGCCTCCCTCCCGGGAAGCGGCAGTATCTCCGGTACGAGCCTCGAAATCATTTACGCAGACCCAAAGCCTTGATGATGGCGCGATAACGCTCGATGTCGCGGTCCTTGAGGTAGTTGAGCAACGCGCGACGCTTGCCCACCAACATGGTCAATGCCCTCTCTGTGGTATAATCTTTACGGTTGCGTTTCATGTGCTCCGTCAAGTGGGAAATACGGTAAGAGAACAATGCCACCTGACTCTCGGGGGAGCCGGTGTCAGTGTTAGACTTCCCGTACTGTCCAAAGATTTCTTGCTTTTTAGCTGAGTCCAAATACATAAAAATCAGGTTTTGATAACTATTCATCCTTTGTGTTTGCAAAGGTACTACTTTTCCATTTCACACCAAAAGTTTTCCTCTTTTTTTTGCCCTGCCCCGCGCTTTCCGGATTATTTGTAGTAACTTTGCCGCGTCATTTCATGGAAAAAGAATGCAGGACATCAGAAACATCGCCATCATAGCCCACGTGGATCACGGGAAGACGACTTTGGTGGACAAGATGTTGCTCGCAGGCCACTTGTTCCGCGGCAACCGCCAGCCCGGGGAATTGATGCTCGACAACAACGAGTTGGAACGCGAGCGCGGCATCACCATCCTGTCCAAGAATGTTTCCATCGACTACAAAGGTACGAAAATCAACATCATCGACACGCCGGGGCACTCCGACTTCGGCGGGGAGGTGGAGCGTGTGCTGAACATGGCCGACGGATGTCTCCTGCTCGTTGACGCTTTCGAGGGGCCGATGCCACAGACGCGCTTCGTTCTGCAGAAAGCTCTCAAGATAGGGCTGAAGCCCATCGTGGTAGTCAACAAGGTGGACAAGCCCAACTGCCGCCCGGAAGAGGTGTACGAGATGGTGTTCGACCTCATGTGCGACTTGGACGCGACGGAGGAGCAACTTGACTTCCCCGTGGTGTACGGCTCGGCCAAGAATAACTGGATGGGGTCGGATTGGAGGACACCGGCGGGCGACATTACTTACCTGCTCGACAGGATAGTGGAACACATCCCCGCACCGCCGCAATCCGAGGGTACGCCGCAGATGCTCGTCACTTCGCTGGACTATTCCAACTATACGGGGCGCATCGCCGTGGGGCGCGTGTACCGCGGTTCGCTGAAAGAAGGCATGAACATCACCATCTGCCACCGCGACGGTAGCAGGGAAAAGACCAAAATCAAGGAACTCCACACATTCTCCGGCATGGGACGCCAAAGGGCGGCGGAAGTGTCGGCGGGCGACATCTGTGCCATCGTCGGGCTGGAAAACTTCGAAATCGGCGACACACTGTGCGACTACGACGACCCTGAACCGTTGCCGCCTATCGCCATCGACGAACCCACCATGAGCATGCTCTTCACCATCAACGACTCACCGGGTTTCGGCAAGGAAGGACGCTTCTGCACCAGCCGCCACGTCAACGAGCGTCTGCAAAAGGAATTGGAGAAGAACCTTGCCCTGCGCGTCACCGTGCCAGAGGGATGTACCGACCGCTGGATAGTCGCGGGACGCGGCGTGTTGCACCTCTCTGTCCTGATAGAGACCATGCGCCGCGAGGGTTACGAGTTGCAAGTGGGGCAACCGCAAGTGATTTTAAAGGAGATAGGCGGACGATGTTGTGAACCGGTGGAGGAACTCACCATCAATGTGCCGGAAGAGTCCGCCAGCAAGATAATCGACATGGTGACGCGCCGCAGGGGCGAACTGACTTCGATGCAGACGCGGGGCAATCGCACGGATCTTTTGTTCGACATTCCCTCGCGCGGTGTCATAGGCCTGCGCACCAATGTGCTCACGGCCAGCCAAGGCGAGGCCGTCATGGCTCATCGCTTCAAGGAGTACCAGCCTTACAAGGGCGACATCAGCCGACGAAGCAACGGGGTGATGATCGCCCTCGAAGGCGGAACGGCTTTCGCCTACGCCATCAACAGTCTGCAAGACCGCGGCAAGTTTTTCATCAAACCGCAAGATTCTGTCTATGCCGGGCAAATCATAGGGGAACACATCCACGAGAACGATTTGGTGGTGAACGTCACCAAGAACAAGCAACTGACCAATATGCGAGCCTCCGGCTCCGACGAGAAGACACACATCGCGCCGGCCACCATCCTCTCGCTGGAGGAATCCTTGGAATACATCCGCGAAGACGAGTACGTGGAAGTGACTCCCAAGAGCATTCGTATGCGCAAAATCATCCTTGACCACACGGAACGCAAACGTTCCAAACGCGATTGAAACGACGTTACAAGACATCTCCGGCGACGAATTTTATGGTAATGTTAAAAGGTTGGTGACAATTTAGGACAGTTCAAAAGTAGGAGGTAATGGGACATCCCATTATCTCTTGTTTTTCACCGTCTTTTTCTGGAAATAGAGATACCATTTGACATAGTTCCGATGGTGCCGGAATGAGAAGAGTTCCTGTGGAGTGCGATATTCTCCTTGGGGTGCCCGAAGAAGGTCTCCATGGCGTTTGTCGTATTCGGGATGTCAGGGTCATCAATGTAGTGGGACATGTCGGGCAGGGGCTTGCGGATATGTGCATATGCACTCTTGTCCATCTTGTATGTGTACCATTCCCCGTTTGG
>CAZGBV010000030.1:0-22563 GCA_964523985.1 uncultured Paraprevotella sp.
GGGGTATGCTTCCATGCGAGCATCCCGGCGGAACGAACCGCAAAAATTTTTCTGCAAGCCTACCGCAAATGAACGACAAATCAAACATAAAGTACCGATTAACAATGATTTGAATATTGTTTTAACTTGCCTTATGAGTTTGTTGGCATTCTTTGGTGGCACCTTTCTGCCACGAAGAGTAGGGTAGGGGTAGGCGAAACAGACGGTGGTTCCCTTCATTGCTTTCGTGATTTTCCCGTGCACGGGGAACCCGCTACCGTGCCCGGGGTTCTCCATGAATGAGAATGAAGTCGGTCGACTGTTCCGTGAGGGTGAGTTTCGCGCCTTTGCCGTTCCTGCCCATTATCGTGTCCGTCTCCCTGTTGTCGAAGCGTCTGCTGTCCGCCTCCTCCGGCCTGTCATGGATGCTTGTGCGACTGGGGAGTTCCCCGTTTTCGTCCGCCCGCACGTGTCGGTATGTCAGTCCGTGCGATATGAGCCTGCCTTCCCTCTTCATGTACCCTGTGATCCGCTTCGGCGACCGTTTATCCCGCTTCACATATTCCAGTGCTTCCTACACGACCATGCAGTCCTTGCGGCTGTTCTCCGTGGTGCATCTGCGCCGCGCCATGACCATCCCGCGGGCTTTACCCGCAGGTACTTCCCACTTCCGGTCTTTGTCGCGCCTGAGTTCGCGGGAGAGAGTCGACTGACTTGCGCCCGCTGACAGGGCGGTTCCTTTCCCGCCGTCTTCTTCTGTAACGGCACAAATTTTGACCGCACTTGAATGCTCGCCTGCCCGCGCACGATGAATCACGATTGTCGTAGAAGTCCGAAATAAAAAGGCTCTCGTCTGTTTCTTATATTTACATGTCCACGGGGAACAACTTGGTGAATAAAGTAGGGTAGGGGGTATCGAATCTCATTGATTCTCCCGTGACGGGATGGAAGAAATTCAGACGATAAGCATGCAAGCCCAACCGTCCTATCGGGTCGCTTCCGTTCCCGTATTTCGAGTCTCCTATTATTGAGTGGCCGATGTCACTCATGTGCACACGAATTTGGTTTTTCCTGCCTGTTTCCAATTTGAGTTCTACCAACGAAAAACGGTCGCGTGCATCCAGCGTGTGGAAATGTGTGACAGCGTATTTGCCTCCGTTGTCCGTCGGGTTCGAGTACGTCACGTATGCTTTATTGTCTTTCAACCAAGAAGTTATTGTTCCGCTTTCTTTCTCCATTTTCCCACAGACCACAGCCACATACCTACGGTCGGTTACTATTTCCTGCCAGTGGTCTTTCAGAATCTGCCGTACCGACATATTCTTTGCATACATCATCAACCCAGACGTGTCTCTGTCTAAGCGATGAACCACATGAGCCGTGCATTTAAAATGTCGCCGGGCAAAATATTCATCCAATACGGTCTTGACCGAAAACTGTCGTGCGACGGCAGGCATGGAAAGGATGCCGATGTTTTTTTCAATCACCACCAAGTCCTTATCCTCGTACACAATATTTATATATTTGTTTTTCAGATTATTGTCTCTCTTGTGTTTGCTTATTCGGACGACCATTCCAGGTTGCAATCCATAATCATGGCGGGAAACGTTTTTACTGTCTACCGTAATGCCGTGTCCCGTAAGGATGTCCTTGGCCTTGTTCCTGCTGATTCCTTTCATCGTTTCCATGACGAAATCCAATAACATCATGGGTGTTTTGACCGTGAATTCCACGTATTTTGATGTCGCATATCGTGCGCCGAGTTTGTTCTCCATATTCTTTCGATTTTGTGCATAGGTTGCTGAACCGCGTGTGTTTTCCCGATTTTTCACCCTAATCAGTATTATGTTTAATAACGGTATCCGTTTCTTCTTTTTCATTCCTTTTGCGCGGATTGTGCCTTTCAGAGCAAATCCAACCGCTTGAAAACTTTTATGAGTTTTCCGATAGCCGCATCCACTTGTTCGTGGGTGTGGTTGGCCATCAACGCGAAACGCACCAGCGTGTCCTGTGGAGCACATGCCGGCGGAATTACAGGATTAATGAATACTCCCTCGTCGAAAGCCAACTTCGTGACCATGAACGTCTTTTCCATGTCGCGGACGTAAAGCGGAATGATTGGAGACTCCGTGGCACCTATCTCAAATCCCGATTTGCGGAAACGTTTCAAAGCGTAACGGGTCACGTCCCACAGGTTTTCCCTGCGTTCGGGTTCTTGCTGAAGTATATGCAGGGCTTCCAGCGCAGAGGCTGTGGCGGCAGGTGTGGCAGAGGCACTGAAAATATAGGTGCGAGCGTTATGTTTCAGCCAATTAATGATGCTTTTGTCCGCCGCTACGAATCCCCCGATTGAAGCCAACGACTTGCTGAATGTCCCCATTACCACGTCCACTTCGTCAGTCAAACCGAAATGGTCGCACACTCCCCTGCCCTGTTTGCCGAAAACGCCGATGCCGTGAGCTTCGTCCACCATGACAGAGGCGTTATATTTATGTTTCAACCTGATGATTTCGGGGAGTTTGGCCAAATCCCCCTCCATGGAAAAGACCCCGTCCACGACAATCAGTTTGATAGCATCGGGATTGCACTTTTGCAATTGCTTCTCCAAGTCGGCCATGTCATTATGTTTGTATTTCAAGCTTTGAGCGAAAGACAAACGTTTGCCGTCCACGATAGAAGCGTGGTCGCGGTCGTCACAGATGATATAATCTCTCCTTCCTGTCAGGCAAGGAATGACACCGGAATTGACGGTGAAGCCCGTCGCAAAACAAAGAGCTTGTTCCTTTCCGACAAATTCGGCCAATTCTTTTTCAAGCCGGACATGTATGTCTAACGTCCCATTGAGGAAACGCGAGCCAGCACAACCGGAACCATATTTCCGCATGGCAACCACGCCGGCTTCTATGACGCGGTCGTCGCCCGTCAGTCCCGTATATGCATTGGAACCGAACATGAGTACGCGGTGGCCTCCCATGAGGACTTCGGTGCCCTGCTTCCCCTCTATTTCACGGAAATAAGGGTATATGCCCTTGGCCATATACTTCTGCGGCTCGTCATATTTAGCCAATTTGTCTTGTAATAATCCCATTTTATGAGTATGTAATTAAATGACTTTGCAAAGTTAACAAAATCATTCTTATTAAAATTAAAAATAACCTTTAATCATAAAAAACTTTCCGGATTTATCCGTTTTTAATCTTGTAGAGTCAACAGCCAATGCAAAGTTATGTAATATTATCGAAAAAAGCATTTGACGGGAGATTCAAAATTGAGTTTTTATAGGTTTTCTGTTAATTTTCTTCTGTATCTCCCTGATTCGTTTGTCCATGAAGTCCTCAAAATTAGACTTTTTAGTGATATAACCATATTTCTAATGGCGGTCATTAGAAATATAGGATATGAAATCTCTAATGACCGATTTGGGTTTACACGATTCTTGGAGAAATCCTTGCATATTTGGAGAATTCTAACGAAACTTGCAATGAAGTTGCGCATAAGCAGTCCGATAGTACTTAGTCGTTTTTCACCACTAATTTAATAACAATCTGAAGCTTGTGCAACTTCTTCATTTATAAATATTATTGAAATTAATTCAACCAACGAGTGTAAATAAAATATTTTTAAGGGACGACTATTTAGTAGGATGACCAAATTCTCGTGCCACTTTTCCCTTTTCTTTTTCTTCGGACGGAATGCCCCTCCCCTCCGGCGTGCAACGGTGTCGGCATGCCGTCTTCGGTAATCAGGCCGGAAGTCATCTGCCTGTAAGCCTCGAAGATGTATTTCACCATCCTCGACTGATAGAAGCTGATGTGCTTGTTCAGCAAGACCCAGGCTTCGTCCTTGTCGTCCGTCCGGGTGATTTCGGTGAAAATCTCGTCCCGCTGGATTGCCGCCATCTTCTTGTTCCGCAGATGAACATATTCACGGGCGAAGAGGTCGAGACCGAACTGCAATACTCGCCGACTACGGGCAAGTACCGCATCGCCGACCCGTGGGGCACGGGCGTGAGCATCGTGTTCTCGTGGGACGGGAGCGGCGAGAGCGTCATTTTTGAAAGCAGCTCGATTGCCACGGGTTGGATGCACCCCGACTACGGGGAAGTCACCTTCGTACCGAGCAGCGGCGGTTCGTTCTATTCCGCCCCGGCGGACGCGTTCCAGTTCGCAGGGGAATGGACGGTCTCGGCGGGGAGCTTCGGCGAGGCCGCCGGCATCGTGTACCTGCACGACTGAGCCTGAGGCGGGCGCGACGCTTCGTCCCCGCCCGTCATGTTTCGGCGTGCCGCCCGACACTCGCGGGAGTCCGGGCGGCACGCCCTTTTCCGTGCGAAAGCGGCGGACGCACCCGGATGGGGGGGAACCCTCCTCGTCGGCAGACAAGAAAATCGCGTCCGCGCGAGGCCGGAACTGGGATTGAGGGGTGCCGGGAACAGACGGAAGCACCGTATGTTTCCGCCCCGTCGGGGTTATTCTTCCGTTTCCGCGGTGTCTGCGGTCACCACCGTGTCCAAGATTTCGTCTTTCGTGATTTGGTAACTGCCGTCGGGCGCGACGGTGATAGACAGTGGGATGTAGATGTCCGAGGCCGGGTAGCTGACGCTGGCGGCAAAACGCAAGTTGCCGTTGTCAGCCTTGTCGAAAGCCATTCCCTCCAATATGGCGCGCGAGATGAAGCTTTCCTCCACGTAGCTCTTGAAGTGCCTCTTGGTGAACGCCTTGTTGAATATTTCTTTCCCCTCGCGGTTCACGCGCAAACGGATATAGTTGTCGGCATAGCGTTCGCCGTCGTCGCCCGTCACCGGCGGGAGCGTATCGCTCGTTTCCCGCACGATGTCGTAAGTGTATCGCGTCCGCCCCACCTTGACTTCCGCGCTGTAATGATAGTCCCTCATCTCCTGCACGGCGTTTGCCGTGTCCGGTTTCTCGTATTCACTGTATCCGGTTTCGGTTTGCCGGTCGTTCCCGCCGCAACCGGAACACAGCAGCACGGCGCATGCCATCCATGGGAATCTGAAACGTGTCTGCATTTTCTCCTTTTTCTCAATGGTCTCGCAAAGGAACGAAAAAAAGGCGAGCCGGACAAGCCTGTCCGTCGTTTTTTAGGTCTTCTTTTGTTGTGCGTTATCCCATAAATTCTTATCTTTGGCCGCTCCAAGCGTTTGCAATGAAAGCAACATCCTGTTTTGTCGTGGTTTTGTGCTTGTCCCTTTTGTCGGCTTGCCGCGGGAAGGGGGCGGGTGCGCAAGCCGTCGGGGTGGACACGCTGTCCCTGGTCATGCAGGTGAGGGAATGCGCCCGCCTTTATACGGCCGAATATGAGGTACATAAATTGGTGTTGAAGGACGACCCCCTGCGGTTGAAGGGGAATCTCTTCCGGCGGAAATTCGACGTGAAAGTCCCCATCGGCGACCGCAAGGTCATGATACCTATCGACGTGACCCTGAAAGCTTACATCGACTTCGCGGGGTTCGGCGAGGAGAATGTGGTGCGTTCGGGCGACCGCATCGTGGTCATTTTGCCCGACCCGCGCGTGGTCGTGACTTCGTCGCGCATCGACCACGAGGAGGTGAAGCAGTTCGTGTCCCTGACGCGCTCGGACTACTCCTCTGCCGAGATGGCAGACTTCGCGCGGCAGGGCGAGGAAGAGGTCGTGGCTTCCGTGCCGGAATCGGGCATTCTGGATATGGCCCGCGAGAACGCGGCGCACGTGCTGGTGCCGATATTGGCGAGGTTGGGATATGACGAACGGAATGTCGTGGTTTCTTTCCGCAAGGATTTCACGGCGGCGGATATGCCGTTGCTGTTGGAATTCGAGGGGCAGGCCAAAAAGCTGAAGTGAGATGGGAAAGTGGATAGGTGGCCTGAAGTGGCTGGCAGCGGCCGCCGTGTCGGTTCTCCTTGCCGTGCTGCTGGTAAAATGGAACCGCGAGGGCGGGGCATCGGTGGAAGTCGGCTTCGACGACCGTATAGAATTGACGTCGCAGGAGATACGCCGCATGGAGCAAATCGGGCAGTGGGAGTTCCTGTCCGTCCGTGTCGAAGTCGTGGCGGACACGTTGCGCGAGGGCATCTTCTCTGACGACCGCCTCGTGGCCGTGTACACGGGAACGCCCCGCATCGGCATAGACATGGGTCGCGCGACGGGGGAATGGGTGAGCGTGCGCGGCGATACCGCGGTTCTTTGCCTGCCCGCCGTGCGTCTGCTTGACGAGAATTTCATCGACGAGGCCCGCACGAAAGTGTTTTACGAGAGCGGGAAATGGTCGAACGCCGCGCGCCGCGACTTGTACGGCCGCGCCAGTGCGGAGGTGCTGCGCCGGAGCCTCACGCCCGCGAACCTGCGCCGCGCGGAAGCCAACGCCCGCGTCCAGTTCACGGCCATGTTCCGCGCCTTGGGTTTCCGCACCGTGGAAATCCGTTTCGCGAGGTGACTTGCCTCCGATGCCGGTTTCCCTTTTCCCGTGTACAGGCGTAGCTTGTTAAACAGCATTGAACCGGGGGATTTCGAAAAAGCCGACTTTGCAACGCGAAACGTCTCGGGGCGGCGGGTCGACGAATCCGCCGTCCGTCGCGGGGACGACATGGTAATCGGAGGAGGCCTGCTTTTGCGCATGTCGTGCCATGTGAGGCTGTCCCGTGTGCGAAGCCCTTTCGCGGATGGCGTGAGAAGCCGGAAAATGACAAAATGACATCAGGCCGTCCCTCCACGGCGGGAGTGTCAAAATGTCATTCCTGCCTCCTTAAAAATCGCTCGTTTCCGACCGAGGGCGGGGAAAAACGAAAAAATCGATTCTCGCGCGGTTTCGGGAAATCAATTTGTAAGCGAGGGGGCGGGCACGGCTTTCATTATGCCGGACGGAGAGCCGATGCGATATGCTTGCCGTGATGCGGCGCGTAAGCAGGATGCGGTTTCTCCTGACAAACTGTCGGCAAAATTTTGACAAAGGCGAGGAAACAAGCAGAGTGAAGAAGTCCGCTTGGGGCAGTTCTTCTCCCCTCTTTCAGCCGGTTTTTCCGGCAACGACCCGAGATTCGAATCGCGACGACACGACGAAAAAAATGTTTCTTCACGTCATCCGAAAATTTTTCGCGGCACAAAATCGCGCCGTTTTGGTTAAGGGACGTGAAAAAGAGTGGCTGAAATGCAAAAATGTGTTTCCGAAATTGCTCCTGAACGCGCGTAGATGACTCTTTTTCATCGTGGGCGAAAAATCGGTTTGCTTACTTTTTGTGCGGAAAAGGCATCTTTTCTCGCCAATTTGTCACACACCCCCCTTTCGCCGCGCCCCGCCGAGACCTTCGCGTCAGTAGCTTTTTTGCCCGCGGGCGGGCTTGGTCGGGCGCGGCGGTATGCCTCGTACACGTCGTCTCCCCGCCGGTTCCTTCCTCCTCCCTCGTTGGGAACGTCGGCCTTGAGACTTGGCGCGGCCCGGTTTCCTTGCGGCGTTTCAGCGTTCGTCCGTCCTTTGCGTCTCCGACCTCATCACTTCCAAGAATTTCTCCGCCGAGGGGGAAAGACTTTTGCCTTTCAGAGAGATGAGGCTGACGTGCGCCGTCTCCGCTTTCTCCTTGATGGGGACGGTCTTCAAATCCGGACAGCCCGCCGCCGCGTCCTGAGGGAGGATGGAAATCCAATGTCCGGTGCGTAGCATTTCAAGCAACAAGTGCGTGCTGTTGACTTCTACCTGCGGCTTCGCCTTTATCCTGTATCGGGACAACATGCGGTCTATGGCCTTCCGCGCTTGCGATTCCCCGCACAGGAGAGCGACGGGGAACTCGTCCAGGTCGGGCAAGGAGAAGTGTTTCCTGACAGCGGCAGGGTGGCTTTCGTGAGCCACGACGCAGAGGGAACGGCCGCCGAAAGACCCGACTTCCGCAAGCGAGGACATGTCCTGCGGCCTGTAAGTCAAGGCGAAGTCAAGGTTGCCGGAATGGAGGAGCTCCGACAGTTCCGATACGGATTGGGAATGCACGATGGACAATTCGGACCGGGGAAAAGTCTTGGCGAACCTCAGCACGCAAGCGTTCAACAAGGGGAACAGTCCATAGGCCACTCCCACCCTTACCTTTTCCGCGCGGGCGCGTTGCATTTCCCTCAGACGGCGTACGCCGCGCGACACTTCCTCTATGGCGGTTCGCGAACATTCCGAAAACTCCCGCCCGGCATCCGTCAGGAAGATTTTTTTCCCTATGCGGTCGAACAGCGCCACGCCGAGTTCTTCCTCCAACTGCTTGATGCTTATCGACAAAGTGCTTTGCGTGATGAAGAGTTCCTTGGAAGCCTTGGTAAACGAAAGCACGTCGGCCAGCTTGACGAAGTATTTCAGCGGTGTCAGTTCCATAAGAAAAACCAATAGGAATCATGAGTATTATTAATACTGCAAAATTACGGGAAAAAAGGATTATCCTTAACTTTGAGCCGAAAAAAAAGGAACTTCTTCGAGTTAAACTAACATAAAAGGGACGGGGAAAGAGGCGGCGGACATTAAATAATTGTGTAAGGACGCTCGGAATGCCGGGGGAGTTCATCGCGTTCGCGGAGGGCGGTCGACGAGAAAGGAACGGCAGGCCGCCGGGCGTAAAGGAAGAGGAACGAACAGGACTATCATATTTATAATAAGGTATAAGTATCATTTATGGCAGAGATAGAGGGGCAAATATCGCAGATTATCGGTCCGGTGGTGGACATCCATTTCGAGGTCGGCGGGAAAAAGGAAGAGACAAGCCTTCCGAGCATACACGATGCCTTGGAAATCCGTCGTCCGAACGGCAGGACGCTAGTCGTAGAGGTGCAGCAGCACATCGGGGAGGATACGGTGCGCGCCATCGCCATGGACAGCACGGACGGTTTGCAACGCGGCATGAAAGTGGCATCCACGGGGAAGTCCATCACCATGCCCGTGGGGGCGCAAATCCGAGGGCGGGTGATGAACGTCGTGGGCGATGTCATCGACGGCATGCCGGCCTTGGACAGGAGCGGTGCCTCGCCCATCCACCGCGACCCGCCGAAGTTTGAAGAATTGGCCACCACGCGCGAAGTCCTTTTCACGGGCATCAAGGTGATAGACTTGCTCGAGCCTTATCTGAAAGGGGGAAAAATCGGGCTGTTCGGCGGCGCGGGCGTGGGAAAGACCGTGCTGATAAAGGAACTCATCAACAACATCGCCAAGAAACACAACGGCTTCTCGGTGTTCGCCGGCGTGGGAGAGCGCACGCGCGAAGGCAACGACCTGTTGCGCGAAATGATAGAATCCGGCGTCATCAAGTACGGCGACGAATTCCTGAAAAGCATGGAAGACGGGCACTGGGACTTGTCGAAAGTGGACATGGCGGAGGTGGAGAAATCTCAGGTGGCCATGGTGTTCGGCCAGATGAACGAACCGCCCGGCGCACGCTCCTCGGTGGCGCTTTCCGGCTTGACCCTTGCCGAATCCTTCCGCGACAACAACATCGGCGACGGGCCGCGCGACATTCTGCTCTTCATCGACAACATCTTCCGCTTCACGCAGGCCGGCTCCGAGGTGTCCGCACTGCTGGGGCGCATGCCGTCGGCCGTGGGCTACCAGCCGACGCTGGCCTCCGAGATGGGAAAGATGCAGGAGAGGATCACGTCCACGAAGAACGGCTCCATCACCTCCGTGCAGGCCGTGTACGTGCCTGCCGACGACTTGACCGACCCCGCCCCGGCCACCACGTTCTCGCACCTGGACGCCACGACGGTGCTGAGCCGCAAGATAGCGGAACTGGGCATATACCCGGCCGTGGATCCCCTGGAATCCACGTCGCGGGTGCTCGACCCTCTCGTGGTGGGAGCCGAGCATTACGAGACGGCGCAGCGCGTCAAACAAATATTGCAGCGCAACAAGGAGCTGCAGGACATCATCGCCATCCTCGGCATGGACGAGCTCTCGGACGAAGACCGCCTGACGGTGAACCGCGCGCGGAGGGTGCAACGTTTCCTGTCGCAGCCTTTCGCCGTGGCCGAACAGTTCACGGGCGTGCCGGGCGTCATGGTCTCCATAGAAGACACCGTCAAGGGCTTCAAGATGATATTGGACGGGGAGGTGGACGACCTGCCCGAACAGGCCTTCCTCAACGTGGGAACCATCGAGGATGCCGTCGCAAAGGGAAAGGACTTGCTGAGCGCGGTTCAAAGATAAAGGCGTATGGAGGGAGACAAGATACACCTGCTCATCGTGTCGCCGGAAAAGAAGCTCTTCGAAGGCGCGGTGAGGTACGTGAGGCTTCCCGGAAGTGCCGGGCAATTCGCCGTGTTCCGCAACCACGCCCCTCTGATTTCGTCGCTCGACGCGGGAGAAGTCGTTTACGAGGGCGAGGCGGGCGAGCGCGCCCTGAACGTTTCGGGCGGCTTCGTGGAAGTGAACGACAACAAGGTCTCCGTCTGCGTGACGGAGGCGACGACTTGACCGCCTGCGAGGGGCCGCACATGAAAAGACAAGTAAGAGGATGAAGCGACTTAAATACTTATGTTGCATAGGCTTGTTCCTGTCGGCGTTCGCGCCCGGGCAGGCGCGGGCGGCGGAAGGGAAGGATGTCGACGTGTACGAACTCGTGTTCGGCCACATCGAGGACGCTTACGAATGGCACATCGCGGATGTCGGAAGCACTTCCATACGCATTCCCCTGCCCGTAATCGTGAAGAGTTCTTCCGGATGGCACGTGTTTTCCTCCGCCCGTCTGGAAGACGGGGCACGGCATGAGGGACTATATATCGCCCCGTCCGGGGACTACAGGAACAAAATCGTGGAAAGAGACGCGGCGGGAAAGGAAATCCGCCCGCTCGACATATCCGTCACCAAGAACGTGCTGGCACTGCTCGTCAACAGCGCGATACTGGTCGCCATCATGCTGGGGTGCGCACGTTGGTACAAACGCCACCAGATGGACGACGGCGCGCCCAAGGGCGGCGTGGGCATGATAGAGGCCATGGTGGTCATGATAAACGACGAAGTAATCAAGGAATGCATCGGGGAAGACCACCGTCGGTACGCGCCTTACCTGCTCACGGCTTTCTTCTTCGTCCTGACCAACAACCTGATGGGCATCATCCCCATTTTCCCCGGGGGAGCCAACGTCACGGGAAACATCGCCGTCACGTTCGTCTTGGCGTTGTGCACTTTCCTCTTCACCAACGTGTGCGGGACGAAGGGCTATTGGAAGGACATCCTTTGGCCCAAGGTGCCGATGTGGCTGAAAGTCCCCGTGCCACTCATGCCCGTGATAGAGCTGTTCGGCATTTTCACCAAGCCTCTCGCCCTGATGATCCGTCTGTTCGCCAACATCATGGCGGGACACGCGGCCATCTTGAGCCTTGTGGCCATCATCTTCGTCACGGTGAAGGCCGGCCCCGTCATCAACGGTTCCATGACGGCCATATCCGTGTTTTTCGGCAGCTTCATGGACATGCTGGAGCTCCTTGTGGCTTTCATTCAGGCCTACGTGTTCACCATGCTGTCGTCCGTGTTCATCGGACTGTCGCGCGTGAAGGAAGAAAACGAGTAGAGAATATCGGAAAAAACAATGAAGTATAACCCTTAAAAAAACAGAAACATTATGTTGTTATCCATCTTATTGCAAGCCCTCGGAGGCGTGGGCATCGCCAAGTTGGGCGCGGCCGTCGGCGCCGGCATCGCCGTATGGGGCGCGGCCAAAGGTATCGGTCACATCGGCGGTTCCGCCATGGACGCCATCGCGCGCCAGCCGTCGGAAGCCAACAACGTGCGCATGAACATGATTATCGCCGCCGCCTTGATAGAGGGCGTGGCGCTCATCGCCATTATCGTCTGCCTCTTGACGTTGTTCCTCTAAAACCTTGCCGTATATGGGACTGCTAACCCCGGATCCGGGTACGCTGTTCTGGATGGTGATAATTTTCGGGATCGTATTCTTCATCTTGGCAAGGTACGCGTTCCCCGTCATCACCGGCATGGTGGACAAACGGAAAGAATACATAGACAGTTCGCTGGAAGCCGCGCGCAAGGCCAACGAGCAGTTGCGGCAAGTGAAGGCCGAGGGAGAGGCGTTGCTGGCGAAGGCGCACGAGGAGCAGGCCGCCATACTGAAAGAGGCTTCTTCCGCGCGCGACCGCATCATCGCCGAGGCGCGCGACAAGGCCCGCGACGAGGCGCGGAAAGTCCTGGACGAGACGCGCCACCGGATTGCCGCGGAAAGGGAAAGTGCCATCAGCGACATACGCCGGCAGGTGGCGGTGCTTTCCGTCAACGTGGCGGAAAAGGTGTTGCGCAAGAAACTGTCCGACGACGAGGAACAGCGTGAACTGGTGGAAAGGTTGCTGGACGAAGTCAAACCAAACGACGACATCGACGAATGGACATAGGAATCATCGCAAGGCGTTACGCCCGCGCGTTGCTGCTCTTCGCTTGCGGGAACGGAAGCGAAGACGCGGTGTACGGGCAGGTCAGGCAACTCCTGTCCCGATACGACGGAATGCCGGAACTCCGCCGCACGATAGGGAACCCGATGGTGGGCCGGGAAGAGAAGTCGAAGCTCCTGCGTGCCGCCGCAGGCGAGGAAACGTGCGCGGAACTGTCCGGTTTCTTCTGCCTGCTACTTGAAAACAGGCGCGAAAAGCTGTTGCCTTTCATCTTGCATTCTTTCTTGTCCTTGTATCGTGAGAAGAAGAAAATACTCCGGGGAAAACTCGTCACGGCAGTGCCGTTGCCGGAAAAGACGCTCAACGAGTTGAAGACCCTCATCCTGAAGCGTTATCCCGGCAACACCGTGGAATTCGACACCAAGGTAAATCCGGACATCATCGGCGGCGGCATCCTGGAAATCGGCTACCTGCGTTGCGACGCCAGCATTGCCGGGCAGCTGGAAAGGGTCAGGAAACAGTTTATCGAGAAAAACAGAAGAATCGTTTAATGAAAGGGGGAACAAGGATATGCCAGATAAGATAAGACCCAGCGAGGTTTCGGAAGTGTTGCTCCGGCAGCTCGAAGGCATCAATACGTCCGTCCGGTTCGACGAGGTGGGCACGGTGTTGCAGGTGAGCGACGGCGTGGTGCGCATTTACGGGCTGCTCCACGCCGAAGCCAGCGAGCTGTTGGAGTTCGAGAACGGGGTGATGGGCGTGGTAATGAACCTGGAAGAAGACAACGTGGGAGCCGTCCTTCTCGGTGCCACCGACCTCGTCAAGGAAGGCATGGTGGTGAAACGCACGGGGCGCATAGCCTCCATACAGGTTAGTGAAAACATGTTGGGCCGCGTCATCGACCCGCTGGGCGTGCCCTTGGACGGGAGAGGCGTGATAGGCGGGGAGCTTTTCGAGATGCCGCTGGAGCGCAAGGCTCCCGGGGTCATCTACCGGCAACCGGTGTCGGAACCCTTGCAGACGGGCATCAAGGCCATCGACGCCATGATACCTATCGGGCGGGGACAGCGCGAGCTGATTATCGGCGACCGCCAGACGGGAAAGACGGCGATTGCCATCGACACCATCATCAACCAAAGGGTCGCTTACGAGGCCGGCAAGCCGGTGTACTGCATTTACGTGGCCGTAGGGCAGAAAGGCTCTACGGTGGCCAATATCGTGGATGTCTTGCGCGAGAAGGGCGCGATGGACTACACCATCGTGGTGGCCGCCACGGCCGCCGACCCTGCCGCGCTCCAATACTTCGCCCCGTTCGCGGGAGCCGCCATAGGTGAATATTTCCGCGACACGGGCCGCCATGCCCTGATGGTGTTCGACGACCTGTCCAAGCAGGCCGTGGCCTACCGCGAGGTCTCGCTCATCCTCCGCCGTCCGTCGGGCCGCGAGGCGTATCCCGGCGACATCTTCTACCTGCACTCCCGCTTGCTGGAGCGTGCGGCGAAAATCATCAACCAGCAGGAGGTGGCGGAGCGGATGAACGACTTGCCGGAAAGTTTGAAGGGGAAAGTGAAATGCGGCGGCTCGCTCACGGCACTCCCCATCATCGAGACGCAGGCGGGCGACGTGTCGGCCTACATCCCCACGAACGTGATTTCCATCACCGACGGGCAGATATTCCTCGAGACGGACTTGTTCAACCAAGGCTTCCGTCCGGCCATCAACGTGGGCATATCCGTGTCCCGCGTGGGAGGCAGTGCGCAAATCAAGAGCATGAAGAGGGTGGCCGGCACACTGAAAATCGACCAGGCGCAATACCGCGAACTGGAAGCCTTCTCCAAGTTCAGCAGCGACATGGACCCCGTGACCCTCATGACTATCGACCGCGGACGGAAGAACAACCAGCTGCTGATACAGCCCCAGTACTCCCCCATGCCCGTGGGCGAGCAGGTGGCCATACTCTACTGCGGCACGCACGGGCTGATGCGCGACATACGCATCGACCAGGTCATCGGCTTCCAACACGAATTCCTGGAAAACCTGCGCGCGTCGCATCGCAAGGATGTCCTGGACGTTCTGGAAGGAGGGAGCATAGACGGGCAGGTGGCCAAGACCATCGAAGAGGTGGCTCAATCCACCCTTTTGTTGTTCAAAAAATAACAGGCCATGGCATCGTTGAGAGAGGTAAAGGGCAGGATTCTTTCGGTCAACAGTACACTGAAAATCACGTCGGCCATGAAGATGGTGGCTTCCGCCAAGCTACACAAGGCGCAGGAAGCCATCGCGGGAATGTTGCCTTACGAGCGGCAAATGTCGGCCATAATGGCCCACTTCCTGCAAGCCGACGAAGACATCGTGTCGCCCTTTGCCGAGCAACGGGAAGTGAAGCGTGCCGCCGTGGTGGCTTTCTCTTCCAACGGCAGTCTGTGCGGCGGGTTCAATACCGATGTCATACGCTCCTTCCGCCGGTGGGCGGGCAGGTATCCGCAAATGAGGAAAGAAGACCTCGTGGTCTATCCCGTGGGAAGGAAGGTCGCTGACGCGGTGAAGAAATCGGGATTCATCGCTGCCGGGGACTATACGCACATGGCCGACAAGCCTAACTACGCGGAATGCGAGAAGATGGCGGCGGAACTGTGCGACCGTTTCCTGTCGGGAGACATAGACAGGGTGGACTTCATTTACCATCACTTCAAATCCGCCGGCTCGCAGGTGCTCACCAATTCGGTGTATCTGCCGATAGACCTGTCTGCCAAGGCCGTAACCACCACAGGCGGAAAGCTGGCCTACTATCTGATAGAACCTTCGAAGGAGGCCTTGTTGGCCGGACTGATTCCCGAGGTGCTGAAGCTGAAAGTCTATGCCACCCTTTTGGATTCCAACGCCTCCGAGCATGCGGCGCGGAGCATGGCCATGCAGACTGCCACGGACAACGCCAACGACCTGATACAAGAACTTACTATCTTGTACAACAAGGGACGCCAGCAAGCCATCACCAACGAGTTGCTGGACATCATGGGCGGCACGATGGCGTGACTGTGCGCACCGCTTCCGGGAAAATGCCGGGCATGCGCGGGTTTCTTTCCCGTATGCCCGGCATTTTCTGTTTCGCGGCATGGCCGTGACACCCCGGTGGCCTCTTTCCCGAAGCCGCCTATCTGATAAACGAATCGATGAAGAAATAAATCCCGAGGCCTGCAAGCCAACCCGCCATGGCCTTGCCGGAGATGTGGCGGAGATACCACCAGATGGACATGTTCTCGCTTTTCATCAGGGCATACCCGGCCGTGGAACCGATGGACAACAGGCATCCGCCGATGCCCCCGCTGTATGCCACCAACTGCCAATATCTGCCGTTTAACGCGAAAGAGTGAAGATAGTCCAAATCCATGCCCGGAATGAATTCTGCCAACTCTCCCACGTCGTACATGGACACGCTGGCCAGCACGAGAGCCACGTTGTCGAGGAAAGCGGAGATGCCTCCCAGTATCAGGCTGTACACGTAGATGTTGTGGATGTGCCTGTCGCACCACAAGGCGAGTGCGTGGAGTGCTCCCGTCTCCTGGATGGCGGAGATGGCCATGCTCACCCCTATGAAGAACAGGATAGTCTGTATGCTTTCCGTCTGCATGAAGCGCGGCGTGGGACGGAAGAACGGTTGTTCGGACTTGATGAGCCGCCGGTTGCACAACTCGTTCACGACGCTGAAAAGCGCCAATACGCACAGGGCACCGACGAAAGGAGGCAACTTGGTAAGGTTATGGAACGTGGGAATGAACCACAGCCCCCCGATGCCCACGAAAAGCATCAGGATGCGTTGCCAGCGTGTCAGCGTCGTGTCGTCGCCCCGGTAGCGGATGCGGGGCGTATAGATGTCCGCCTGTTCGGGCAATTTTATGGAAATCAGATACGTGGGTATGGCCATGGCCGCGACCGACGGCAGGAACATGGCACCGGAGAAGTTCGATGGCGTGACCGCTCCCTTGACCCATAGCATCAGGGTGGACACGTCGCCTATCACCGTGAGGCAACCGCCGGCGTTGGCCGCTATGACGATAACCGCCCCGTAATACATCCGGTAATGGTTTTCCGGCAAGAGTTGCCGCACGATGACAAACATCATCAGTGCCGTGGTCAGGTTGTCGAGGTTGGCCGACAAGCCGTAGGTGATGAGAGCCACAGTCCACAAAAGGCGCTTGCTGTTGCGGGTCATGATCCACTCGCTGATGAAGTCGAAGCAACCGTTCGAGTTGAGCAGGTCGACAATGGACATGGTGGCCAGCAGGTAAAGCACGATTTGGCAGATGTCCGCCACGTGGCCGATGAAGACATGACCGGCGATGAAATTCTTGAGGGAAGTGACGCTCGGCGCGTCTCCGTTCAGGAAGTCGGCGTATTCTGCCGCGTGCATTGCTTCCACATACTGTTTCCCCGCCACCATGTAGAGTGTCCATGCTATGACACCGAAAAACATCGCCACGGCGGCCTTGTTGACATTGGTGACGTGTTCTGCCGCAATGGCGCAATATCCCAACAACAAGACGACGGCGATTATTACAGTCATGAAAGGTAAGCCACAACTATGAAAGCGAGCGACAAACGGGACTCGAACCCGCGACCCTCGGCTTGGGAAGCCAATGCTCTACCGACTGAGCTATTGTCGCAAATCGGATACAAAGGTATATCTTTTCTTTGGAAAAACACTCTGTATCTCGATTTCTCGTGTTTGCGTTAATATACTTTAACTTTGCTTGCCAAGGACTTGCATTTTTCCCTCAACGCTTCCTGGTCGGCATCGAGCCTGTCCCAGCAGACCACCACTCCCATGCGGCGCCCCACATGGGCTTCCGGTTTCCCGAAGATGCGCAGGTAGGTGTTCGTCGCCGCACACACCTCCTCCTCCCCGGAATACCTCGGCGCCCTCCCGCGGCTTTCCGTTCCCGAAAGGATGACCGCGCTGGCACCCATCCGCTCCTGCGTGATTTCCGGTATCGGCAGACCCAGGACGGCGCGGCAGTGCAGCTCGAATTCCGAGAGGTTCTGCGTGCCCGCCAAGGTCACCATCCCCGTGTCGTGCGGGCGGGGGCTCAACTCGGAGAATATCACCCCGTGCTTGCCGCTCAGGAAGAACTCCACGCCCCAGATGCCCGCCCCGGTCAGCGCACCCGTGATTTTCGTCGCCATATCTTGCGCCTCTTTCAGCATCTCGGGAGAGACGGCGGCGGGCTGGAAGCTCTCGCGGTAGTCCCCTCCCTTTTGCACATGGCCGACCGGCGGGCAAAACAGGGTGGAGCCGTCCTTCTGCGTCACGGTCAGGAGCGTGATTTCACTGTCGAAGGGGATGAACTGCTCCACGATTACCTCTTTCACGTCGCCGCGTGCCCCGCTGCAGGCGTACTCCCAGGCGTGCGCCAGTTCGCCTGGGCCGTCCGCCTTGCTTTGCCCGTGTCCGGAAGAGCTCATCAAGGGCTTGACGATGCAGGGGAAGCCCACCGCCTCGGCGGCCGCTTCCAACTCGTCGAAAGTACGGGCGTAGCGGTAGTCCGCCGTCTTCAGTCCGAGTTCCGTATGAGCCAGCTCCCGGATTTTCTTCCGGTTCATGGTGAAGTTCACGGCTCTCGCGCTCGGAACCACTTGAATGCCCATCTTCTCGCAGTCGTAGAGCTTTTCCGTGCGGATGGCTTCTATCTCGGGGACGATGATGTCCGGTTTGTACTTTTCCACTGCGGCCATCAGCGCGTCCCCGTCGAGCATGTGGAAGACTTCGCACTCGTCGGCCACCTGCATGGCCGGCGCGTGCACGTAAGAATCGCAGGCAATCACGTGCTGTCCCTTGCGCTTGCAGGCGATGACAAACTCCTTCCCCAATTCCCCGGATCCCAGCAATAAGATTTTTTTCGTCATGTCAAATTATGTATGATGTGCGTCGGCGAGTTTCCCGGGTCAACGGTGCTGCTCGCGCAGGAGGTCGTTCACTGTCTTCACCGGGTTGAACGTGCTAAGCGGCACTTCCACGAACACGGTGTTCCAGTCGCTCATCGCCCCGTTCCACAATCCGGGCAACTCCAGAGCCTTGAGTTCCTTCCCGTTCTTGCTCTTGCGGGAGATGAATCCCGTGTTGCGGTCCACGTAGTCGGGCAGGTTGAACTTGTTTCCCTTGTAGTCTTTCACCGCGCAAACCAAGTCCACGGGGTTGAAGTGCGTCCCGTTCTTGAACATGGCTACGTATTCCGGATTGCCGGCATCGATTTGGCTGCTTTCGAGGATTTGCAACGATACCGTGCCGTCGCTGTTGTAAGCCAGGAACGGGCCGCCTCCCGGCTCGCCCACGTTCTTCACCACGCCGCAGACGCGCATCGGGCGGTTCAGCTTCTTGCGCAGGTAGATGACGAGGTCGGCATCTTCCAGTTCCTTCACGTCCTCGCGGCGGCAGAAGAGAGCTTGCTGCACGAAGCGTATGATTTCTTCTATGTCCGCGTGGCAGTAGTCCCCGCTGTCCAGCTTGCGCAGGTAGGCAAAAGCCTTCCGTTGCAGTTCCACCAGTATGCCGGCCAGCACCTGCTTGTAGGTCACCGTATCCCCCTTCAGGCGGTCTGGCACCACGTTGTCTATGTTTTTCACGAACACGATGTCGGCCTGCAGGTCGTTCAGGTTCTCGATGAGTGCGCCGTGTCCTCCGGGACGGAACAACAGCTTGCCGTCCACGCGGAACGGCTCGTTGTCCATCGTGGCGGCCAGCGTGTCGGTGGATGTTTTCTGCTCGGAGAACGTGACGTGGTACTTCACCCCGTAAGTCTTCTCGTAAACCGGCAACTTCTCTTTCGCCAAAGCCTTGAACAAGGCCTCGTGTTCCGCGCTCACGGTGAAATGCACTTCGGCCTTTCCCTTGCTGGCGGCGTACAAGGCCGCTTCTACCAGATGTTCCTCGAGCGGAGTGCGCGAGCCTTCCTCGTAGCGGTGGAACTTAAGCAGCCCCTTGGGCAACTGTCCGTAGTTCAAGCCTTCCGCGCGGAGCATATTCGCCACCACCTTTTTATATAGGCCGAAGGCCATCAGCTCGTCGACCCCGCGCCCTTCGTTCTTCTTGCAGGTCGCGTCCAGTTCGTCGTAGAACGCGAAGTCGTGGATTCCCGCGAAGAACGTCTTCTCGAAGTCGGTGGTCGGCACGTCGTAATCCGCGTCCAGGAACTCGAACATGTTCTTGAACATACGACTGGCCGCGCCCGAGGCGGGGACGAACTTGCATATCGTGTTCCCCTTTTCCTTGTAGGCGTTCCATGCCTCCTCGTAATGCTTGCACTCTTCCGCGGAAAGGGTCAGGACACCGTGCCCCGGCGAGGCGGCCGCCTTCAGCTTCAGGAAGGGAAATCCTTTCTTGAAAGTGCGCAACTGAGCTTCTATCTGCTCTTCCGTAATTCCTTTTCCGGCCAACATGGCCTTGTCGTCTGCTGTCAACATATCACATAACCGTTTTTATACTTTCCTTGAAAAAACATTCAAATATAGGCTTTTTTAGTCAAACGGGTAAGGGTTTGGGCAAAAAAACGCTACCTTTGAGGAAAAAACAGGGGGGATTATGGAAGGTGACGCTTTTTTCTCGGCACAAGAGAAGGTGCGGCTCGCGCGGTTGTACAGGGAGCTTCTCAGGCTTTCGGGCGACGCGCTCTGTCCCGGCGACGGCGAGAAGCTGAAGGCGTGCCTTGGCGGCGCGGCTGGACGCGGCCTCATCCGGAGGAACGTGTTCGGGATGAATCCCGTCCTCTACGACATGGAGACGGCCTTGGTCGTTGCCTCGGAAATAGGGCCGACGCGGGGAGCCATACTCGGCATCATGTTGCATGGATGCGTGCGCTCCGGCTTCTGTGCTCCGGAATACGTGGAACGGGAGTTCGGAGCCGATGTGGCCGGCATCGTCAGAGGCTTGAACCGGGTCTTGGAACTCTATGAGAAGAACCCCGTGGTGGAGAGCGAGAATTTCCGCAGCCTGCTCCTTTCGTTTGCCGAGGACATGCGCGTCGTGTTCATCATGATAGCCGACCGCGTGAACATCATGCGCAAGATAAAGGACGCGGAAAACGGGGAAGCCCGGCGCAAGGTATCGGAAGAGGCGGCTTACTTGTACGCCCCGCTGGCTCACAAGCTGGGGCTGTACCGCCTGAAAAGCGAGCTGGAGGATCTGTCGCTGAAATATCTGGAACACGACGCTTACTATCTGATAAGGGAGAAGCTGAACGCCACTAAGAAGTCGCGCGACGAATATATGGAGAAGTTCATCCGCCCGATTGACGAAAAGTTGAGAGAGACCGGCCTGAAGTTTCACATGAAGGGGCGCACCAAAAGCATACATTCCATCTGGCAGAAGATGAAGAAGCAACATTGCGGGGTGGAGGGCATTTACGACTTGTTCGCCATACGCATCATCCTGAACTCCGCGCCCGAAATGGAAAAGATAGAATGTTGGAAGGTCTATTCCATTGTCACTGACATGTACCAGCCCAACCCCAAACGGCTGAGGGACTGGCTGTCCATCCCCAAGAGCAACGGCTACGAGAGTTTGCACATCACGGTGCTGGGACCTGAGAACAAGTGGGTGGAAGTGCAAATCCGTTCAGAGCGGATGGACGAGGTAGCCGAGCGGGGGCTGGCCGCACATTGGAGGTACAAAGGTGTCAAGAACGGGGAGAGCGGGGTGGACGAGTGGCTCAACAACATACGCAGCGCGTTGGAAAACAACGACGACCTCCGGCTCATGGACCAGTTCAAGATGGGACTTTGCGAGGACGAAGTGTTCGTGTTCACCCCAAAGGGCGACTTGTTCAAGTTCCCGAAAGGAGCCACCGTGCTGGATTTCGCCTACGCTGTCCACACCAACGTGGGCGACCGCTGCGTCGGTGCCAAGATTAACGGCAGGAACGCGCCTCTCCGCCAGAAGCTGAATAGCGGTGACCAGGTGGAAGTCCTGACCGCTAACAACCAGTCGCCCAAGCAGGACTGGCTGAACTTCGTCGTGACGGGAAAGGCGCGGATTAAAATCCGGCAGGCTCTCAAGGAAATGCAGGCCAGACAGGGTGCCTTTGCCAAGGAATTGTTGGAACGCAAATTCAAGAACCGGAAAATCGAGTACGACGAGCCGACCTTGATGCACGTCATCAAGAAACTCGGGTTCAAGGTGGTGACGGACTTCTACAAGAGCCTGGCAGACGGGACGACAGGCATCAACGAGGTGCTCGACTTGTACGCCGAACGGCAAAAGACGGAGGCGGGGACAATCGGGCACGCTCCGGCTCCCAGCGCGGGAAACTACAGCGTGGCGCCAGAAACGGGATTCGAAGGTGGGACGGGCGACAACGTGCTGGTGATAGACCAAAACCTGAAAGGACTGGACTTCTCGCCGGCCAGGTGTTGCCAGCCGATATACGGGGACGATGTGTTCGGCTTCGTCACGGTGAACGGCGGCATCAAGATACACCGCCGGGACTGCCCCAACGCGCAGGAACTCCGTAGGCGGTTCGGTTATCGCATCGTGGAGGCGAGGTGGGCCGGCAAGCGCGGAAGCCAGTACCCCGTTACGCTCAAAGTTGTCGGGAACGACGATTTGGGCATCGTGAACAACATCACGTCCATCATCAGCAAGGAGGAGAAGATTTCGTTGCGGAGCATCAGCATCGACTCCCACGACGGCTTGTTCTCCGGGACGCTGACCGTCATGCTCGACGACACGAGCCGCCTGCAACGGCTGGAAAAGAAACTGAAGACGGTAAAGGGCGTGAAGCAGGTGTCTCGTAACTAAGGCCTCCTCGTCGGCCTCGTGTATCTCCGGCAGATGTCATGACATGAAGATTGGATGTCGCCTTTCTTGAAACAAGGTTCGTTGGTCGAGAGGAATAAATGGAAAACGGCTTGTCTTGGAAAGTTGCGGTAAATTCATATCTCCCGATAACCGTTTGTCTCCGTACACTCGTTCTTATCGCCAAAAACCGCCCGAATCCCGGCCGTGACCGGATTTCAGATCCAGCCGTCAAGCCGTTCAGAGGTTGATTTTCACCACCCCACCGCACGGGGTCAGGTGTTTGAAACCGTCTTCTGGCGGGATGATGTCGGCATAGGCAAGGGCACAGACCAGCACTCCGCCGTGGGCGAAGACGGCCACGCGACGGTAATCCTTGCGGCGAAGCTCGTCCAGGAAGTCCGCCACGCGGGCATAAAGGTCGCGGAAGGACTCTCCGCCTG
>CAZGBV010000031.1:0-22491 GCA_964523985.1 uncultured Paraprevotella sp.
CCGTGAAACGGAAGCCGGATTCGTAAGGCCGCTCTCATGAGGCCGTGCGTCCGGTTCGGCGTTCGGCATCGCGCAAGCGGCCTCTGCATCGTGAAAAGTCCGCTTCGGCGGCATGATGCTTTGCCGACGGAACGCGCGACCTGAACTTTCCTTACAATTCTCCCTTGCGCTCCAGTTCCTTCGCTTCGTTCCAAAGCGCGTCCATTTCTCCCAAGGTCATGTCCTTCAAAGACTTGCCCTGCCGGGCGGCATGCTGTTCCACATGGTTGAAGCGCCGGATGAACTTGAGGTTCGTGCGTTCCAGCGCGTTGTCGGGATTGATATGGTAAAGCCGCCCGGCATTGACGACGCTGAAAAGGAAATCGCCGAACTCTTCGGTGCATCTCTCCTTGTCTCCTTTGGCCAGTTCCGCCCGCAACTCGTCGAGTTCTTCCCTCACCTTGTCCCACACGTCCTCTTTCTTTTCCCAATCGAAGCCGACGTTACGCGCCTTGTCCTGGATGCGGTAAGCCTTGATGAGCGAAGGCAAGGCATCCGGCACGCCTCCCAGCACGCCCGCGTTTCCGTCTTTCTCCGTCAGTTTGATTTGTTCCCAGTTCCGGACTACCTGCCCCGCGGTGTCGGCATGGACATCGCCATACACGTGCGGATGGCGGAAAACGAGCTTTTCCGTCAGTCTGTCGCACACGTCCGCGATGTCGAAATCACCCGTCTCGCAGGCAATCTTGGCATAGAAGCACACGTGCAGCAACACGTCTCCCAGTTCCTTGCAGATGTTTTTCTTGTCGCCTTTCATCAAGGCGTCGCACAACTCGAAGGTCTCCTCTATCGTGTTCGGACGCAAACTCTCGTTCGTCTGCTTCCTGTCCCACGGACATTTCTCGCGCAACGTGTCCAGCACGTCGAGAAGCCGTCCGAAAGCCTCCTTCTCTTCTTCCCTGCTATGCATGAATATTCTATTTTTTCCCGTGCAAAAATACGCTTTTTTCCCCCCCCGTCACCGCCCAACGATGCCGCCGTTAAAAAAACGGCGACGGACGTGTTCGCCGAGTATTGCCGGTTGCCTCTGCCCTCATGCCGGACGGCGCGGCCAAGAAGGCAGACCCGGACAAGAAAAACCGGGTTGGGTTTCCCGGCACGCGATGCTCAAGGGTTTTCGGGTTTCTTCAAAAAAGATGTATGCCAGACGGCGAGACGGTGACAGCCGAATTGAATCGCCCTCTTCGCGCACCATGAGAATGCGATGGTCAGCCCGATTCCTGCCACGCAAGTCACGGCGAAGAGCAGGTTGCCGTCATGTGTCACCCTTTCAAGGTGCGCGGTTTCCACTACGCGGTACATCATCGGGTGGCACAGATATATTTCCAGTGAAATGCCGCTCAGGAAATCCATCACCTTGTTGTGCATCCAACGGTGGTCCGGCCCCATGGAGTAAATCAGCCACGGCGTGAACACCGCCAGCAGGGGGTAGAACGAATGCAAAGTCCATGCGGACATCCACACGCCGGCGAAGTACAAGGCGTTCATAGCCAGGCATGCGGCCAACAGGTAGTTCCCGGCTTTCGCCGCAAAACGGTGCAGCGCGTCGCGGTAGAGGAAGCACAGGCCTCCGGCCAGCAGGTAGGGGGCTGAATAAAGCATGTTCCAGTTTTGGTTGAAATTCGCGGCAAAGTCCGTGAGGAAGTACTCTTGGCACAGGTAATTGACTACCAGTGCCAAGCCGAACACGAGCCATGCTCTTCGCTTGTTGTCGAGCAGGAACACGAAAAAGGGGAACAACATGTAGAAAAGGAAAATGTAGCCCAGGAACCAGCCCACGCCGATGACGCCGAAAGCGTAGTCCGGCAAGAGACCGAAAGTCAGGGTGCAGTTCATGAATCCCTCCGCCACGCTGCGTCCGGAAAAATCCGTCGCCACGCCAAGCACGCTCATGAAGCCGAAGAACGGCAACAGCCGCCTGTATCTTTTGGTATAGAACTCGTTCGGGGAAACCCTCCCTCTCTTCATCTTTTCATAATAGCCGCAACAGAGGGAGAAACAGCTAATCATGAAAAACAACATGACGAATTTGCAAAACCAACTCACCAACGTGTCGCCCGCCCATCCCATGCCGGGCTTCACCGGAAGTTCGTGCCGGTAGTGGAAAATGGCTATGCCGATGGCCGACAATGCACGCAAGGCATTTATGTTATTGTACTTGCATCGCGATTGGGGGGGTGAAATGTGAAGATGCCTCTTGCTTCATGAATTTTTGGTTTGTTCCGCCCGCAAAGGTACGCCTTTCGCGGGAAGAGGCAAAAGGTTCCGTCAATTTTTTGCAGGTCTCCGAAGTCTTTCTCCTCGCGGGAAGTCTGCCCGCCGGACTTCTCCGGCTCGATTCGCCAGCCCGGCACGGACGGGAACGGGGTTTTTCCCCGCGCGGCGGGTAGTCGGCCTTGGGCAGTGCCCGTGCGTCCGGCAGGGTGGGGAGTTCGTTTCCGCTCCCGGCATGCGCGAAATCTCATTTTGTCGCCAATAACGTGGTTTCCCTGTCTTTTTGGCATGAAAAGGCAGATATTCCTTACCGTCCCCCGATTCAAAAACCTCGAAATAGAGAGATTCCGGGCTGTTTCGGATACATGTTTTTGCATTTCGGCCTCGATTTTCACGTCGTTTAACCGAAACGCCCCGATTTTGTGCCGAGAAAAATTTCCGAACGAGGTGACAAAACATTTTTTTTGCCGTGTCGTCGCGACTTCAGTCTCGGCCTTTTTCGGGAAAAATTAGCTGAAAACGGATTTCAGGTCTGCCGTTAACGTTTTTTATCTTCTCTTTGAGTCCTCTCCGCCCTCGAAACCAAGCTGTCGAAGTGTCGGCAAAACCGTCATTACGCTTACGTAATACCGTCCGCGAGCGTACGTTTTGCCCCTTTTCCTCTCCCGAAAGAAAGAAAATCAGCCTTCATGCTGACGAATCGGTTCCTGAAAGCTGCGCGAAAATCGGTTTTTTCCGACCGGCTCCGCAAACGGCCCGAAACGAGCGATTTTCGGAGGGTACGGAATGACATTTTGACATTCTGTCACCGAGACAAGCCATGGTTGCCTTTCACGCGCCTTCGCGTTGCGGTCGTGGGAACCTTGCAGGCGTATTCCGCAAGGGCATTCCCGCCGCCGATTCGTCCGGCCTCCGTCTTTGGCCGCGATTCCGCAAAGGTTTTCCGGGCGTTCCCGTCCGCAAACTTGCGGACGGGAACGCGAGATTTTGTGCGGACGGCGTAAAATCTCGCGGTTTTGTCGTAACTTCGCGCCCATGTACAGGAAAGTGTCACATAAAAACCAAAGGTTATGAGTGGAAATGAAGAAAAGCCGCGACAGGATAGCATGTTGCAAATAGAAATCAGTCAGGAAGCGGCTCAGGGGATTTATGCGAACCTGGCCATGATTGCGCATTCCTCGTCCGAGGTAATCATAGACTTCGTGTGCGTGATGCCCGGCATGCCCAAGGCAAGCGTGAAATCCCGGGTCATCATGGCGCCCGAGCACGCCAAGCGCCTGCTTTTTGCCTTGCAGGAAAACATAAACAAGTACGAACGCAACTTCGGGGAGATAAACATACACCGCGGCACGCCCCGCAACGCGGCATCGTTCAAAATCGGCAAAGGGGAGGCCTGACCTACTCCCTTGCCCCGCCTTAGAATCACAAAAAACACTTCTTGTGATTAAAAAAGGTTAATAAACCGCGTTGCGGGGTGCCTTGTAGGCGTGTTCGGGCTCAAATGATAGGGAAAGCGGATTGCAAATCGGAATAAAATTCGTAACTTCGCGGCCTAAAAAGTGCGTGACGTGCTTTCACGGGATCAGAATCGAAAAAACAAAAAATAAAATTAAAAAACGAAGAACAATGCCTACAATTCAGCAATTGGTGAGAAAGGGTAGAACAGCGTTGGCGGACAAGAGCAAGTCGCCGGCGTTGGACAATTGTCCCCAGCGCCGCGGCGTGTGCGTCCGCGTGTACACTACCACGCCGAAGAAACCCAATTCGGCGATGCGCAAGGTCGCCCGCGTGCGTTTGACAAACATGAAGGAGGTGAACTCCTATATCCCGGGCGAGGGCCACAACTTGCAGGAACACTCCATCGTATTGGTGCGCGGGGGGCGCGTGAAGGACCTCCCGGGCGTGCGTTACCACATCGTGCGCGGCACCCTGGACACGGCCGGCGTGGCCAACCGCACGCAACGCCGCTCCAAGTACGGGGCGAAGCGTCCCAAGGCCGGCAAGACGGGCAAGAAATAAACGGCACGGCTTCAAAAAAAGGACTTATTATTCATTAGTTTTGGTTTGTCAAGCTGAAGGTTGAGTAAATGCTCCGGCGGGAGGGTTGAAGATTATCGAAGTACAGCCAAACTGAAAAACGTTTTGAGATGAGAAAAGCAAAACCGAAGAAACGCGTGATACTGCCGGATCCGGTCTATCACGACGTGAAAGTTTCCAAGTTCGTGAACCACCTGATGTACGACGGGAAGAAAAACCTGTCTTACGAGATTTTCTATGCGGCTCTCGACACCGTGAAAACCAAAATGGCCAGCGAGGAGAAAAGCGCGTTGGAGATTTGGAAAACCGCGTTGGAAAACGTCACCCCGCAGGTGGAGGTGAAGTCGCGCCGCGTGGGCGGCGCCACGTTCCAGGTGCCGACGGAAATCCGCCCCGAGCGCAAGGAGTCCGTCTCGATGAAAAATCTGATACTTTACGCACGCAAGCGCGGCGGGAAGACGATGGCGGACAAGCTGGCGGCGGAAATCATGGACGCTTATAACCAGCAGGGAGGCGCTTTCAAGCGCAAGGAAGACATGCACCGCATGGCCGAAGCCAACCGCGCCTTCGCGCACTTCAGATTCTAACGCGGCTTAGCAATGGTAAGGCAGGACTTACATTTGACGCGCAACATCGGCATCATGGCTCATATCGATGCCGGCAAGACCACGACTTCGGAGCGCATCCTTTATTATACGGGACTCACGCACAAGATCGGAGAGGTGCACGACGGCGCCGCCACAATGGACTGGATGGCTCAGGAGCAGGAGCGCGGCATCACCATTACTTCGGCCGCCACGACGACCCATTGGAAATGGAACGGCCAGATTTACAAGATAAACTTGATAGACACTCCGGGACACGTGGACTTCACGGCGGAGGTGGAACGCTCGCTGCGCGTGCTGGACGGGGCCGTGGCCGCGTACTGCGCGGTGGGCGGGGTGGAACCGCAGTCGGAAACGGTATGGCACCAGGCAGACAAGTATAACGTGCCGCGCATAGGCTATGTCAACAAGATGGATCGCTCCGGTGCCGACTTCTTCGAGGTAATACGCCAGATGAAAGATGTGTTGGGAGCCAACCCCTGCCCGGTGGTGATACCCATCGGTTCGGAAGAGAACTTCAAGGGGGTGGTCGACCTGATAAAGATGAAGGCCATCTTGTGGCACGACGAGACGCTGGGCGCCGATTACACCGAGACGGAAATCCCCGCCGACCTGCAGGCCGAGGCCGAGGAGTGGAGGGACAAGATGTTGGAGAAGGCGGCCGAGTTCGACGAGGAACTGATGGGCAAGTATTTCGACGACCCGTCCACGATTACGGGGGAGGAGATACTCCGCGCCTTGCGCACCGCTACCGTGACGATGAAAATGACACCCATGCTTTGCGGCTCTTCGTTCAAGAACAAGGGCGTGCAGACGTTGCTGGACTATGTCTGCGCCTTCCTGCCTTCCCCGTTGGACACGCCGAACGTCGTGGGCGCCAATCCCGACACCGGGGAGGAGGAAGACCGCAAGCCGTCGGAGGAAGAAAAGACCTCTGCCTTGGCCTTCAAGATAGCCACAGACCCTTACGTGGGCCGGCTGACGTTCATCCGCGTCTATTCGGGCAAGCTGGAGGCCGGCTCTTACATCTATAATTCCCGTTCGGGCAAGAAGGAACGCGTCTCGCGCCTGTTCCAGATGCACTCGAACCACCAGAACCCGGTGGATGTCATCGGGGCGGGCGACATAGGTGCCGGCATAGGCTTCAAGGACATACGCACGGGCGACACCCTGTGCGACGAGGATGCCCCCATCGTGCTGGAGTCCATGGATTTCCCCGACCCCGTCATCGGCATTGCCGTGGAGCCGAAGACGCAGAAGGACTTGGACAAGCTGTCCAACGGTCTGGCCAAGCTGGCCGAAGAAGACCCCACGTTCACGGTGAAGACTGACGAACAGACGGGGCAGACGGTAATTTCCGGCATGGGTGAGCTGCACCTGGACATCATCATCGACCGCCTGAAACGCGAGTTCAAGGTGGAATGCAACCAAGGCAAGCCCCAGGTGAACTACAAGGAGGCCATAACGAAGACGGTGAACCGTCGCGAGGTGTACAAGAAACAAACCGGCGGACGGGGCAAGTTCGCCGACATCATCGTGAACGTGGGTCCGGTGGACGACGACTTCGAGGGGAGCGGGCTGCAGTTCGTGAACAAGGTGACCGGCGGCAACATCCCCAAGGAATTCATCCCCTCCGTGCAGAAAGGCTTCGAGAACGCGATGAAGAACGGCATACTGGGCGGCTACCCGATGGACAGCCTGAAAGTGGAACTGCTCGACGGCTCGTTCCACCCGGTGGACTCAGACCAGCTGTCGTTCGAAATATGCGCCATGCAGGCTTACAGGAACGCTTGCGCCCAGGCCAAGCCCGTGTTGCTGGAACCTATGATGAAGCTGGAGGTGGTGACACCCGAGGAAAACATGGGCGACGTGATCGGCGACTTGAACAAGCGGCGCGGGCAGGTGGAAGGCATGGACACCAGCCGCAGCGGTGCGCGCATCGTGAAGGCGATGGTGCCGCTGGCCGAAATGTTCGGTTACGTGACGGTGTTGCGCACAATCACTTCCGGACGCTCCACTTCGTCCATGACATACGACCACCATGCCCCCGTGGCAAGCTCGATAGCCAAGACAGTGCTGGAAGAAATGAAAGGACGTACAGATTTGGTATAAGGACAACAAGCGGGGCGGGGCTTCCGGTTAGCGAATGACTCTTAACCGGCACGCCTCCGGCCCGCTCATTAATCATCAAACAAGTAAGACAATATGAGTCAGAAAATCAGGATCAAGCTGAAATCCTACGACCACAACTTGGTAGACAAGTCGGCAGAGAAGATTGTGAAGACGGTGAAGGTAACGGGCGCGATAGTGAGCGGGCCGATACCGCTCCCCACGCACAAGCGCATTTTCACGGTGAACCGCTCGACATTCGTGAACAAGAAAGCCCGCGAACAGTTCGAGCTGTCCTCCTACAAGAGGCTGATAGACATCTACAGCTCCACCGCGAAGACCGTGGATGCCTTGATGAAGCTCGAATTGCCGAGCGGCGTGGAGGTGGAAATAAAAGTATAGAGACATAAAAAACGATTGAAATGCCAGGATTATTAGGAAAGAAAATCGGAATGACATCCGTGTTCAGTGCCGATGGAAAGAATGTTCCATGCACTGTTATCGAAGCAGGTCCTTGCGTGGTAACTCAAATCAAGAGTGTGGAGAAGGACGGTTACGCGGCCGTTCAGCTTGGCTTCCAGGAGGCCAAGGAGAAGAACACCACCGCTCCTCTCATGGGACACTTCAAGAAAGCCGGTACCACTCCCAAGAGACACTTGGCCGAGTTCAAAGGTTTCGAACAAGAGTTGAATTTAGGTGACACCGTAACGGTGGACATGTTCGAGGGAACCGTTTACGTGGACGTGATCGGGACTTCGAAAGGCAAAGGCTTCCAAGGCGTAGTCAAGCGTCACGGCTTCGGCGGCGTAGGCCAGACTACCCACGGCCAGCACAACCGTACCCGCAAGCCCGGTTCCATCGGCGCTTGCTCCTACCCCGCCAAGGTATTCAAGGGCTTGCGCATGGCCGGACAGATGGGCAACGCACGCGTGACCGCACAAAACCTGCAAGTGTTAAAAGTAATCCCGGAACACAACCTGCTCCTCATCAAGGGTTCGGTGCCCGGTTACAATGGTTCAATCGTAATAGTTGAAAAGTGATGGAAGTCAGTGTATTGAATATCAATGGTGAAGATACGGGAAGGAAAGTGCTCTTGAACGATGCCATCTTCAACATCGAGCCCAACGACCACGTGATTTACCTTGCCGTGAAGCAGTATTTGGCCAACCGCCGGCAAGGCACGGCCAAGTCGAAGGAAAGAAGCGAAGTGAGCGGCTCCACCCGCAAGTTAGGACGGCAGAAGGGCGGCGGCGGCGCACGGCGCGGCGACATCAAATCCCCCTTGTTGGTGGGAGGCGGCCGGGTGTTCGGCCCGAAACCCCGCGATTACGGTTTCAAGTTGAACAAGAAGGTCAAAGTCCTGGCGCGCAAGTCGGCCCTGTCCTACAAGGCGAAAGAGAACGCAATCGTGGTGGTCGAGGACTTCACCATGGAGGAACCGAAGACGAAGAGGTTCATTGAAATTATAAATAATCTTAAAGTTGACGGCAAGAAAGCCTTGTTTGTGTTACCGAATGCGAATAAAAACGTATATTTATCAGCTCGTAACATCCAACGTGTCTATGTCATGCCCGCGGCTTCGCTGAATACATATAAGGTGTTGGACGCGGATGTCATGGTCGTGACGGAAGATTCGCTCAAAGTTGTCGACGAAGTCTTAATAAAATAAAGGAAGAGAGACCGTTATGGGATATATCATCAAACCGTTGGTCACCGAGAAAATGACCACAATGACGGAGAAGCAGAACAAATTCGGCTTCATCGTGCGTCCCGAGGCCAACAAGCTGGAGATAAAGAAAGAGGTGGAAGACTTGTACAACGTGACCGTGGTGGCGGTGAACACCTGCAGGTATTCGGGCAAGTCCAAGCGCCGTTACACCAGGACAGGCCTCGTCAAAGGGCGCACGAACGCCTTCAAGAAGGCCATCGTGACCTTGAAGGAAGGCGAAACCATTGATTTTTACAGCAATATTTGAATAAGAGATGGCAGTACGTAAATTTAAGCCCACGACACCGGGGCAGAGGCACAAGATTATTGGTACATTTGAAGAGATTACTGCATCCGTACCAGAGAAGTCTCTTGTACGTGGAAAACGTGCGACGGGCGGCCGTAACAACGTCGGGAAGATGACGGTGCGCTATCGGGGCGGCGGCCACAAGAGGAAGTATCGTTTGATAGATTTCAAGAGAGACAAAGACGGTGTTCCTGCTGTAGTCAAGACGATAGAATACGACCCGAACCGCTCGGCTCGCATCGCCTTGCTGTTTTACGCAGATGGCGAAAAGCGTTATATCATTGCTCCCAACGGCTTGCAAGTGGGCAACACGCTGATGTCCGGAAAGGATGCGACGCCAGAGATTGGCAACGCGCTTCCCTTGGAGAACATCCCGGTGGGCACCGTGATTCACAACATCGAATTGCGCCCCGGCCAGGGCGCCCTGCTCGTCCGCTCTGCCGGAAATTTCGCGCAGTTGACTTCTCGGGAGGGACGTTACTGCGTGGTCAAGTTGCCTTCAGGCGAAACACGCCAGATACTCAGCACTTGCAAGGCCACCGTAGGCAGCGTGGGCAACTCCGATCACGCGTTGGAAAGTTCCGGCAAGGCTGGACGCTCTCGTTGGTTGGGTCGACGTCCGCATAACCGCGGCGTGGTCATGAACCCGGTGGATCACCCGATGGGAGGCGGCGAAGGCCGCCAGTCCGGCGGACATCCGCGCTCACGCAAGGGATTGTATGCCAAGGGGCTGAAGACAAGATCCCCGAAGAAGCAGTCCAACAAGTATATTATCGAAAGATGTAACAAGAAGTAACAAGCAAATGTGAGTGAATTATGAGTCGTTCATTAAAAAAAGGCCCGTACATCGAAGTTAAGCTCGAGAAGAAAGTCCTCGCCATGAACGAGAGCGGCAAGAAGAGCGTAGTGAAGACGTGGGCCAGGGCCTCGATGATATCTCCTGATTTCGTGGGTCACACGATAGCAGTCCACAACGGGAACAAGTTCATTCCTGTTTACGTTACCGAGAACATGGTCGGGCACAAGCTGGGAGAGTTTGCCCCCACGCGCAAGTTCGGCGGCCATGCCGGCAACAAGAAGAAGTAAGCGGGCGGGGTTGTTTTGAAACAATAAAGTAATATCATAAATGGGAGCAAGAAAGAAAATTGCGGCTGAAAAGAGAAAAGAAGCCCTCAAGACCCAGTATTTTGCCAAGTCGCGGAATGTGCCTTCCTCGCCGCGCAAGATGAGATATGTGGTGGATTTGATTCGCGGCATGGAGGTGAACAGGGCACTTGGCACTTTGAAGTTCTCCTCTAAGTCTGCTTCTGCCGAAGTGGAGAAGGTGTTGCGTTCCGCCATCGCAAACTGGGAACAAAAGAACGAGCGCAAGGCTGAAGACGGCGAGTTGTTCGTGACGAAGGTTTATGTCGACTGCGGACCCACGTTGAAGAGAATGAGGCCGGCTCCGCAAGGCAGAGGCCATCGAATCCGCAAGCGTTCAAATCACGTGACTTTGTACGTGGACACTGTAACAAAAGATTAATTGAAGGTGTATGGGACAGAAGGTAAATCCGATAAGCAACCGGTTAGGCATTATCAGAGGCTGGGATTCTAACTGGTACGGCGGCAGGAAGTTTGGCGATTCGTTGTTGGAAGACAGCAAAATCCGCAAGTACTTGAACGCCCGTTTGGCGCAGGCCGGCGTATCCAGGATTGTTATCGAACGCACGTTGAAACTCGTGACGATTACGATTTGCACCGCGCGTCCGGGGTTAATCATCGGGAAAGGCGGCCAGGAAGTGGACAAGTTGAAGGAAGAGCTGAAGAAAGTTACGGACAAGGACATCCAAATCAACATCTTCGAGATTAAGAGGCCTGAGCTTGACGCCGTGATTGTGGCAAACAACATCGCACGCCAAGTGGAAGGCAAAATCGCTTATCGCCGCGCCATCAAGATGGCCATCGCCAACACGATGAGGAGCGGAGCCGAGGGCATCAAAATCTTGATATCCGGGCGTTTGAATGGTGCCGAGATGGCGCGGTCCGAGATGTACAAGGAGGGGCGCACCCCGTTGCACACGTTCCGCGCGGACATTGATTATTGCCAGGCGGAAGCCTTGACGAAAGTCGGCCTGCTGGGCATCAAGGTATGGATTTGTCGCGGGGAGGTATATGGCAAACGTGACCTGTCCCCGAACTTCGCCCAGTTGAAGGATAACGCTCGTGGTGGAAACAGCGGCAGGAACTTCCGCAAGAAGAAGAACAGCAATCGTTAAATTTGAATTTCAGGAATTATGTTACAACCGAAGAGAACAAAATACAGAAGACCACAGAAAGGCCGTTGCAAGGGTAACGCCCAGCGCGGCAACCAGTTGGCTTTCGGGACGTTCGGAATAAAATCCCTTGAGACGCACTGGATTACCAGCCGTCAGATAGAGGCGGCGCGCGTCGCCGTGACCCGTTATATGCAGCGCGAGGGCCAGATTTGGATACGCATCTTCCCAGACAAGCCCATAACGAAGAAGCCGGCCGACGTGCGTATGGGCAAAGGTAAGGGAGACCCCGTGGGATATGTGTTCCCCATCACTCCGGGACGCATCATCTTCGAGGTGGAAGGCGTTTCCTATGAGATCGCGAAGGAGGCTTTGCGCCTTGCTGCGCAGAAGCTCCCGGTTACGACCAAGTTTATTGTCAGACGCGATTACGATAAAAATGCTTGATTATGAAGATTGCAGAGATAAGAGAATTGACAACCGAAAAACTGGCGGAACGTATCCAGACGGAAAAGGCGAACTACACCCAGATGTTGTTGAACCATTCCGTCTCGCCGCTTGAGAATCCTTCACAGATTAGGGCGGCACGTCGCAATATAGCACGCATGAAGACCGTGTTGCGCCAGAGAGAACTTAACAAATAATAATGGTCTGCACATGGAAGCCAGGAATTTAAGAAAGACAAGGACGGGGGTCGTGATAAGCGACAAGATGGACAAGACCATTGTCGTGGCGGCCAAGTTCAAGGAGAAACATCCGATTTATGGCAAGTTCGTTTCCAAGACGAAGAAATACCATGCCCACGACGAGAAGAACGACTGTCACGTGGGTGATACCGTGTTGATTATGGAAACTCGTCCTTTGAGCAAGACGAAGACATGGAGAGTCGTAGAAATCATAGAAAGGGCTAAGTAGTTATGATACAGGCAGAATCCAGATTAGTTGTCGCGGACAATAGCGGAGCTCGCGAAGTCCTATGTATCCGCGTTTTGGGAGGGACGAGAAGGCGTTATGCTTCTGTGGGCGATGTGATTGTCGTCTCTGTCAAGAGCGTCATCCCGTCAAGTGATATCAAGAAAGGTGCGGTGTCGAAGGCCTTGATAGTTCGCACCAAGAAGGAAATCCGCCGTGCCGACGGTTCGTATATCCGCTTTGACGATAACGCCTGCGTCCTTTTGAACAATACGGGCGAGTTGAGGGGGAGCCGCATCTTCGGTCCCGTTGCCCGCGAGTTGCGTGCCGCAAACATGAAAGTCGTTTCTTTGGCGCCTGAAGTGCTTTAAAAACAAGGATGATGAGCAAGTTACATATCAAGAAAGGTGATACCGTTTACGTGAATGCCGGCGATGACAAAGGCCGGACGGGTAGGGTGTTGAAGGTGTTTGTGGATAAACGCCGTGCCATCGTGGAAGGCCTGAACATGGTTTCCAAGAGCCAGAAGCCGAGCGCGAAATATCCTCAAGGGGGCATTATAAGGCAGGAGGCTCCCATCCATATTTCGAACTTGAACGTCCTGGATCCGAAAACCGGCAAGCCGACACGTATCGGGAGGAGATTGAATGCCGACGGCAAGTTGGTTCGTTTTGCTAAAAAATCAGGAGAGGAGATCAAGTGATGGGAAATACTGCAAGTCTTAAAAAGGCATACGTGGAGCGCATAGCTCCTGCGTTGATGAAACAGTTCAATTATACTTCTTCCATGCAGATTCCTGTACTCAAGAAGATAGTCATCAATCAGGGATTGGGTATGGCCACCGCGGACAAGAAAATCATCGACATCGCCATCAACGAGATTTCGGCCATCACGGGCCAAAAAGCAGTGGCGACCTTCTCTAAAAAGGACATCGCGAACTTCAAGTTGCGCAGGAAGATGCCTATCGGCGTAATGGTGACATTGCGCAGGGAGAGGATGTATGAATTCCTGGAGAAGCTGATTCGCGTGGCCTTGCCCCGAATCCGCGACTTCAAGGGCATCGAAGGCAAGTTGGACGGGCGCGGAAACTACACTTTGGGCATCCAGGAACAAATCATATTCCCGGAAATCAACATAGACGCGATAGACAGGATTCTTGGCATGAACATCACCTTCGTGACTACGGCCAGGACGGACGAAGAAGGCTACGCCTTGCTCAAGGAGTTCGGCTTGCCTTTTAAGAACGCTAAAAACAATTGATACAATATGGCAAAGGAATCAATGAAGGCTCGCGAGGTAAAGAGAGCCAAGATGGTAGCGAAGTATGCCGCGAAGCGCGCCGCCTTGAAGAAAATCGTGAATACGGGAAGCCCGGTGGAAGCTTTCGAGGCGGCTCAGAAATTGCAACGGATTCCGAAGAATGCAAATCCCATTCGTTTGCACAACCGTTGCGAGCTGACGGGGCGTCCGAGGGGGTATATGCGCCAATTCGGGATATCGCGTATCCAATTCCGCGAGATGGCTTCAAGCGGTTTGATACCGGGCGTGAAAAAGGCGAGCTGGTGACCCATCATGTTTAATATTGTCGGGAGAGTCCCGATTAATTAATACTTACACAAAATGACAGATCCAATAGCAGATTATTTGACGCGTTTGAGGAACGCCATTCAAGCAAAGCACAGGGTGGTGGAGGTTCCGGCATCGAATTTGAAAAAGGAAATCACCAAAATTCTTTTCGAAAAAGGCTATATCTTGAACTACAAGTTCGTTGACGACGGCCCTCAGGGAACAATCAAGGTGGCACTGAAATATGATACGGCGAGCAAGGTCAACGCTATCAAGAAACTGATCCGGATATCCAAGCCGGGCTTGCGGAAATACACCGGTTATAAGGATATGCCGAGGGTAATCAACGGATTAGGTATTGCTATCATTTCCACGTCCAAAGGCGTGATGACCGACAAGGAGGCTTCCGACCTGAAAATAGGCGGCGAGGTGCTTTGTTACGTGTATTAAATTGGAGGATATATAATATGTCGAGAATAGGGAAATTACCGGTTAACATTCCTGCGGGTGTCACGGTATCCGTGAACGAGGGGAACGTGGTTTCCGTCAAGGGGCCGAAAGGAGAGATGAGTCAGGCTGTACATCCTTCAATCAAAGTCGAAATCACCGGCCAAGAGATTGTATTTGCCATTGATGAGCAGAACGACACCGTGGAAATGAAGCAGAAACAAGCTTTCCATGGCCTGTATCGTTCTCTGGTGCATAATATGGTGGTGGGTGTTTCCGAAGGTTATGTGAAGAGGATGGAACTCGTGGGCGTGGGCTTCCGCGTCAGCAATCAGGGCAACTTGCTTGAATTCGCGCTCGGTTACACGCACAATATCGCCATACAGTTGCCGGAGGAGGTCAAGGTCGAGACAAAATCCGAGAGGAACAAGAATCCTCTTATCATATTGGAGTCGTGCGACAAGCAATTGCTGGGACAGGTTTGTGCCAAGATACGTTCTTTCCGTAAGCCTGAGCCGTACAAAGGGAAAGGTATCTTGTTCGTCGGCGAGCAAATTCGCAGGAAGTCAGGAAAGTCGGCTGGTGCAAAGTAATTTAAAAAAAGCAGTGGGATATGATAACGAAAACAGAAAGACGAATCAAGATCAAACATAGGGTACGCAATAAGATTTCCGGTACTGCCGAGCGTCCGCGTATGTCAGTGTTCAGAAGCAACAGGCAAATCTATGTCCAGATAATCAATGACACGACGGGAACAACGTTGACGGCGGCTTCTTCCTTGGGCATGGAAGCCATGCCCAAGAAAGAGCAGGCCGCGAAAGTGGGAGGGCTTATTGCCAAAAAAGCCTTGGAAGCAGGCATCACGACCGTCGTTTTCGACCGCAACGGTTACTTGTATCACGGCAGGGTGAAGGAAGTTGCAGACGCTGCACGTAACGGTGGACTTAAATTTTAAAGGATTATGGCATTCAACAGAGTTAAGATAAGCAGTGATATCGAATTAAAAGACAGGTTGGTCGCCATCAACCGCGTCACCAAAGTAACCAAGGGCGGCAGGACGTTCACATTCGCCGCAATAGTCGTGGTAGGCAACGGAAACGGCATCATCGGTTGGGGGCTTGGCAAGGCGGGAGAAGTGACGGCGGCTATCGCAAAGGGCGTGGAAGCGGCCAAGAAAAACCTGGTGAAAGTCCCTGTCTTGAACGGAACCGTGCCTCATGAGCAGGAAGCAAAGTTCGGCGGCGCGGAGGTGTTCATCAAACCCGCGTCGACGGGAACCGGCGTGGTTGCGGGAGGTGCCATGCGTGCGGTGTGCGAGAGTGCGGGCATAAAGGACTGTTTGGCCAAGTCTAAAGGTTCTTCCAATCCTCACAACTTGGTGAAAGCCACGATTTTGGCTTTATCTGAAATGCGTGATGCCAGAACGGTGGCGCAGAATCGCGGCGTGAATTTGGAAAAGGTGTTTAGAGGATAAGGAGGTTCTTATGGCAACTATAAAAGTGAAACAAATCAAAAGCAGAATCGGTGCTCCGAAGGATCAGAAAAGGACACTTGATACTTTGGGATTGAGGAAGCTCAATCACGTGGTTGAAGTGGAGGACACACCTTCGACCCGCGGAATGGTTCGGAAATTACGCCATTTGGTAGTCATTGTGGATTAATTATTTACTTAAACTGGTACGAAATGAAGTTAAATACTTTAAAGCCGGCTCAGGGTTCAGTAAAGACCCGCAAAAGAGTGGGGCGCGGTCCCGGTTCGGGTTTGGGCGGCACTTCGACCCGTGGCCACAAAGGGGCAAAGTCCAGGTCTGGCTATAAGAAGAAAATCGGTTTCGAGGGAGGACAGATGCCCTTGCAACGCCGGTTGCCGAAGTTCGGCTTCAAGAACATCAACAGGGTGGAATACAAGGCTGTGAACCTCGATGCCATCCAAGCACTGGCTACCGCCAAGAACTTGGAGAAAATCACTTTGGCTGATATCGTGGCTGCCGGTTTGGCTTCTTCCAGAAAACTGGTCAAGATTTTGGGTAACGGCCAGCTCACTTCCAAGGTAGACGTGGAAGCGAACGCGTTCTCCAAGAGCGCGGAAGCGGCCATCACGGCTCTCGGCGGCAATGCCATAAAAATTTGATTCGATGAAGAAGTTGATACAAACCTTTAAGAACATATGGATGATCGAGGATCTGAGACAAAGGATCCTTGTCACCGTCTTGTTCGTCGCAATCTATCGCTTGGGCTCGTTCGTCGTCCTGCCGGGAATCGACCCGTCCCAGCTGACAGCGTTGCGGACGCAGACGGAGTCCGGATTGATGTCTTTGCTGAATATGTTCTCGGGAGGTGCATTTTCTAACGCGTCCATTTTTGCGTTGGGAATCATGCCTTATATCTCTGCGTCCATCGTGATACAGTTGTTGGGCATCGCAGTTCCCACATTCCAAAAGATGCAGCGCGAGGGTGAGAGCGGGCGTCGAAAGATGAACCAATACACGCGTTATCTGACCATACTTATCTTGTTGGTGCAGGCACCCGCCTATTTGACAAACCTGAAGATGCAGTCGGCCGGAGCGTTGAATCCTGCCATCAGTTGGACGAGCTTCATGATTACTTCGACGGTTACTCTGGCAGCCGGCAGCATGTTTATCCTTTGGTTGGGCGAGCGTATCACGGACAAGGGCATCGGCAACGGCGTGTCATTGATTATCATGATAGGCATAATAGCCCGTCTGCCGGAAGCGTTTGGCCAGGAATTCGTCGCACGCCTGAACAATCTGAGCGGCGGCGGCCTTTTGATGTTCATCGTGGAGATAGTGATTCTTCTGTTCGTCGTTTGCGCGGCTATATTGTTGGTGCAAGGCACGCGTAAAGTTCCCGTGCAGTATGCCAAGCGCGTGGTAGGCGGCAGGCAGTTCGGCGGTGCGCGCCAATACATCCCCTTGAAACTTTTCGCCGCGAACGTGATGCCAATCATCTTTGCCCAGGCTTTGATGTTCATCCCCATCACGGTGATAGGCTTCACGTCCGTGGACAAAGCCACTCCGTTCATGCAAATGATGGTGGACCATACGAGCGTGTTGTATAACGTGATTTTCGCTTTGCTAATCATAGCGTTTACATACTTCTACACGGCTGTCACGCTCAACCCCGCGCAAATGGCAGAGGACATGAAACGTAATAATGGTTTCATCCCCGGTGTCAAGCCGGGCAAGCCGACTGCTGAATTCATCGACCAGATAATGTCGCGCATCACGCTACCGGGCTCGTTGGCGTTGGCGGCCATCGCTTGTATGCCAGCGTTTGCCGGCTTGTTGAACGTGAAAGCGGAATTCGCGCAGTTTTTCGGGGGAACTTCCCTGCTCATCCTTGTAGGCGTGGTTTTGGATACCTTGCAACAGATAGAAAGCCATTTGTTGATGAGACACTATGACGGCTTGTTGAGTTCCGGCAGGATTCACGGGCGTTCGGGTATGTCTGCTTATTAAACTCTGATATGATATTTCTTAAGACGGAGGACGAAATAGAGTTGATGCGGGCGGCTAACCTCTTGGTAGCTGACACTTTGGCCGAGATTGCCAAGAACATCCGTCCCGGTGTGACGACGAAGCAGTTGGATGCCGTGGCGGATACGTTCATCAGGGATCACGGAGCATTGCCCACCTTTAAGGGTTACCCGAACCCTTATGGAGGCCCTTTCCCCGCTTCTATCTGCACGTCCGTCAATGACGAGGTGGTGCATGGGATTCCGAATGACAGGCCACTTGAGGAGGGAGATGTCGTCTCCGTCGACTGCGGTGCTTTGTTGGAGGGCTATAATGGTGATTCCTGTTATACTTTTTGTGTCGGAGAGGTTCCGGAAGAAGTCAGGATGCTTCTGAAAGTGACAAAAGAGTCTCTTTATTTGGGGATTGGGGCGGCTTTAGCCGGAAAGAGAATCGGTGATATCGGTTATGCCATACAAAAACATTGTGAATCCAATGGATATGGCGTGGTCAGGGAGTTTGTCGGGCATGGCATCGGGAAGGAGATGCATGAAGACCCCGCTGTTCCAAATTACGGCAAGAGAGGGAACGGCTCGTTGATTAAGAACGGTTTATGTATCGCAATCGAACCGATGGTAACTTTAGGGTCTCCAAAAATAAGGATGATGAGGGACGGGTGGACGGCCAAGACTGATGACGGCAAGTGCGCGGCACATTTTGAACATACGATAGCTGTCCGTTGCGGAAAAGCGGATGTCTTATCTTCGTTTGAGGGAATAGAAAGTGTAGAAGGGAAATTATATTAAGTATGGCGAAACAGTCTGCAATAGAGCAAGATGGTGTGATTGTGGAAGCTCTTTCCAACGCAATGTTCAGAGTGGAGCTGGAGAACGGGCATGGGATTACGGCTCACATTTCTGGGAAAATGAGAATGCATTATATAAAGATTTTACCCGGTGACAAGGTTCGGGTAGAGATGAGTCCTTATGACCTTTCCAAAGGCCGCATCGTGTTCAGGTATAAATAAAAAAGCAAAAATATGAAAACAAGAGCATCTTTGAAGAAACGTACTCCAGAGTGCAAAATCGTGCGTCGAAAAGGACGTCTGTATGTTATTAACAAAAAGAACCCCAAGTTTAAAATGCGTCAAGGTTGATGTTTCATAGCTTAAAGAAATAAGACAGGATATGGCAATAAGAATCGTAGGTGTGGATTTGCCTCAGAACAAGAGAGGCGAGATTGCTTTGACTTATATTTTCGGTATAGGTCGCAGTAGTTCGGCGAAAATCCTTGCAAAGGCTGGTGTCGATAAAGACATCAAGGTGAAAGACTGGACTGATGAACAAGCTGGCAACATACGTGCCGTGATAGGTGCTGAATACAAAGTGGAGGGCGACCTTCGTTCCGAAATCCAATTGAACATCAAGCGTCTGATGGATATTGGTTGCTACCGTGGAATCCGTCACCGTATAGGCTTGCCTGTTCGCGGTCAGAGTACGAAAAACAACGCCCGCACGCGCAAGGGCAAGAAGAAGACAGTTGCAAACAAGAAAAAAGCTACCAAATAACAATTAGACATGGCAAAAAAAACAGTCGCAACTAAGAAAAGGAATGTGAAGGTTGACGCTATGGGACAGTTGCATGTCCATAGCTCGTTCAACAATGTCATCGTGTCTTTGACAAACAGTGAGGGCCAGGTCATCTCATGGTCGTCAGCTGGCAAGATGGGATTCCGCGGTTCGAAGAAGAACACTCCTTATGCGGCCCAGATGGTTGCTCAGGATTGTGCGAAGGTTGCATACGACCTTGGCTTGAGGAAAGTAAAGGCTTATGTAAAGGGGCCGGGCAACGGGCGCGAGTCGGCTATTCGTACCATACACGGTGCGGGTATTGAAGTGACGGAGATTATCGATGTCACCCCGTTGCCGCATAATGGTTGTCGTCCTCCAAAAAGAAGAAGAGTTTAAAAAAGCCTCTCATATAACAAGCAGGGATTCCAACGATTTCCAAGGGGTGCGTTTCCTTTCCGCGGTTGCGGTTGCAAATGACTTGGGATTCCCGCAAGAACCTTTAAATCAGAAATAAAAATGGCAAGATATATTGGACCTAAATCAAGGATTGCTCGTCGTTTCGGAGAAGCTATATTCGGACCGGACAAGGTATTGTCAAAGAAGAACTACCCTCCCGGACAACATGGAAACAACAGGAGGAAAAAAACCTCCGAATATGGCATCATGCTGGCTGAAAAACAGAAAGCCAAATATACTTACGGGGTTTTGGAAAGACAATTCCGTAACATGTTCGAGAAGGCAGCCCGTACAAGCGGCATCACGGGCGAGATCCTTTTGCAAAACTTGGAGTGCCGTTTGGACAATGTCGTTTATCGTCTGGGCATTGCTTCCTCCCGTGCGGCAGCCCGGCAATTGGTGGGACACAAGCACATCGTGGTCGACGGTGAGGTGGTGAACATCCCCTCGTATTCTGTCAGGCCGGGGCAGGTTGTCGGTGTCCGTGAGAAATCTAAGTCCTTGGAAGTCATTGCTAATGCTCTGGCCGGTTTCAATCATAGCAAGTACCCTTGGATGGAATGGGACGAGAATGCCAAGTGTGGCAAATTACTCCACAAGCCAGAACGTGCGGACATTCCGGAGAACATTAAGGAGCAATTGATTGTTGAGTTGTACTCTAAATAATAGTTAAGATAATGGCAATATTAGCATTTCAAAAACCTGATAAAGTATTAATGTTGGAGGCTGACGAGAAATACGGAAAGTTTGAATTCCGCCCGCTGGAGCCCGGCTTCGGTATCACTGTCGGCAACGCATTGCGCCGCATCCTGCTTTCTTCCCTTGAGGGATATGCCATCAATACGATGCGTATCGCGGGGGTAGAGCATGAATTCGCTTCCGTTCCCGGAGTGAAGGAAGATGTCACCAACATTATCCTAAATCTAAAGCAAGTGCGGTTCAAGAAGATAGTAGAAGAATTCGAGAATGAGAAAGTGAGCATTGCACTTGAGAATACGACAGAGTTCAAGGCCGGAGATATTAACAAGTATCTGACTGGATTTGAAGTGTTAAACCCTGAATTGGTCATTTGCCATTTAGATGTCAAAACAACGATGCAAATCGAGTTGTCCATCAACAAAGGCCGAGGATATGTTCCCGCTGACGAGAACCGCATCTTCTGTACAGACGTGAATATGATTCCAATCGATTCAATTTACACCCCGATAAGGAATGTTAAATATGCTGTCGAAAACTATCGTGTAGAGCAGAAGACTGACTACGAGAAACTCGTCCTTGAAATTTCCACTGATGGTTCCATCCACCCGAAAGATGCTCTAAAAGAAGCAGCGAAAATATTGATTTATCATTTCATGTTGTTTTCCGATGAGAAGATTACATTGGAGAATTCCGATAGTGAAGGCAATGACGAATTTGACGAAGAGGTATTGCATATGCGCCAGCTTCTGAAAACGAAGTTGGTGGATATGGATCTTTCCGTCCGTGCTCTCAACTGCTTGAAAGCAGCGGATGTGGAGACGTTAGGTGACTTGGTACAGTTTAACAAGACCGACTTGTTGAAATTCAGGAACTTTGGCAAGAAATCCCTTACAGAACTCGATGATTTGCTGGAGAGCCTGAACTTGTCATTCGGAACTGATATTTCTAAGTATAAATTAGATAAAGATTAAAAAGAACAATGAGACATAATAAAAAATTCAATCACCTGAGTCGTACCGCATCCCACAGGAAAGCGATGTTGGCCAATATGGCCATATCTCTGATTATGCACAAACGAATCAATACGACTCTTGCAAAGGCCAAGGCTTTGAGGAAATACGTGGAGCCGTTGATTACTAAGTCTAAGGACGATACCACAAATTCCCGTCGCGTCGTTTTCAGCTATTTGCAGAACAAATATGCCGTAACGGAACTGTTTAAAGAGATTTCCACGAAAGTCGCTAACCGTCCGGGTGGTTATACTCGCATCATAAAGACTTTCTACCGTCAGGGCGACAACGCCCAAATGTGTTTCATCGAGTTGGTGGATTATGATGAAAATATGGCCAAGCAAGTTGAGAAAAAAACTCGTACACGCCGTTCCAGGAAAACAGCGGCCAAGTCAAGTGTTGCGACTCCCGCTACCGATGAAGCGACACTGGATTCCGCAAACGAAATGCCCTCAAACGCTGAATAACTTATTTATTATATGTACGATGTCTGTAGTTGGAGATATTCTAAAGAAATAGCCGTCCGTTTTGGGCGGTTATTTCTTTAGAGTGGTGTTAATCGGGTAATCATCCGATGACCATCCGAAAGATACTGTTCAGGGGAACAAGAGTAGCGGCAACCGTCGCAGTCTGGCCTACGGCCAAGGCAAGAGACCCGGAGTTCCGCATCCTGCGGGAATCGTTACGATGACTTCCATCCTCGGATACGGCGGCTATGCCGTGCGGCCAAAGGGAAGAATGCGACAGAACTTATCAGGATTCTCTATACAAAGGGACTTACACAGGAGAGAAGGCTGACGTGTGTCTTGTCGCCGAACAGCCCAATTGTGCGAATGAAAACAGGTTGCCTCCTTTCCACATCCCACTTCCAACACATCTACTTCTCCAACCGCTTGCGCAACTTGCGGTTCGCTTTCAGTGGAATGTTGACATCGCAACTCAACGAGCATATCTCGGTATGTCGTTGATTCGACAGTTTTCCTTAACGACCGAAGTTCCGACAGGAACATTGCCGATGTTTCGCTCATGTCGTCAACTTGCTGTTTCATTGGAACTATGATAATAATTCCATTCGGAATA
>CAZGBV010000032.1:0-22284 GCA_964523985.1 uncultured Paraprevotella sp.
TTCAAAGCCATCTGTGTTTTTACCGCAATGAATAGCTAATTCTTGTTGATTTTTTGCTGTCTTATACATTATTTATTTTTTATTGTTTTGTTACAAATCTTCTCCATTGGCTTGGTTATACACATTATCATAAAACATGTTAATACCGTATTCTCCCACATTTTTAGAAATCATAAACCAAACTATTTTTTTAGAGGCTGATTCTATAGAATCTGTCTCCGTTGTTTTTTGGAAAAATACAGCTTCATATCTTTTATCATGTACTGTCAATTCATAATCAATATCTTCATCTTCAGGTATTGTATAGTCGTTAAGACTTACATAATTAGGGTTGTTATTGAATTGTTGGCACAATGTGTTGAATCGGATTTTAATGTCTGTTTCACCCGATGTATATACATCGGTTAACCCGATTCGGCATACTTTATTGTTGTTCGTTACGATGCCTACAAATACTTCTCTGCCATTAAAATTCCCCATCAAAATATCTTTGTCGAATGCAGAACTTACAAATCCTTTTCTTTTAAGTTTTTGAATCATTTCAGACTTAGAGCCATCAATGGGAATACCCATAAATTTGGTAACATCTTTTTGAGCAAATAGAGAAATTGAAGTTATCAATGCTATTATTACATTTAATCCTCTTTTCATTTTTACCTCCTTTTAAGACGGGTCTCGTAAGCCGCATTCTCCTTTTGACTATAAATTAATATCACAAAGATATTATAATTAATTTATGATTGCATCACCCCCCATTTTTAACACGTATTTAACATAGACGGGGCAACTAATCCTTGCAGATGACAAACCAACTGCTGTTGACTACGTGCAGTTCGACAAGAATGCGGATGTCGTGCGTAATGTTTTATGTAGCGACGCGGCTTGTTCATGACTTCTTAGTTCTTAGCCTTTTGTCCTGAACGCACAGACATGAATGGACAGAATTGCAAGATATTGCGCGAAAACTTAGCACCAATGCGGATTATCATTTTTTAACTGGTGAACTTTTTGTCAAGAAGTGAAAAAACTCCACCATCCATCGTAAATGCACGTTAATATAGGCCGTTTGCGGGCGGTCAGGCAAGTTTTTGCATGATTCCACGGTGTCCGACAGTCTCACACTGTCTCCTTACGACCACAAAAACAAAACAGACTCAATAGTTCATTACATCGCCACATAGCTCACATCTGGCGAGAGATATTCGCCACGGACATCTTGTCCAAAGCAGTTTCCCTCACACACAACAAGAAAGAAAAACCGATTCAGAACTCGACATTCTTCGGTGTACGGGGGAAAGGTATGACATCGCGGATGTTCTGCATCCCCGTGACGAACAATATCAGACGTTCGAAGCCCAACCCGAAGCCACTATGCGGACATGTGCCGAAACGGCGGGTGTCAAGATACCACCACATATCTTTCATCGGGATATTCAGTTCTTCGATGCGGGTCATCAACTTGTCATAGTTTTCCTCACGCTCGGATCCTCCGATAATTTCCCCTATTTGCGGGAAGAGCACGTCCATGGCACGCACTGTCTTCCCGTCATCATTCAACTTCATGTAGAAAGCCTTGATTTCTTTCGGATAATCAGTCATGATAACGGGTCGTTTGAAATGTTCCTCCACCAAGTAACGCTCATGTTCACTGGCCAAATCAACACCCCAATACACCGGAAACTCGAACTTGCGTCCGTTTTTCTCGGCCTCTTCCAGAATGCCGATGCCCTCCGTGTAGGACAAACGCACGAAGTCATTTTCCACCACGAATTTCAAGCGATCAAGCAATGTCTTGTCAATCATCTTGTTCAGGAATGCCAAGTCGTCGCGGCATTTGTCCAATGCCCACCGCACACAATACTTGATGAAATCCTCGGCCAAGTCCATATTGTCGTGGATGTCGTAGAAAGCCATTTCGGGTTCTATCATCCAAAACTCTGCCAAGTGACGCGGTGTGTTGGAGTTCTCCGCACGGAATGTCGGCCCGAAGGTATAAATGGAACCCAAGGCCATGGCACCCAGTTCTCCTTCCAGTTGCCCGGACACGGTCAATGAGGTGGGTTTGCCGAAGAAGTCATCGGAATAGTCTATTTTCCCCTCCGTGTCTTTTTTCAAATCATAGAGGTTTTTCGTAGTCACCTGAAACATCTGTCCCGCCCCCTCGCAATCACTGGCCGTGATGATTGGCGTATGGAAATAGAAAAACCCGTGATTATGGAAATAATGATGGATGGCCACCGCCATATTATGGCGGATACGGAACACTGCCCCGAAAGTATTAGTACGCAAACGCATATGGGCATGAACGCGCATATATTCCATGCTTTGTCCTTTTTTCTGCATCGGGTAGTCCGAACTGCAAGTTCCCAGCACTTCTATCTCGCGGGCTTGTATCTCCACAGCTTGTCCCGTACCTACGCTTTTCACCAACTCGCCGGTCACACTCAGGCAGGCACCAGTGGTAACGAGTTTGATTAATTCAGCATCGAATTTGGCAGTGTCAGCCACCACCTGTACATTGTTAATAGTCGACCCGTCGTTTAAGGCGATGAAGTGGACGGCCTTGCTTCCGCGTCGCGTCCGCACCCAACCTTTCACATTGACCGTCGCACCGTAATCTTCACGTTTCAGTACGTCTATGATTTTTGTTCTACGAATAATCCCCATTGTCCTTTCATGTTCTCCATTCACTCGAACGCCCCCATACGTAACATATTGACTTCCTCTTCCGTCAAGAATCGCCAGTCACCGCGACGGACGTTCTTCTTCGTCAATCCGGCAAACAACACGCGGTCGAGCCTCATTACGCGGTAGCCCAAGGCTTCGAATATGCGGCGCACGATGCGGTTCTTTCCAGAATGAATCTCGATGCCGATTTGCTTCTTGTCGGTAGGACTGGCATAGTCGATGGCATCGACGTGTATCTCTCCGTCTTCCAACGTGATACCTTCGGCAATTTGCCGCATATCGGCTGCCGTCACGTTCTTGTCCGTCGTCACTTGGTAAATCTTCTTTTTAAGATATTTGGGATGGGTCAGTTTAGAAGCCAGTTCACCATCGTTGGTGAGCAACAATACGCCTGTAGTGTTTCGGTCGAGACGTCCTACGGGATAGACGTGCTCTCGACAGGCATCCTTGACCAAATCCATCACCGTCTTGCGGTTCTGCGGATCCTCACTCGTGGTAATGTAATCTTTCGGTTTGTTAAGCAGGATATACACTTTGCGCTCGATGCTCACAGGCTGGTCGTGGAACTTCACTTCGTCCGTGCGCTTCACTTTCGTGCCGAGTTCCGTTACCACTGTCCCGTTCACGCTCACCACCCCTGCTGTGATGAATTCGTCCGCTTCACGACGGGAGCAGACTCCAGCATTGGACAGGAATCTGTTCAAGCGAATTGGTGCTTCCGGATCTTCATGGAGTTCCTTATACTCAATCTGTTTCTTCATACTATACTTGGCGTTGGGGTCGTAATCGTCCGTGCGGTGTTGCTGTAATCTGGAACCGTAGAACCGACTATTCCCGTAGACACCTTGCGAACTGCGGTAACCATAGCTACCATTTTCGCGATTGCCGTAGCTACCACCCTCTCGCGACCTGTAATTGTTATCGCGACCATACCTCGCACTATTGCGGGAATATTGGCTTTCCTGACGATAACCGTTGCTACTTGTGCGATTGGAGAAACCTCCATCGCGATTACCATACCCTCTTTCAGGACTGGCATACCTACCTTCACGACTGGAGAAACCTCCATCGCGGTTGCCATACCCTCTTTCGCGACCAGCATATCCTCTCTCGCGACTGGAGAAGCCTCTTTCGCGGCTGTCATATCTCCTTTCGTGGTTGGGGTATCTTCCCTCGCGACTAACGTATCCACCTTCACGGTTATAATCCTGACGTGGCTGATAATTGCGATAAGGGCGTTGGACACCGGTATAGCCATATTGTTCACCGCGTTCCTCGCGGTTATAAGACGGTCGGAAAAACCGTCTTTCCTGTGTATCATCGGCATCGTTGGCCATATAAGCACGTTCCGCCCTTTGAATCCGTGGCCGCATGACACGCCCCTCGTGTCTTGTGTGGTTCAAATCCTGCTCTTTGTTCTCGTTGCTTGATGGCATTTGGCCTTCACGACCATGCTCCGTACTTTCAGGGGAAAGGTTATCCTGCCCTTTTTCATCTTCCATACTTTTCTCTTTTTATGAATAATATGTAAAAACAAGGAGACCGTGACCGCTCTCGCGAGCCATACGCATCTCTGCCAACATTTTAAATTCCCGTATAAGAGCGTGGCGTGACGGCAAGGAGTTCCCGTTTCACCTCTTCGCTCACACCCAATTGCTCTATGAAATTCTTGATAGAATCTCCCGTCACGCTTTGGTTGGTGCGGGTCAGGGCTTTCAACACCTCGTAAGGATGAGGGTAAGCCTCCCTGCGCAAAATCGTCTGGATAGCTTCGGCCACCACGACCCAGCAGCGGTTTAAGTCAGCATCGATGACCTCCCTGTCCAGCAACAAATTGCGTAATCCTTTCAAAGTCTTTTGCACGGCGACGAGCATGTGACACATTGTCACACCGATGTTACGCAAGACAGTGGAATCCGTTAAGTCACGTTGCAAACGAGACACGGGTAACTTCATGCTCAAGTGAGACAATATGGCGTTTGCCAACCCCAAATTCCCCTCGCTGTTCTCGAAATCTATCGGGTTCACCTTGTGCGGCATGGCACTGGATCCCACTTCTCCCGCCTTAATCCTCTGTTTGAAATATCCCATGGACACATATATCCAGAAATCGCGGTCAAGGTCAATCAGGATCGTGTTGAGGCGTTTCATGGCATCAAAGAGTGCGCCTAAATTGTCATAGTTGGAAATCTGGGTAGTGTATTCCTCACGTTCCAGTCCCAGCTTTTTAGCTACAAAACCATCGGCGAATGCTTTCCAGTCGTAAAAGGGATAAGCCACATGGTGGGCATTGAAATTCCCTGTCGCTCCACCGAACTTGGCCGTGATGGGGCAAGCCTTAAGCATCGCCAACTGGCGTTCCAGACGATAGGCAAAAACCATCACTTCCTTCCCCAGACGCGTAGGGGAGGCAGGCTGTCCGTGCGTCCGGGCCAGCATGGGCACGTCGTTCCATTCCGTAGCATACGCCCGGAGCTGAGTTATCAGTTCTACCATCAGGGGGTAATAACATTCCTCCAGAGCCTCCTTGACGGATAAGGGAACGGATGTGTTGTTTATATCCTGTGATGTCAGTCCGAAATGGATGAATTCCTTGAAGGTATCAAGTCCCCCTATCTTGTCGAACTCCTCTTTGAGGAAGTATTCCACGGCTTTCACGTCATGGTGTGTCACGCCTTCTATCTCCTTCACTCGCCTGGCATCCGTTTCCGTGAAATCCCGGTAGATGTTGCGCAAGCGGAGAAATAACTCGTGATTGAAAGCGGTCAGTTGCGGCAAAGGCAGTTCGCACAAGGCGATGAAATACTCAATCTCCACCCGCACACGGTAGCGGATAAGCGCGTATTCAGAAAAGTAGGAAGCCAATCCCTCTGTATTCTCCCTGTAACGCCCGTCTATCGGAGAGATGGCCGTCAACGGATTCAATCCCATAAAGGCATATATGTTATTTATGGCGCAAAAATAGTTTATTTTATCGATTCGCACATATTAAAAAAAGAGAAAAATTATCGGTTCGACAGAAATTGGCAGGGGTTGGGGAAAACAAAAGTAGGAAGAAAACCGATAAGGCTTTCCTCCTACTTGATTCAAGCAACCGAACCAGACCTTATACCATCAAAGCGGCTACCAAGGCCAGAATGGCGTAGAACTCTGGAAGAGCGGCATAAATCATCGTGTTGGTCTGCACATCGTGCCCTTGGGCAATGCCCACGATGCCGTTCGCGCAAATTTGTCCCTGTCGAATGCCGGAAATCATGCACACCAGACCCACGCCCAAGCCTATGCCCAGCATCAACGGACCCTGTGTCGAGAAGTCGCGCCCCATGGACATCAGGAAAGCCACGAAGCCATACAAGCCCTGCGTGGCCGGGAGTGCGGACAAAATCATGTAACTGGAAGACTTGGAAGGATTTTTCTTTAACGCTCCCTCAGCAGCGTTTCCCGCGATGGTGGTGCCATAGCAACTTCCGATACCGGCCAGAGCAAACATCAGGCCCAAACCGATGTAACCTAAAATCTCGTTCATAATGTTTTGTTTTTGTTTATTGATTCGTTATTTGTTTCTTACTATGCTGAAAGGCTCGTAAGCCTCTCCTTTGCCTTCGTAGCCGGAATTCTTGAAGTATTCCACGAAAGTCAGACGGAGCGGGTGCACGAAGGCACTTAAGCACGACATGGCAATGTTCAGCGCATGTCCGAACACCAAAATCACCCCGCATCCCAACCATCCGGGAATGCCGAACAAGGCATCGCCTGCGCCGTCGCGTACCATGAAAGCCAGTTGGTTGAACACACCGCCCAGCATACCGCCGGCCAGTCCGAGAGCGTAGAGGCGGATGTAGGAAAGGACATCGCCCATTAGTCCCGTGGCCATATTGTATGTAGTCCATACGCCCGAGCCGATGTTAGCGAATACGTTGCGGTGCAGGTCGTTCAACAGATAGATGCCGATAGCCGCCACACTACCTATCACGATGAAAGCCACATCGGACACGCGGCTTGAAATCACCTCCATATAGGAAAGGCCACCCGTGCAGACAAAGCCCACCACAAGCAACAGCCAACTCCAGTCGGCGAGCGAGTCCTTGAAGCCGTAGCGCACCGTGGAGCAAACGGCCTTCACCGTCATGGCGATGCAGATATGCACCACGCCAATTATTAAGGCCAAAAGCATTTGCTTGTCGTAGCTTGTTTCGCCTATCTTGCCCACTACCATGAACTGCTTCATCCACTCCGGTACGTCCACGTCAAAGAGGCTCACCCCAAAGAACGTCCCGAGGATGGCTCCAAACACCGTTGTGGCTATCCCCAATGTGATTACCAAGTTCATCATGCCTTTCATTGACAATGAGAGTTTGTGTTTCAAGAAGAAACCCAAGGCAATCAGCACCAGACCGTAGCCAGCATCGCCCATGCAGAAGGCGAAGAACAGCGTGAAAAATGGGGCTATCAGCGGTGTAGGGTCGAATTCCGCGTAATCGGGCATACCGTACATCTTGGTCAGCACCTCGTACATCTTCACGAAAGCGTTGTTTTTCAGCTTGATTGGAGCATTGTCTTCCTTCCGTGCCGCACGTATCTCGTAATACACGTCCTGCGTGGAAAGGAAAGATTTCACCTCTTCTTCTTTGTCTTCCGGTATCCATCCTTGCAACACCATCAGGTGATTTTCCGCTACTTGTTCCATGCCGAGGACTACGCGGTCGAAGGCGATAGAGGTGCGCAATTCGTCCGCATAAGTGCGTAACCGACCCGCATATTCTTGCGCCATACGTGCCGTCTCGCCGTCAAAGGCTACCAGTTCCTCTTCTATCTCGCGTATCTGCTTCCGCAGGTCGGTCAGCGAGACGCGGGGCAGACGCAACCGTTCGGCATCAATTGTCACCTCCTCGTCCGCAGGCGTGAGGGTGACGAAATAGACCTTGCCTTTGTCGCGAGCCACCTCGGTGGCGTAGTAAGCCTCTGTCCACGCCTTGTCGAACGAACGATCTGGACAGACGAAGAACCCCATGGTATAGCCGATGTCTGCCAACCTCTCCACGGACACTGGGTCGAAATCACCCCAAGGCGACAATACGGCCTCGTCCTTGCGTAGATGCTGTAGCTCGGCCTCCCTTGTATGGCGAGTCTCGTCTATCTCGTCCAAGCGCACGAGTATTTCCGCCGCGTCACGCCCGTCGGTTGCCGACACTTCGGCATGAGGCATGGATTCCAACCGGCTTATCCATTCTTCCACATGTGCCGTCTCCCTAATCTTGGCTTCCAATTCTGACGTGGGCTCCACAGAACCCTCCTGCGCAATCTGCACGTGAAGCACTCCCAATTCTTGCATCCGTTTCAAGAACGTTTCATAATCCTTATGGAAAATGAGGAAAGTAAGTTTCTTCATCTTGGTAATCATGCCTCAGCCTCCTTTCTCTTCTCCTGAAGGGCTTTTAATATTTTCTGGGAGGACTTGGACAGGTTCTCCTCGTCCTCCATGAAACGTTTAATCTTGCGTAACGCATCTTCGTAGCCAGGTATCTGCACTTTCTCAAAGAGGTTCACTTTTTGGGTGGTCTTCTTGCGCGAGTACTCCAACAGATAGAGCTTGGCCTGCACGAATTCCTTTTCTATGGCTGTGCGCACGAGGCCGCGCATCAGGTGGATACCGTCGTAGTACCATTTGGGGCTACTGAACATACTGAACGGGCGCACTTCCAGCCTCACGTCGTTCAGTACCGGCACGCGCACCCCGGCTACTTTCTTCACGCCCAAATCCACGTCGCCCACCGCCACTATCGCGGGGTCGAACTCGCTCCACAAGGAAAACATCGCCTCGTAGGCGCGAATGCGTTCCTCCAAATCGTGTGCCAATTCCGCCACCTCCGCCTTGCATTTCTTCACCTCCATACGCAACGCACTTTCCTTATTTTTTATTATGGGCAACGTGCGCACACGCATTTTGAGCTGTTTCTCAAGCTGTTGTAGCGACGTTTTGTTGTATTGAAATATGATGGCCATGTCTTTCCAGTTTTATTTCGTCCAAAACTCGTCCACCAGTTCCTTCTTGATGTTCACCTCCTCGGGTTTGAAGTACTTGGCGAACAAGCCCCACGTGACATCAAGCATTTCCGTGGTGTTCAGGTTCACGTCGATGGCCAGAAGTTTGTCCGCGTAGTCTTTGGCGAAAGCAAGTGCGCGGTTGTCATAGTCCGTCAGGTCGAAGCCATTTTCCATTTTGGTCTTGGCGTTGGCGGCATCAGCGTACAGTCGCACGGCGGCGTTCATCACCTGCGGATGATCCTTGCGTGTTTTCTTGCCGGCCACCAGCTGTTTCAGGCGTGACAGGGAACGAAACGGATCCACTATTACCTTGCCGATGTCGCTGTCTCGGCGCAGGAAGAGTTGTCCTTCGGTGATGTACCCCGTGTTGTCCGGCACGGCATGCGTGATGTCTCCCCCGCTCAGCGTCGTCACGGCGATGATGGTAATGGAACCGCCGGAGGGAAACTGCACGGCTTTCTCGTAGACCTTGGCCAAATCAGAGTAGAGAGAGCCTGGCATGGAATCTTTCGACGGGATTTGGTCCATACGGTTGGAGACGATAGCCAGCGAGTCGGCGTAGGATGTCATGTCAGTGAGTAACACCAGCACTTTTTCGTTCTTCTCCACGGCGAAATACTCGGCAGCCGTCAGAGCCATGTCGGGTACCAAAAGGCGTTCCACTGCTGGGTCTTCCGTGGTGTTCATGAAGCTGACGATGCGGTCAAGCGCACCGGCATTCGAAAACACATTCTTGAAATAGAGATAGTCATCGTTCGTCATGCCCATACCGCCCAGAATTATCTTGTCGGTCTGCGCACGCAGGGCCACCATGGCCATCACCTGATTGAACGGTTGGTCGGGGTCAGCGAAAAAAGGTATCTTCTGACCGGACACTAGCGTGTTGTTCAGATCAATGCCGGCGATGCCTGTCGCAATCAGTTCCGACGGTTGTTTGCGTCGCACGGGATTCACCGACGGGCCGCCTATCTCCACTTCTTTTCCTTCCACCTGCGGCCCGCCATCGATGGGGATGCCGTAGGCGTTGAAGAAGCGTCCTGCCAACTGGTCGCTTACTTTCAGGGTAGGAGCCTTACCCATGAACACGACTTCGGCATTCGTAGGAATGCCACCCGTTCCCTCGAACACTTGCAATGTCACCTCGTCGTCTGCAATCTTCACTACCTGCGCGAGTTTTCCGTCCACCATGGCCAATTCATCGGCTCCCACTCCCGTAGCTTTCAGCGTACAAGTGGCCTTCGTGATTTGGCTTACCTTGGTATATATCTTTTGAAATGCTTTTGTTGCCATGACTTTTTCCGGTTAATTATTGTCTTTTTGCCACCATTTCGTGGATTTGGCGTTTATAGTCGTCGAACTTCTCGCTCTTGAACTCCGAATAATTCATCTGCTTGCATAGGTTGATAAGCTTCTTGAAGTAATCCATGACTTCGAGGAAGTTGTCGAACCTATATTCTGCACGGCAGATGTCCACCACCAGGTTCAGGATATCCTCCTGTCGTTCCATCGGAGTCACGGCATCTATCTCGTCGAAAGCGTCCTGTTGCAAGATTACATAGTCAATGACTTCCGACTTCCAGAATATCACGTGGTAATCCACGGGCACACCGTCGTCGCCGAGGATGTTGATTTGCTCCGCTATTTCTTTTCCCCTTAGGAGTCTTGTCTTGAGTTCGTTTACTTTCGATGTCCATTCTCCGTTGATGCGCTTGGCAATGTATTCTTCGAACTCGGGATACTCAATGTATTTGGAGTAAGAGTCTATCGGATTCACGGCAGGATAGCGTTTCTTGTCGGCGCGATCCTGCTCCAACGCGTAGAAACAGCGAGCCACTTTTTTCGTATTTTCCGTCACCGGTTCTTTCAGGTTTCCGCCGGCGGGCGACACCGTACCGATGAACGTGATAGACCCTGCCTTGCCGTTGTTCAGGTAGACGTACCCCGCGCGACCGTAGAAGTTGGAGATGATGGCGGACAAATCCATGGGGAATGCATCGGGGCCAGGCAGTTCCTCCATGCGGTTCGACATCTCGCGCAATGCCTGCGCCCACCGGGAGGTGGAGTCGGCCATGAGCAGGACGCGCAACCCCATGGAGCGGTAAAATTCGGCGATAGTCATGGCCGTGTACACCGAAGCCTCGCGGGCTGCTACCGGCATGTTGGATGTGTTGGCGATGATGATGGTGCGCTCCATGAGCTTGCGCCCTGTGTGCGGATCCACCAGTTCGGGGAACTCCGTGAACACTTCCACCACCTCGTTGGCACGTTCCCCGCAGGCGGCGATGATTACGATGTCGGCCTCTGCCTGCTTGGAGATGGCGTGTTGAAGCACCGTCTTTCCCGTGCCGAACGGGCCAGGGATGAATCCCGTACCGCCCTCCACGATGGGGTTCATCGTGTCGATGGTGCGCACACCCGTCTCAAGCAGTTTGAAAGGGCGCGGCTTCTCCTTGTAATTGGTCATGGGAGTCTTCACAGGCCATTTCTGTACCATAGTCACGTCGATGTCTTCTCCGTCCTCTTTCGTCAGCACGGCCACCCTGTCCTCACACTGGTAATCACCTTCCGCCGCGATGCTTTTCACAGTAGCAACACCTTCCATGACGATGGGTGCCATGATTTTCAGGGGCTGGTGGTTCTCCTCCACCTCGCCCAACCACGCCGAGGCTTCCACTTTATCTCCAGCCTTTACCAAGGGTTTGAAGTGCCATTTTTTGTCCTTGTCCAATGGATAGGTGTATTGCCCGCGATGCAAGAATACGCCCTCCATTTTGTCCAAATCGTTCTGTAGACCATCGTAGTTCTTCGAAAGCATACCTGGCCCCAGCAAAACCTCGAGCATGTGGCCGGTGAATTCGGCTTCGGCTCCCACTTTCATGCCGCGCGTACTTTCAAACACCTGCACGTAGGCGTTACGACCGACCACCTTGATTACCTCGGCCATTAAGCGGTCTCCGCCCGTGGTGATGTAGCAGATTTCGTTCTGCGCTACGGGGCCGTCTGTCTGGATGGTCACTATATTGGAGATGACTCCAATCACTGTACCTCTTGTTGTCATGTTATTTTCGTTTTTTATTTCTTGAATTCTTGGGGAATCTCCACTTCGTCTTTCAGCCTGTCCACCAGACCGCGGAATACTTTTCCTCCGCGCTCCTTATCGATATACGTCCACCGTTCCACAATATCCAGTTTGACGAGGAAAGCGAACAAGCGTTCCACCGAGAAGTAACAGAAGAATGCCTTGTCGTCGAGCCAATCCCATTTCAACAAGTCCAGCTTGCGTTCTCTCTCCGTCGGGTCGGCTATCTCGTGGATACGCGCCACGTCGTCCACGTAATCCAGTTCCGTGCCCAGACCAAAGTCCCTCGCCCCCGACGTGGCCAGGGCTTTTGTCACGGCATCGTCACCCACCAGATATGGCACGGGGTCGAACTTGTACTTCCGCGCCGTGAGAGCTATCAGGATATTGTTCACGTTGCGGTTGAAAGCGAACCATTCTACCGCGAAACGGTTTTTACACGTGGCGGCGTAACGGTAGTATGCCGCCGAGAGGACATCTTCTGGCAGACGTTCCTGCACTTCTTTCAGGGAGGCGTACTCCGCAATGAACTCGTAAAGGTAAGCGGGCAAAACGCGGCCTTGTTCATCGCCGGCTTTCACCTTCGCCACGGCTTCCGGCCATGCCTCGCGCGGGAACATCGCCCGCTCGTCGAAAGGAGCCGCGTCGCCCTTGGCGAGCCATGCCAGCAAGTTGCGATGGTCATAACGCAAATAGAATAAGGCGACCGTCTCTTTGTCGGTTTCGGAGAGTTGTGTCCAATAATCCTCCTTGAAATCGGCCACCGTGAAGCTCAGCTTGGCATCGTCGGGGAACACGTCCGGCATACTTGCCACCAAACCATAATAATTCTTCATGCAGACGGCATTTTATTTAGAAGAGCATTTCTATCAGTTTCGGACGGAGGAAATCCTTGAAGTAGGCTTCGAACTCCTTTTCGCCAAAGTTCACCTTGTAAGATCCATCGGACGGGGACACTGCGAACACGGCCGCCTTCCCGTTCACTTTCTCTATCTTCACTCCCTTGTCCAGCAGGTCTTTCGCCCGAGTGCGGAAATAAGCCGTGAGGCTCTCTGCGTCAGAAGCGGAAATCATCACATCCTTTCCTGCTGCCCAGTTCCTTGCCACAGCCACCATGAAGTTACCCATGAAATCTTTGTCACAAGTGAAACTTTGCACCACACCCTTTACCAACTTGTCGGATAACACGTTCACGATTTCCGACTTCAGGGCACTCAAGGCCTGCCCGGCATACAGTTTTAATTCCGACTTCGTGTTGGTGTTCAGCTCCCGTGCTTCTTTGTGTGCCTTTTCCACGATTTCTTCCGCCTCCTTGTGCGCGTCCGCCACCAATCTGTCGGCTTCCGCCTTTGCTTCTTCCACCAGACGTTTGCCCTCGGCGTTCCCTTTTTCCACCCCTTCGCGATAAAGCTTGGCTGTCAATTCTTGAATCTTTTCCATCGTATTTATAGGTTTGTCAATTCTTTTTTTTCGTGCACTAAAATTAGACATAATTTCCCGTTTGGCAAAGTTATAAGAAAGAACATTTTTGTCTATTTAAGAAAAATATGTTGCATAGCATAGAAAATAGCGGGGAAAAGACGCTTCCGCCAAATATTCTCCGCCTTTTTGGGGATTCGTAAGCAAATAAGGTCTATTTTGGCAGGACGTTTCCGTAACATCCGAGTATGGACGTGCTTAGGAATTACGCGAGTTCGGGATAAGCTTTCGCGCCAATTAGGACAAGCCAAGTTGCCTTGTCCTTTCGACATATAAGAGTAATGCCTCAGGTTTGTTGTCGAAAAAGCAGTAAGCGGTGAGAACCGGGCATATATTCATCATGAAATCATGCACCAGACGGTGGCGCGAGTGCACGAGGTCGGCTTTGTCCTCAGAAGAGTTCGTCGATGTATTCGACGATGTGTCCCCTGTCGGCAAAGACCTGGCCATAAATCTCCTTAATGGACACGTTCCACCCCCTTGCGTCCTTGTCGTCCACATCGGATCTTGTAAGACAGAAAGTCATGATTTCCCCGCAGTCGTTGCACAGGAGGTGGAGCTTGAAGCCGTGGCACCGTCCCGTCATGTCCCTGCCGTCAGCGGCAATGTCCTTGAACACTTTGTTGAAACGTTGTCCGGAATTGTGACATACGGGTATCGTCATAATCTCACTCTCACAGCCCCCGCCCGATGCTTCTTCCCACCACCGCGTTTTCACCTGAGCAATCCATTGTCCCAATGGCAGTTTGACAAGCGCGGACGCTCGCTTGTTTCCCGTATCTTCCCTCGGACTTGCACGGCGCACTTCTCTCCCGACGATATTGCGGGCAGAAGGTGCTGTGCGGAGTGTCGCCGCTTTACCGATTGTTCCGGATGGCGGCCTACTCCGGATGTTTACGAACAGTCGTCACATGGGTATGCCCCATGTGGCGACCGAACAGTTATCTTACAGGTTCTTCCTTAATATCCGGGGTTCTGGTCTTCAGCCGTCATCTGGTCGTTCGCATCAATGGCGGCTTGTGGAATCGGCCGTAACAGTTTTTCTCCTATATAAGACGCGGCCACGTCTTGCAACTGCGGATTGTATTTGTTGTTATGGTCTACTAAGGTCTTAGTCCTACGCAAATCAAACCAACGGGAACCTTGGCCGAATAATTCACAGGCACGCTCTTTCAAGACAGATTCAATGTCAATCTGCGCCACATCAGTCAGCCCTGCGCGTCTTCGCACTTCGTTCAGACGTGATATGGCCTCATCATTACGTCCTGCTTTCAGATAGGCTTCTGCCGCGACCAAATACATTTCCGGGAGTGTGAAGACATGGATGTCACGGTAATTGTTACTTCCTGTTTTGCTGGCGGTGACACAATCATCGAACTTACGGCAAACGGAACCGCCATACACATACGTTACCATTGTATTATAGTCCATACTCTCATTGTTCATGGCTTGCGGGTTAACGGTCTCCCTCGCCATTGGAATTATATAGGTATCTTTGCGATTCTCCGGATCCTCGTTTCTCCAAGCTTCGACATCTTCCTCCGTTTCATACCACGCCGGATAATAGCGCAGGACGGGCACTCCTTTCAAACTTTCACCTTTTTCATACCACGTATAGTAACTGTACTCGCTTCCTGCATTGATGTTTGGAAGTGATTTCATGAAAGTAACATCATAGCGTTTATCACCTTTTTCAAAGCATTCTAACGCATAAATGGTCGGAACCCACGAAGAGTTCGTCGCCTTGATATTATCTTCATTTCCACCCAGATAGTTGCTGTAATAGGCACTCATGGAATGCCCGCCTCCTGTTTGGTTGTGCGTTGTATTGAAATCGAAATCTATGTCAAATATGAATTCCTCGTTGTCGTCTCCGGTTCTGTCCGCCTTCCATAAGTCCGCGAAAGGAGTCGTTAGCTTACGGTTGGCAATAGTTGCATCCGCTTGTTGGGCAGCTTTGGTGAAATATTCCGCGTTATTCAAATCCCATGCCGCAGACAGATACACATTGGCAAGCAAGGCGCGGGCACTTTCCATACTCACGCGGCCGCCTCCCTTGTCGGCGGAGGACGCATCCAGCCTGTTGGCAGAGACCACATCCTCGAGTTCAGTAATGACATAGCCATATACCTCATCGGCAGTTTGTCTCGGATAACCGGTAGCGGCATTTGATACGAACTCGCTTATAATGGGCACTCCTCCAAAGGTGTTTACGAGCAAGTAATAGTAGTGTGCTCTTAAAACCCGTGCTTCATCTACACGTTTGTTTTTCTGTGCCTCATCCATGGAAGAATTAGGAGCGTAATATTCCACGGCACTTGCGGCACGTATGCCTTCGTAGCAGTACGTATATAAACTCTTCATGTCACCGTCCTCCGGTGTCAACTGCAGATATTGATGCAGGCTTTCGGAAATTTTTGTGCGTCCGTCGCAATACATATCCGTTCCATCATTGAAAAAATCCGGATCGCTCACATAAACGTTTCTCAATGTTGCATAAGCATCGTTCACTAAGGACTCGAACCCTGCGGCGGTCGCAAAATACTGCACATCCGTTACGTTCGACTTGTTGTCCGGCGTAAGGAAATCGTCACATCCGGACATACTCGACATGCAGGTCAAAGCAACTATATAATATATGTGTCTTTTCATCTCGTTTTTCTTTTAGTGACATTAAAACTTGATATTTGCACCGAACTGATATGTTACGGAAGCCGGACCTCCGTTGTTCAGTTTTGCACCGGCCCATTCGGGGTCGAAACCTTCGTAATCGGTAAAGCAGAACGGATTCACAACATTTACATAAAGGCGCAGATGCTGCAACCTTATCTTGGATATCCACTTCTTCGGGAACGTGTATCCCAGTGTGATATTCTTCACCTTTACGAAAGAGGTCTTTTGATATTGATAATTTTCACCTTTGGCAGAACCCTTATCAGAAAAATAGCCTCCTGCCGACGTATCGGAATTGTTCGGATAAGGATAATTTCCATAATGTGTTTCGGGGTTAGAAATGATTTCACCCGTCGTGTGGTCTATTATGGGAGCTCCTTTCGGTATATAGAAATCCACGGCAAGGTGCTGGTTGCCGCGATCCGACCACTTCATATATTTGCCATCATGTACATAGCTCCGTGCCCATTGCCCTTGTTTGGAATATATCATCACACTGAAATCAAATCCTTTGTAATATAGACTTGTGCTGAAGCTTCCAACCCATTTGGGGTCAGTACAACCATAAATCTGCTTGTCTTCATCGTCTATTTTCCCGTCATTGTTCCAGTCATTCACGGCGACTTGACCTTCATACCAAGCGTATTTGTCGCCATACTTGGCGAAAAGTTCCTGCAAAGTGTAGTGTATGTCTCCGTCCATGGTATGCATTGTCACGCCTTTGTCCGTTATGACATCGGTATGTATATAATCACGCAATACGTTTAAGGGTTCTCCGATGAAACGGTTGCTTCCCACTTCATCGACTTTGCCGTTGCTCAGCTCTATGATTTTGTTCCAGTTGCGTGCAAAGTTCACGTTTACGTCCCATGTGAAATCCTTTTTGCGTATGATACCAAAGTCCAATCCCAGTTCAATGCCCCTGTTACGTACTGAACCCACGTTGAATGTCGTACTGGATTCACCTGTTTCCAACGGGACAAGCCGCTCCATAATCTGACCATCCGAAAGGCGATTGTAGAAGTCCGCCGTAAGATTGGCGCGTCCGTTGAATACTCCAAGATCCAAACCAAGATCGAATTCCTTCACTTTCTCCCATATCAAATTTGCGTTCACCAAACCGTTGGGGTAATACCCCTGCACTTCACTACCGTCCAAAACGGCATAAGAAGGACCGCCCGCAGTATTCATTGTTACATAGTCGTCCACATTGTTGTTACCCGTGACACCATACGAGAGGCGGAGTTTCAGATTGCTTAACCAGTCTTGGCCTTTCAAGAAATCCTCTTCCGATGCGCGCCATGCCACGGCTCCGGAAGGAAACCATCCCCACCGATTGCCTTTGGCAAAACGGGATGAGCCATCGGCACGAGCCGTCATAGTTGCCAAATACCGGCCCTTATACGAATAATTCAAGCGGAAAGCCGTGGAAACCAACATTGATTCCGTATAACTTGATGATACAACCTTGTCTCCCGTTCCTTTTTGAAGGGCATGATAAGAGAGCAGGTCATCGGAGATGCCTTTCGCTTCCAAAGAATAGGTTTCCTTGTCCGTACGATACATGGAAAACAAGGCCATTGCATTAATGGTATGGTCACCGAATGTTTTACCGTAGTCGATTTGGTTGTCCCATGTCCAGTCAAAGCGATCCGTGTTTTCTACTTTGGCATAGTTGGTTCCGTTGGTCTGATAGTAGGTTGATCCATCCGGATTGTCGTCTTTAATACCTGTTGCATAGAAATAGCCCGTCCGTCCATGATAGAAATTGGGAGAGAATGTTGTCGTAAATTTCAGTCCGTCCATGATGTTGGCACGCAAGTATACATTACCAAATACATGGAATTTGCGGGTCTGATCCTCATAATTCTTATCACGGAAATCATACAAGGGACTTGAACTGGAAGTAAACTGTTGATCACTGTCAAAAGCATCCTTGGCACCTGGATTTGCAATGATGTTTCCGTCCGCGTCATACGGAGAAACAAAAGGATTGAAATAGAACGCATTTACATAAGGCCCATTCTCCTCTGCGTTGAAGTCGTCTTGTACAGTATATGCCATGTTTAAGGTCATTCCAGCCTCGAATACCTTCGACAACTTTGCATCAAATGCACCTTTGATGTTGAAACGTTCGTAATCGTTGTATTTGAACACGTTTTCTTCACCCTCATAACCCATGCCCAAACGATAGTTTACATTTTCAGTCGCACCTGCCAAACTGATGAAATGGTTTTGTTGGGAAGCTGTTCGTGTAACCAAATCTCTCCATGTTTCGCCATATCCGCTGAAACTCGGATCCATCATCAGTTCATAAATCTTGGAATCCTTGTAACTATTTCCTCCCTTACGCATCAAGAAGGCCGTAGTTAAATCGCCATCTGTAATGCGATAATGAGGTGTGCCTGTAGCATCAACTCCTTTATATATTGAACCATCGTAGGCATCTTCTGTCAACGTTGTAAATCTCGCGAAACGGAAGTCAATGAATTCCTTGGCATCCATGAAGTCGGGCATACGGGCTACTTTACGGACTCCATAATATCCGTCATACGAAATCTCGGTTCTTTGTGCCTTGCTGGCACCCTTGCTGCCTTTAGTCGTTATCATGATTACACCAGCGGATGCGCGCGAACCATAAATCGCCGTGGAGGAGGCATCTTTCAGCACGTCTACGCGTTCTATGTCGTCAGGATTTAAAAAGTCCATGGAAGAGCATACGATACCGTCTATAACGAACAAGGGGCTGGCTTGTTTTGTGATGGATGTTTGCCCACGGATTTGCATACTATATCCACCTCCCGCACGACTGGTGGATGCTGTAATGTTGATTCCTGGAACGGAACCCTGCAAAGCATCTTCCAGTCGCGTGGAACCGCGTGCAACCAACTTGTCCGAAGAAACCGAAGCCACGGAGCCGGTCAGGTCGCTTTTTTTCATCGTGCCGTAACCCACCACGACTACTTCGTCCAGTGCCTGCTCCTCTTCTTTCAGCACCACCTTGACATTACTCTGGTTTCCCACGGCGACCGTCTGCGTGATGAAGCCGATGAATGACACCTGAAGACTGGCATCCTGCTTCACTCCCTGAAGCTTGAAATTGCCGTCAAAGTCTGTAGTTGCCCCGTTGGTAGTGCCAACCTCCAATACGCTTGCGCCTATCACGGGTTCTCCGTTCCCATCAACGACCACGCCTGTAACCTCGCGGCCTTGCGCAAAGGCGACAAGCCATGACATACTCAACATGAGAGTAGTCATCAACCTTCTAATTTTTTCCATTTTTTAAAGTTTCACAAAGATTAAATTCACTTATTTTTCCAGAACACAAGTCAGATTGTTTTTTGCTTTCTTTATGCTTTCCTGCTACGGAAGCCATCCTCTTTCGTCCTCTTCCGGACAGTAAGCCCGAAAGCGCGGATGTAGAAAGGGCTTGTGGCAACTCGCAAGAAGTTCATTGCCACCGCCGTATGCGGCTACGCTGAGCGGCAACGATAAACATTTGACAGAGCATGACTTACGCCAGACTTCGGGATGCCCGCCGCACGAGCACATCCTGAATTCTCGGCCAAATGTCCTTTAAGGTCGCACGAGATGCCCCTTTCCGATGTCAATAACGATAGTGTCATAAGGAACAAATCATTCATAATACAAAAATACATTCTTTCAACAATATTACATCATCTTTAGTACCATATTTATACTTTATTAAGATATTCCCATGGAAATGTCACCCTTGCGAGGGATATCCGTCCCGTCCACGACAACGGGCCTCCCCACATGACGGACGACGGGGAATGCGCCTTTTCCCGCCCTTGCAAAAAAGTTACGGACAGCAACGGGAAAAAGTGGCCACGTCGCGAAAAAAGTGTTACCTTTGTGCCAAGCATGCTGACAGAAGAGGAAGCCACGGGGCGGCTTCGGATCCGACACGCGAACCATTTTCTGACTATATATAATGTGATGGGAGAACAAAAACACAACTTGTACGTCATTGCAGGTTGTAACGGAGCCGGAAAAACGACGGCCAGCTTTACCATACTTCCGGAAATGCTGGACTGCCGCGAGTTCGTCAACGCCGACGAGATTGCGGCCGGGCTGTCTCCGTTCAACCCCGAGGGCGTAGCTCTTCAAGCGGGTCGCTTGATGATAGAACGCATCATCCACCTGCTGAAAGAGGGGGAGACCTTTGCCTTTGAAACGACATTGGCCACGCGGTCATACGTGAAGCTAATCAAACAGGCACAGAAAAGGGGCTACTTCGTCACGTTGCTCTTCTTCTCGCTCAGCAGCCCCGAACAGGCCGTGAAGCGGGTGGCCAAACGCGTGAGCGAGGGCGGACACGACATCCCGCTCGACGTGATTTACCGCCGCTACGACAACGGCCTGGCCAACCTCTTCAAGCTCTATATGCCCATTTGCGACTATTGGGCTTTGTACGACAACAGCACCTGTCCAGCCAACAAAATAGTCTATGGATGCAAGGACGAGAACATAACCATTATAGAACCAGCCGTATATGAAAAACTCAAAGGCCAGTACGCCCCGGAAAGCGATAATGAGTGAGGATGAGGTTCACGAGATGCAACGCAGAATCGACGAGGGCATTTACCTGGCGCAGAAACGCCTGATAGAGCGTGCAAGACATAATCATACCACGCTGGTCATAGCCCGCGAAGGACAAGTAGTCGAAGTAAAGGCGGAAGAACTTTTCCTTTTCCGGGAGAATTGCCGCCCCCAAACCGGATGACGTGCCCCGCCACGTCGGGGAGAGTCCCTTGCCCAGTGGCGACAAGTGTTCGCGAAGCCGTAAAAAACCGGCTGAGGGAAAACGTGTTTCGGGGCAAAATGCCTAATTTTGCGGCGTGGTCTTAAACGAAACAAGCATGGATTTGTCCGAACTGATACGAAAACGGCAGAGCGACCGGAAGTATGAGACGCGTCTTGTGAGCCGGGAATTGGTGACGAAATGCCTCGAAGCCGCGCGGCTCGCACCCTCGGCCTGCAACTCGCAACCATGGAGATTCGTCGTCGTGGACGACCCGCAACTGCTATCGCAGATGGGAGCGGCGGCGGCCGGGATGGGAATGAACGGGTTCGCACGCGCGGTACCCGTCATCGTGGCCGTGGTGCTGGAGAAGATGAACCTGACGGCTCGCATCGGTAGCGTCATCAAAGACAAGGAATACTCCCTGCTTGACGTGGGTATCGCAGTGGAGCATTTCTGTCTTCAAGCCACGGAACTCGGTCTGGGCACGTGCATCATGGGATGGTTCGACGAGAAGAGAGTGAAGAAACTGCTCGGCATTAGGGGCAAGCGTGTGCCCCTGCTCGTCTCGCTAGGCTACCCGGCAGGCGAGACTCGCAAGAAGGTGCGCAAGCCGCTGGAGGACATGAGCGGCTGGAACCGTTATTGATGTGACGGGCATCGCGCTGATACACTTCGCCGTAACGACGGCAACGACAGGTTCGCGCAACTGCCGCCGCTTCAAGGCCGTATGGCACAAAGGGATTGCAGGGCAACCGTTCCGCAATTTTCACGGAGCGGTTTGTGCACGGATGCCGGTTTCGTGTCAAGACGAGGATGCCCATGGGTTGATATGGAGATTTGGCAATCATGACTCTGGTGCGGGCGTTATAATCAATCCAAATCAGATGGGGACGTGTTGCATTTGGAAGGAAGTGGGTGTACAAATTTTGGGTCAGTCGAAAATTAGTGAGGATAAGCATATAAATTAGCTAGTCGTCCCTTAAAAACATTTTCATTTACTGATATTCAACAAATTGATTTATCCCAAATCGGTCATTAGAAATTTCATATCCTATATTTCTAATGACCGCCATTAGGAATATGGTTTTATATATGGTTGATTCATAATTGTTTATTAACTTCACCACGACTAAGACCTATAAGATTTGATGCGAGACTGCGACATAAAGTTTGTAAACAAGGAAATAACCCCCTTTGGCGGGCTTTCCCTGTTCTTCAGGATGCTCGAAAAATGCCGGTTGGCCGAACATCCTGAACAAGGCGGCCTTCCGTCCCAGGGTTCCGACAGGGGTTACAAGCCTCTTCGGCTCATATCGGGATTGTTTGCAGGTGTATGGTGCGGTGCAAGTTGCCTCGGACATCTTGACGCGGTGCGTTATGACACCGCACTGTGCAATCTGCCCGGCTGTAAACGTGGAGCTGACCATGGAGCTTACCAGTGCTATTTCAACAAATTCTCACAAGCCGTCAATCAGCGTGTGTTCGGTAATTTGGAAGTTATAAGTAAGTCGTAAAAATTAATTTATACTAAGCCACATGGGCAAAATTAATA
>CAZGBV010000033.1:0-22136 GCA_964523985.1 uncultured Paraprevotella sp.
TCATGTTCGCGATAGTCATCTGGGCCGCATACGGCATCGACAGATACCTGCAACGCCACAAGGCGGAAAGCAAGGAAAAAAACTGACGGAACAAATATATCCAATCCGTCCTGCGAGACGGAACGTGTGACCAAAAAACAAAAGTAATGAAAATTGCATCGGAAGAAGTCAAATGGAGAAAAGTCACGACTGCGGTCGTCTTGTTGTGTCTGCTGGCGCAAATGGCGGTAATCGCTTGGTTTTGGGACGTGGAACAACGCGGCGACATGGGGGCTTACATACGTATCGCCACGGAAATCTACCGGCGCGGCACGTGGTATCCTGACCACGTAACCGTCCATGACCCTTATTTCTGGGCACCGGGTCTCATCAACTGGCTCGTGTTGCAACTTAGGATGTTCGGAACGTTGAAGCTGAACTATTTCTTCAACCTGCTGATGAACGCCGGAATTTTGTATGAAATATGGCTTCTGTCGAAACGTTTCTTTTCCCGACGCACGGGCTACATCGCGGTAATCCTCTACTGTCTCCTGTATTCCAACATCATGGTGGTGCTTCTGGTGGGGACGGACGTGCCTTTCCTTTTCCTGAGCCTCACGGCATTCTGCCTCTGCGTAAGCGGCATGGCGCGTAAGCCGGCTTTGCCGCGTTTCCTCCTCGCGGGCTGTTGCCTCGCCGTGGCGAACTGGTTCAGGCCGTTGGTCGTTTTCTTCGCCTTGGCCATCCTCGTGGCGATGTGGTTACACCGGTGCAGGTTCGTCCATTACGTCGCCTTGACGGTGCCCGCCGTACTTCTCTGCCTGCTGTTCGGCCTCATGGCGAAGCGGCAATGCGGGCTGTTCGCCTTCCAGTCCTCCACTTCCGGCGTGAACCTGTTGATGACCGCCAACGACAAGGCCTTCGGAAGTCCCATACCTTCGTTCCTTTCGGACACCACTTCGTTCTTAAAGGATGCCGACAAGATGACTTTCCTGCAAAAGGATTCCGCGTGGAAAGCGATGGCAATCGGTTGGATAAAGGAGCATCCCGCGAGATATACCGGGCTGTACGTATTGAAGCTCGGCGGACTTTACATGGAAGACTATTGGGCGGAACGGCCTGTCATTGTGGGCAGCGACCGTTTCGCGAACATGTTCGTGTACGGAAAGGCATCGAAAAGTGCCGTCGCAAGGAAAATCCTCGACATGGCGGGCAAGTCGCTCGTCTATTATGCCGTGTGCGTCATCTTTCTCATCAGCCTCGTCCGTCTGCGAAAAGACATCCTGACCGAAAAGGGAATATTCCTGCTGATAGTTTTCGTCGGCACTTTCGCGACCTGCGTGTTTGCCACGGCTCCGCGCTACCACTATCCTTTCATGTTCGCGATAGTCATCTGGGCCGCATACGGCATCGACAGATACCTGCAACGACGTTTGACGAGAAGAACCGCGACACCCGCAAAAGGTCGCTGAAAGAATACATGCGAAGCCTGTCAAAGGCGGAAGCCCCTCTATCTGCTTGTCCGGACTGATTTCCGATTTATTTCTTCGACCGGTCTACGGAAAAGGGGGCTGACGGAGAAAAATTCCTACGGCGTATATCTGGTTCGCGCTCCGAAATCGGGAGGAAGGCACGGGATTGTATTAATCCGTACATTTTAACCTCCCCCGTCCGCGGAGGTACGGACTGTTTTTCGTACTTTTGCGGCAAAGGGAAAGGATGGACGACAAAGTCAAAAAGAGCGGGCAGGTGTACACGCCGCGGCGCATCGTCGACGAAATGCTCGACTATGCGGGCTACGGCGGCCCCGCAATCATAGGCAGGCACGTGATGGACAACAGTTGCGGGGACGGCGCGTTCCTGAGGCAGGTCGTCAGGAGGTACTGCGAGGCGGCCGGAAAGGAGGGCTTGGGAAAGTCCGTCCTGAAACGCCACCTCGAGACGTACATACACGGGATAGATACCGACGCGGACGCTTGCCGAAGTTGCCTCGCGCACCTCGACGAGGCGGCCGGAGAGTACGGGGCGGGGCGCGTGTCGTGGGACTTGCACAACCGGAACGCGCTTTCCACGGACAAGTTCAACGGGAAGATGGACTTCGTAGTGGGCAATCCCCCTTACGTGCGCGTCCACAACCTCGACACTTCCTATGAAGACGTGAAGCGGTACAAGTTCGCCAACGGCGGCATGACCGACCTGTACCTTGCGTTCTTCGAGCTCGGCTTCAACATGCTCGGCCCGGCGGGGAAGCTGTGCTACATCACGCCGAGCTCGTGGCTGAACAGCGTCGCGGCCGGCAACATGAGGGCGCACATCGCCAGGGAGCGGAGCCTTGTCTCGCTGGTAGACTTGGGGCATTACCAGCCCTTTGAGCGGGCGACGGCCTACACCGTGATTTCGTTGTTCGCCAAAGACAGGGACGACCCGTCCTTCGACTACTACGTTTTCAACGGGGACAAATGTTCCCGTGAGTTCCGTTGCCGCCTGTCCCTCGACGACTGCCTCATCGATTCGTGCCTTTACCTGTCGGACAAGGAAAGCCTCCGGGAACTCCGGGAGATAAAGTCCGGGAAGTACCCCCGGTACGTCACGGTGAAGAACGGCTTCGCCACCCTTGCCGACGACGTGTTCATCGGAGAAAGCATCCCTCCGTCCGCCATGACCATCAAGGTTCTCAAAGCCTCCACCGGCAAGTGGCATCCCTGCCTGTTCCCCTATGACAAGAGAGGAAAGCTACTGGCTCCGGAAACCGTGTTCTCCGACCCCGCCGTGGCACTGCACCTCAAGGCGCACAAGGAGAAGTTGCTGAAAGGAAGAAGCGACTACGCGACTTACTACGAGTACGGGAGGACGCAGGCCCTGGCCGACGTGTGGAGGGAAAAGACGGCGATTAACACGCTCATCAGGACGGAGAAAGACTTGAAAATAGAGAGGGTCAAGGAAGGCGAGGGCGTGTACAGCGGCCTGTACGTCGTGAACGACTTGGGAATCACCACCGACGAAATCAAGGATATCCTAATCCGCCCCGACTTCGCGCGATACGTGTCCCTCCTGAAGAAATACAAGAGCGGCGGATATTACACTTTCAACACGAAAGATGTCCAACAATACGTCAACTTCAGGCTCAGCAAGCGCAATGTCCGGCAACCGTCTTTTGGGGGACAAGATTTCAGAATCGTTTGAGTCTTTCATACAATCCGGGACTTCCCGCAGTACGGCGAAGCTCAAGCCGTTGCACGGAGCGATAGCGGAAGACATCGCCGCGAGGCGCGGAAAAGACTACGCCGTCCTGTCGCAAGGGTACGGCATGGGGCGCGAGGCAAGCATCGAAGGCCGTTATTTGGAGAAGAGGGTCGACATCGCGATATGCGAGAACGCGACGATGCGCCGCATCGCGGGAATCGCCGTCAAGTTCGTCATGCAGAACTATTCCCAAAACTCGAACAATTATTTCGAGAACATGCTCGGTGAAACCGCGAACATAAGGGCGGCTCACCATCCTTATTTCCAGATTTTCATAATCCCGGACAAGTTGCCCTATTTCAAGAACAGCGGCACGCTCTCGGACTGGGAGGAGTTCACCGGCCACAACATGGAAAAGTACCGCAGGCTCTCGTGCGACGACACGGGACGCTTCTGCCATACTCCCGACAAGACGTTGATATACGTCGTGCACGTGGAGCCCGACGCGAGCCTGTACGCCGTCGCCTCCAAGGCCGAATATCTGGATTTCTACCGCGCCAATGCGCCCCGCGTACTCCTGACCGGACACAAGTATCCCAGCCTGACGGCGGACGGCACGGTGATACTGAACGATTACGAGAAGTTCATGGACAAGGTGTATCACACGGTATTGGCCCGGTGAACGCCGCCGCGCCCGAACATGATACGGACAGACTCACAGAGGCGGGAGATTCCCCGATGCTTGCGGACGGGCGGACGACCACCAACAGCCACGAGCCGAAGGAGCGCTTCTTTCAAGTTCTCCAACAGCCCGTGGGCGAACTACGATTACCTGTCGGCATTCGAAATTCATCGAAGACGACACGGAGGTGCTTTTCCGTGTGCAAGAACGAGTTTGACTATCACGGGACGTATTAAAGGCTGTCATCCTTCTCGCCCGTCCCGCTTCCCTGCCGCCGGAACAAGTCTCACTCCATCTCGAATGTCACCACGCCGCGCACGTCGGTGGACGATGCGCATACGTATGCCTTGAACTTGCCCGGCTCGTATTTCCAACCGGCCGAAACCTCGTCGTAGAATTTCAGGTCGTCGGCGGTAACGGGGAATGTCACTGTCTTTTCCTCGCCGGGCTTCAAGGCAACCTTGGCGAAATGCTTCAACTCCTTCACGGGACGCGGCACACTGCACTTTTCATCGCCCACGTAAAGTTGCACGACCTCCTTGCCGGCCACGTCGCCCGTGTTCTTCACCGCCACCGTCACCGTCAGCGTGTCGCTTGCGGCCATCGTCCGGGCGGAAACCGACGGCTTGCCGTAAGAGAATGTGGTGTAGCTCAGTCCGTGACCGAAGGGGAAGAGGGCGGGTATCTTCTTGGTGTCGTGCCAGCGGTAGCCCACGAAGATGTCTTCCTTGTACTCCTCACGGATGCTGTCGCCCGGATAGCTGATTTCACCGAAAGCGTTAGCCCCACAGTCTTCCAGTTTTACCGGGAAAGAGAAAGGGAGCTTGCCGCTCGGGTTCACCGCACCGCTCAACACGTCGGCCAGCGACTTGCCGCCCATGGAACCCAAATACCAGCCCTGCACGATGGCCGGCACGTTCGCCACCCACGGCATCTCCACGGCGTTTCCGCTGAGAAGCACCAGCACAAGGTTCTTGTTCACGCCCAACAAGGCTTCTATCAGCTCATCCTGCCCGAAAGGCAGACCGTAATCCAGACGATCGCCTCCCTCGCAGTCTTGGTTGTGGTTCTTGTTCAGGCCGCCTATCAACACCACCAAATCGGCTTCCTTGGCCTTTTCCACGGCTTCGGCACGCAACGAATCCGTGACGCTTTGAGGCACTTCCTCTACATGGTCGTACATCGGACGACCGGCGGCATACCCCTGCGCGAATGTCACCTTATCGCCGAACATGTCGCGAAGGCCATCCAACGGAGACACTATCTTTTTCGCTTTCAGCTCGGAAGAACCGCCGCTTTGGTTCAGCATACGCACGGCGTTATCGCCCACCACCAGTATGCTCTCGTACTTGGAAGCGTCTATCGGCAGCAACGGTGCACCGCCCTTCGCCGCCGGGGCGTTCTTCAGCAAGACTATGCCCTCGTCTCCTATCTCGCGGGCCGCGGCGTAATGTTCCTCCGTGGCCACCGAGCCGAACGGCTTGTTCCTGTTCATGGCCGTGCGGAATATCAGGCGGAGGATGCGGGTGGCCTTCTCGTCCACCGTGGATTCCGGCACCTTTCCTTCCTTCAACATACGGAGGTAAGGACGTGCGAGGTAGTAATCGTCGAACGTGAAGGCACTTTCCGTGGTCAAACCGTTGGTGTAGGATCCCATCTCGATGTCCAGCCCGTTGACGGCGGCCTCGTAAGTGTCGTGCGCACCGCCCCAGTCGGTGATGACGCAACCGTCGAACTTCCAATCGCCTTTCAATATCTTGTTCAACGTCAAGTCGTTGTGGCAACCGTGTACGCCGCGTATCTTGTTATAGGATCCCATGATGCTCCACGCGCCCCCTTCCGTGACGGCGGCCTTGAAGGCGGGCAGGTAGATTTCGTGCAGGGCGCGGTCGCTCAGGTGCACGTCGATGTGGTCGCGCCACAGTTCCTGATTGTTCAGAGCAAAGTGCTTGACGCATACCGCCACGCCGTTCTTCTGAAGCTCGCGGATGTAAGGCACGCACATCACTCCCGCCAGATACGGATCCTCACCCATGTACTCGAAGTTGCGCCCGTTCATCGGCGTGCGGTAGATATTCAGCCCGGGACCCAGCAACACGTCTTTCTCGCGGTAGCGCGCCTCCTCGCCGACGGCCTTGCCATACTTGGCGGACATCTCCGGGTTCCACGTGGCCGCCAGACACGTCAGTGCGGGAAAAGCCGTGACGCTGTCGTTAGTCCAACCGGCATAACCCCAGTCGTTCCAATTGACTTCGCCACGCACGCCGTGAGGGCCGTCGCTCATCCACAACTCCGGAATGCCGAGCCGGGAAACACCCGCGCTACTGAACTTGCCCTGTGCGTGGCAAAGTGCCACCTTCTCCTCCAGCGTCATCCGCCCGAGCGCGTCCTTCACGCGTTCTTCCAAGGACTGCGTGTCGTCCAAATAGACCGGCACCTGCGCGGACACGATGCCCGCAGGCCATGCCCATAACACGGCCGCTAAAAACTTGTTCCTCATTTTCATGTGGTTTTATTGATTTGGGATTTCATATACTCTCCTCCTCTCGGATGGCGCGGGCAAGCCGTCATTCCGCCTTGATGACCGCCACAGCCTTCTCCAAGCCCCGGGACGCGGCCGTCACCCGTATTTCTCCCGTTCCGCCGTCATTCTGCACCACGACCAAGCACTTCCCATAGAAAGCCTTGCGATGGTTGTCCTTGAACTTTTCCATCGATATGGGGCTTCCGTTGTCCACTCCCGCGATGAAGCCGGAGCCTTCCACCGTAAAAGCCACGTCATTGTCCGCATTCGGGCAGAGGTTGCCGTCCCGGTCGCAAACCTCCACGGTGACGAAGCTCAAATCCTTGCCGTCGGCCCGGATGACATCGTGGTCGGGGGTCAGCACTACCCGCGCGGGGTCGCCCGCAGTGTGGATTTCCTGCTCCGCGACTACCTTGCCTTCCTTGCGGGAAACGGCCTTTACCATGCCCGGCTCGTACTTTACGCGCCACATCACATGAAAGTCATCTTTCCCCTTGCCGCGCACGCCCTGCGATTTCCCGTTGACGAAGAGCTCCACTTCGTCGGCATTGTTGTAAAACGCCCACATGTCGATGTCCTGCCCTGCCGTCCAATTCCAATGCGGGAAGAGGTGCAACACCGTCTTGTCGGGCCGCCATTCGGACTGATACATATAATATATGTCTTTCGGGAAACCCGCCAAATCGACGATGCCGAAGAAAGAGCTACGCGCCGGCCACCCGTAAGGAGTCGGCTCGCCGATATAGTCGAAACCCGTCCAGACATACTGCCCGCAGATGAAGTCGTTGTTCTTCACATACCGCATGGTGCCCTCGTGGCAGTTCCCCCAGGGGACATGGCAATTGTCATAAGAAGAGCAGGAAAACGAAGCGTCGAAGAAAGACTTGTCCCAACGCTTTGGCCAGACATACATCGAGTCGCTCGGCATACGGTAGTAGCCGCGCGTCATCAGCCCGGAGACACTTTCCGACACAATGAACGGCTTGCCCGGAAACTCCTGCGGCACGCCCGCGTACCAATCGTCGTGGTAGTTGAAGCCGATGATATCCAATGCACCGGAACGAAACAGGTGGTTGTTCGAGTCCGGCTCGTTGCATCCCGCTGTGACGGGGCGTGTGGAATCAAGCCCTCTCACCATGTCAGCCAGCTTTTTCGTCAGCAACGAGTTGACCGACATCTCCCCGTCTCTCGCGAGCATGGCCGCGCCGTGGCCGAAGTTCAGGACGAGGTTTGCCTCCTCCAAGCTCAATGTGTCGGCCTTGGCATCTGTCCATTGTTCCAGCACTTCGTTCCCGATGCTCCACATGAACACGGAGGGATGGTTGCGGTCGCGCACGACGAGGTCTGTCAAGTCTCGCTCGTGCCATTCGTCGAAATAACGGGAGTAGTCGTGGCTGGTCTTCCGCTTGCGCCACATGTCGAAAGCCTCGTCCATCACGATGAAACCCATGCGGTCGCAAAGGTCGAGCAACTCCGGCGCGGGAGGGTTGTGGGAACAGCGGATGCCGTTGCATCCCATTTCCTTCAGTATCTCCAGCTGGCGTTCGATGGCGCGAGTGTTTACCGCAGCCCCGAGACAGCCCAAATCGTGGTGCATACACACGCCGTTTATCTTCACGTGTTCGCCGTTAAGGAAAAACCCTTCCCGCGCGTCGAAACGGAACGTGCGGATTCCGAAAGGAGTGTCGTAAGAATCCACGACCTTGCCTCCCGCCGAAACCTCCGTCTTCACATTATAAAGGTAAGGGTGTCCGATGCTCCACAGCTCAGGCTTCCCGACGGTTATCTCCTGCACGGCCTCGAGCCGCTTCCCCGGCTGTGAGGTCAGCGGGGTGGAGGCTTTGCCCGCCACGTTCCCGTCGGCATCCAGCAGTTCAGACACCAGCACGAGCTGGGTGTCGCCCTCTCCCGCCGTCCGGTCGTCATCCAGCGTGGTGCGTACCGTGACGCACGCGCTGTCCCCCGACACCTCGTCGGCCGTCACGTAAGTGCCCCACTGTGCCACGTGTATCGGGTCTGTCTTCGTCAGCCACACGTTGCGATAGATGCCGCAACCCGAATACCAGCGCGAATTGGGCTGTTCGGCGTTGTCCACCCGGACGGCCAGCACGTTCCGCTCCCCCCACTTTATATAAGGTGTCAGGTCGTAGCTGAACGAGGCGTAGCCGTAGGGGCGCGTGCCCAGTTCATGTCCGTTGAGATAGACAGTGGAGTTCATGTACACGCCGTCGAAGTCGATGCGCAACCTCTTCCCCTCGTCGGCCTTGCCGACGGTAAACGTCTTCCGATACCACCCTATTCCGCCCGGAAGTGCGCCGCCGCCCGTCCCCGACGGGTTGTCCTCACTGAATTCCCCTTCGATGGCCCAGTCGTGAGGCAGGTTCAGCCTGCGCCAGCCCGTGTCGTCGTAATCCGCGCCCGCCGCAGTCGAATCTTCTCCCAACCGGAAAGCCCAGTCGGCGGTGAAGTCCGTGCGACACCCTTCGATGCCCGTTTCCCTGGAAGCGTCGCAACCGACCGTCAAGAGCAAGGCGGCCAGCCCCGACGTGATAATTGTCTTGTTCATGGCAATAAACGTTTGTGACGGCGGGAGCGGCACCATTCTCCGGCACCTCCTCCGCCGTTTTTAGTTACAGTTTCACCGTTTGCGCTTTTCCGTCGTACTTCACCGCGATGCCTTTCGCTTTCATGTCGAACGGTTGCGGTGCGTCCTTGCCCACTTTCACCACGTTGAACGTGCGCTCCTTCAACATACCGGGGAACTCGCCCTTGCGGTCGCCCACGGTCAGTGTGCCTTCGGCCTCGTCGTAGGCGAAAGGAATAGTGGCGTACCGGCCCTTCTCGTAGTTGTAGTTCACGCCCTCGTCCTCGTAAAGCGTGAAAGTGCCGTCCTGTCCGGTGTAAACGTAGAGCGTAATCTCCGAGGCCGGCTTCTCGTCACTGTATTGCATATCCGGGCCGAGAGGAATGATGGCACCTTCGCGCACATAGAGCGGGATGCGCTCGTAGGGAGCATCCGCATCCAAGGTGCATCCGCCATTGACATACCGTCCGGAATAGAAGTCGTACCATCCGCACGTCCCCGGGAAGTACGTCTGACGCGCACGTGCACCGTACACGTAAACCGGGGCGACCATCAGAGCGGGACCGAACATGAACTGGTCGCCGATGTCGTTCACTTTCGCGTCGGACGTGAAGTCCATGACAAGCGGGCGCATGATGGTGTAGTCGTCAAGCCACGTCATGCCCGCCAGTGAGTAGATGTAAGGCAGGAGGTTGTAGCGCAACTTCGTGTAATAGACAATGGAGTTGTAGGCCGGATGGCCTTCCGGGGCGATGTTCCACACCTCGCGGCGCGGGAACTGGCCGTGTGCGCGGTACAACGGGCAGAAAGCACCGAACTGGTACCAGCGCGTGTTCAGCTCACGCCATTCTTTCAGGTCGGCATTCTCGCGGCCCGTCTTGTCAAATTCGTTCTGTCCCGCCACATAACGGTCTTCCACGCAGAAGCCTCCGATGTCCATCGTCCAGTAAGGGATGCCGCTCATGGAGAAGTTCAGTCCGGCGGGGATTTGTGCCTTCATGTCCTCCCATCGCGTGGCGATGTCGCCGCTCCACGTGGCGGTGGAATAGCGTTGCAGGCCCGCGAAGCCCGACCGCGTCAGCAGGAACACGCGCTGGTCGGGGATTACGCCGCGTTGCCCCTCGTAGATGGCCTCGGCGTTCATCAAGGAATAGGTGTTGAAATACTTTGCCGATGGGCCGAGAGCCGTGGGGCCGCAAAGTTCCTTGCGGTATTGCAGGTCGGTGCAGTCGCGTATGTTAGGTTCGCTGGCATCCATCCACCAGGCATCGATGCCCAGCGTGAAGAGGTGTTCGTTCATCTGTTGCCAGAAGAGCTTGCGTGCCCCCTCGGAATAGGGGTCGTAGAAAGAGGCGAGGTAGCCTTTGCCCACGAAGTCGAGCACGCTGTCCTTGATGGACTGCCGGTACATCCATCCGTTCTTGTCGAACTCCTTGAAATGTTCCGTGCTGGCGTAGAACTTGGGCCATACGCTAATCATGATGTGACCGTGCAGGGCATGGATGGAATCCACCATGCCTTTCGGGTCGGGGAAGCGCGCCCTGTCAAATTCGTGGCTGCCCCAGGCATCCACGGGCCAGTAATTCCAGTCCTGCACGATGTTGTCCACGGGGATGCCGCGCCTGCGGAATTCCTGCAACGTACCCACTATCTCGTCCTGCGTCTTGTAGCATTCACGGCTCTGCCAGAAGCCCATCGCCCACTTCGGCATAATCTGGGACTTGCCCGTCAACGTGCGGTAGCCGCTTATCACGTCGTCCATGTCGTCGCCATAGACGAAATAATAGTTTATCTCGTCCTGCATCTCGCCCCACCACGACAGTTTCTCCTGTTCCTCTTCGGCCACCGGGCTCAACACCCTCAGGCCGCAGTAAGAGATGCCTCCGTCCGGTTTCCACTCAATCCTCAACGGGACGCGCTTTCCAGCCTCCATGTCGACGGAAAACTTGTAGCTGTTCGGGTTCCACGCCGTGCGCCAACGTTCGGGAACCACCGGCTCGCCTCCGACGAACACTTTCATATAGCCGGCATAATAAAGGATGAAACGGAACGAACCGCTTTCCGACGGCTCTATCTCCCCTTCGTAAACCACGTCGGATCCCTTGAAGGGGAAGCCCTCGGGCAAATTCACCACCTTGCTCAAACGAGCCGCGCGGTCCAGATGCTCGAAATAAACGGAGTCCTCGCGGCGCACGACTGTCCCCGCGCCGCCACCGGCCGGAGTGTACGTACCCGTCAAAGCTCCCTCCTTGCCGTCCTTGTCGTAGAGCTTGAACACGTCACCCAGCTGCGAATAATCGTGCGGGTTGCCGAAACGGCAAAGCGAATAGCTGTCCCAAAGCACGCCGTAGTTCTTGTTCGACACGATGAACGGCACGGACACTTTCGTGTTGTATTGGAACAGTTCCTCGTTCTTACCCTTGTAGTTGAATTCGTCCGACTGATGCTGCCCCAGCCCGTAGAAAGCCTCGTCGTCGCCCGCCGAGAGGAACACCTGCCGCGCTGCATATCCCTTCGTGCCCTCCACTTCCACCGGGGTGAAGCTCCGTCCGCCGGAATCTTCGGCCAGTATCAGCTTGCCCGCCGCGTCGGTGAAACGCACCTCGCCCGTCTTCTTGGACACGACGGCACTTATGGCCGATGTCTTGACGGCCACCTCGTCCCCCTGTTCCTCCACCGTGAAGCTGGTCTTGTCTTTCTGCGGGACGACGACGAGACTCTGTTCCGTCGAGAAATCCTTCTCCGGGGTGGCTGACACATGGATGAGCTTCTCGCCCATCACTTCCACCCTCACCTTGCGCACATCGGAAGGCCGTTTCTGCCCGACCTCCACGATGATGCCGTTCTCCGTTTTCCTGAACCCGCCGCCGGAACATGCCGCGAACACGCAACCGGCAAGCAAACAAACCGTTGTGCTTTTCAAACTCATATTTCCGTTCTTAAATGTTTTCCACGCAAAAATAGGAAGTTTCCCTCACAAACAAGCCCCGCGATGTTGAAACGAGAGGGTGATTTTGTTTCCCGCCCAAGCCGATATGTTTCCGCGAGAGGTATCTTTTGTTATTTGCCCTCCCTTTCCTTATAGACGGAGGGCAACACGCCGAACTCGTCCTTGAAGTACTTGCTGAAATATTTGGGGTTGTTGAAGCCCAGACGATAGGCTATCTCCGACACGTTCAGCTGGCTTTCGCGCAACATCTGCGCCGCCCTTTTCAGGCGGATGACGCGGATGAATTCTATGGGTGTCTTGCCCGTGATTTGCAAGAGCTTCTTGTAGAGATGCACACGGCTCATGCCCAGTTCGCGGCTCAACTCCTCCACGGACAGGTCGCATCGGGCGATGTTCGCCTCCACGTACTTGATGGCTTTTTCCACCAGCTTCTCGTCGAGCGAGGTGATGGCTATCTCGCTCGGCTCGGGGTCGATGAGGGCTTTCGCCTTGCGCTTCCTGCTCAGGTCTATCAGCTTGCGCATGCGCAGGATGAGGATTTCCACATTGAAGGGTTTCGTCACGTAGTCGTCCGCACCGAGAGTCAGTCCCTCCACCTTGTCTTCCACCGTCTGCCGGGCAGTAAGCAACATCACCGGGATGTCATCCGTGCGTTTGTCCGCCTTTATCAGGCGGCACAGTTCGTTCCCGTCCATCCCGGGCATCATCACGTCGCTTACGACGATATCCGGCCTCTGTTCCTGTATCTTCCGCCAGGCCTCTTGCCCGTCGGAAGCCGACCGGATGCGGAAATACAAGCCCAAACTGTCTTTTATGAAGGCTATCAAATCCTCATTGTCGTCCACTATCAAGGCCAGCGGCCTTTCCTTTTCGTCCGCGCCGTCCGTTCCCGCGCCGTCCGGAAGGTCGTCCGCAGGCGGTTCTTCTTCCATACCGGACAGAAGTCCGCCGCGACCTTCCGGATTTTCCGGAAGCGGGGCGGGAACGGGAGAATCCACGTGCACGTGCTTTACGGGAAGCTCCACGAGGAACACGCTGCCGCCCCCTTCGTTGTCGACGACGCGCACCGTTCCCTCGTGCAACGTCACGAAGTCGCGCACCAGACTCAGGCCGATGCCGCTTCCCGCCGTCCGCATTTCCGGCTTCTCCCTGTCGGCTTGATAAAAACGCTCGAAGATGCGTTCCTTGTCCCCGTCCTTCACCCCGGCACCCGTGTCCGAAACCTTTATCAGCAACTTCGCGGGGACTTCGTCCGACATCTCCAACGCCACGCCGACGCGCCCGCCGTCCGGGGTGAACTTGAAGGCGTTGGACAAGAGGTTCATCACCACTTTGCCTATCTTGTCCTCGTCGAACGACATTTCCAGCACCTGCATGGCCGAAGAGAACGTCAGCCGCACGTTCTTTTTTTCGGAAAGCATCAGGAACGAATTGCAGATGCCGCGCACGTAGGCCACGATATCCCCTTCCGACAACGCCAGATGCAACCCCACCATCTCGCTCTTGCGGAAGTCGAGCAACTGGTTGACGAGATTCAACAAACGTTGCGCGTTGCGGTACATCAGCCGCAACTTGTCCCGCAACTTCTCGTCGGCCACCTCCTTCATCATGATTTCCATCGGCGACATAATCAGCGTAAGCGGCGTGCGCAAGTCGTGGCTGACATTCGTGAAGAAGCGGAATTTCATCTGGTTCAGTTCCTCCTTCTTCTTCGCGTCTTCCTCTATCCGCCGCATCCTGAACTTGTTGCGCTCTCTGTGTTGCACGGCGCGGATGGAGAGGCAGACCGTTCCCGCAATCAGGAGGGCATAGACGAAGTAGGCCCACGGGGTCATCCAGAAAGGCGGCAGGATGACGATTTTCAGGGAAGCCTCTTCGCCGCCGTATCCGTCGCTGTTCGTGGCCTTTACCCTTAACGTGTAAGTGTCCGGATCCAGATTGGTGTAGGTGACGCGGTGCATGTCGGACAAGCTCGTCAGCCAACCTCCGTCGAACCCTTCCAACTTATAAGAATACCGGGTCTTTTCGGGCAACACGTAATTGTCCGACGCGAACAGCACCGTGAACACGTTCTGCTTGTAAGCCAGGACTACCTCGCCAACGGCGTTCAGGGATTTCTTCAATATGACACGCCCCGCATACTTCCTGCCCACTTCCACGTCTTCGTTGAACAGCCGGAAGCCGGTGAACATGACTTTCGGCGGCGTGCGGTTATATTTCCTGTCGCTCGGGCGGAAGCGGTTTAGCCCATACAAGCCTCCCACCACGATTTCGCCCGTGTGCAGGCGTTCGAGGGAACGCAGGTTGAAACCGCAACTCTGCAACCCGTCCTTGTCGTTGTAAGTATGCAGGCGAAACACGGGCCGTCCCTCCTTGCCGCGTCCGGCGGCGGCAACGTTTATCAGTTCTCCTCCGGTGCTGACCCAAATGCTTTTGTTCTCGTCTTCCGTCACGCCCGATACCGGCAGTCCGTAGAGGGTCGACCCCACAGGCACTTCGTAAAGCTCGTCCCGCTCCTTGTCATATACGTCCAAGCCCTCGCGCGTTGCTATCCATAGCAGGCCGCGGCTGTCCTCGTAAACCTGGTTGATGTTCTGGCTGGAAAGGTCGCGCAAGGCGAGTCCGGACACAAGTTCTCCCCCACCTTGCCCGACCGCTGCCGACTTTCCGGAGAAGTCGTGCGGAGCGAAGCCGGAATCATCCCCTCGCTCCTTTGCCGACTTCTCGGAAGGTTTTGCCTTGCCCAGCTTCGTGCCCGCGAATTTCGTAATCTCGCCCGTCCGCAAGTCCATGAAAGCCATCCCCGAGGACGTGCCGATGACCAGATTGCCGTCGTGACTTACGCAGAGTGAAGAAATATAGTCCGACACGAGGGCGGAGTTGCCTGTAGAATAGGTGGTGAACGTCCCCGTCCGCACGTCCAACCGCTGTAGCCCTCCCCCCAGCGTGCCAATCCAAATGTTCTTGTCCGCGTCTTCCGCCAAGGCCCACACGTTGTCGGAAACCAACGAATTGCCGTCGCCCTTTCGGTAAGAGGAAAAGCCTGTCCCGTCATAACAGTCCAACCCGCCGAAGAAAGTGCCGACCCACAGCCTGCCGTCGCTACCGCGGAGGAGGCATACTATGACATCGCTCGATACGGAACGGGGGCTGGTGGTGTGCGAGAAAAAGGTACGCTCGCCCGTCACGCTGTTCCAGCGCACCAACCCTTTGTCGTTCGTCCCCAGCCATACGATGCCGCCGCCTCCATCCTCCACGCAGTTGATGTCGCCTATCCCGGCGAATCCGAACTTGAAGATGCTTTCGTTGTAGAAAGACACGCCTTTCTTGTAAGTCCCCACCCACATCGTGCCGGCCTCGTCCTCGTAGAGAGCCGTTATCGTGTTGTTTGAGAGGGTGCGCCCGTTGTCGGGGTCGCTCGCCAAGTGGATTTTCCTCCCACCGGGTTCTGTCAGTTCAATGCCGTCGTGATCCCTTCCCACCCAGATGCATCCGTATTTGTCCTGCGCCACGGCACGCACGGCGTTATAGGAGTCCGTCCGCGGGGTGCGCCGCGCCCAGACCTTCCGCGAGAGGTCGTAAATCCACATCCCCTCCATGCTGGATACCCACACCCGTCCGTCCCTGTCGGCATACAAGTCGAAATGGGCGTTCCTGACACCCCTGCAATCTTCGGCTATGCCCGGATTCGTCCACCCTACCCTTCGCTTTTCCTTGTCTATGCAGGCCAGCATGCCGTTGTTTAAGACCGCGAGGATGCCCTCCCTGCATTCTTTCATGTCCGACACCTCCGTCCCTGCCGTCAGACCACCCATGCCTTCCACGGGCACGGCCCTCCCTTGCCCCTCCTTGTATCGATAGACACCGCCGCCATAGGCGGAAATCCAGAAAGTCTTTTCCTTGTCGACATAAACCAACGACGGAGCCCCCGTTATGCCGATGTTGCCCATCCGTCTTTCCATGTCGCGGTCGAAAGAGTCGGAAGCCGGGTCGTAAACGGCATACCCGCCGCCCGTGCGTATCCACAAGTTGCCCGCCGCGTCTTCCTGTATGTCTTCTACGTAACTGTCCGGAAGCGATTTCCTATCGCCCTGCCGACTGCGATAAACCCTTATATCGTAGCCGTCGTAGCGGTTCAACCCAGAGGCCGTGCCAAACCACATGAAGCCCCTTGAATCCTTGTAAATGGCATTGACCTGATTGTTGGAAAGGCCGTCTTGCACCTCTATGTGCTTGAACAGGTAGTCGTGTGAACCGGCAGGAAAACATGCCGTCCAAACCCATAAGGCCAGTAGTAGCAGTCTTTTCATACCATCAGTTTAAGAGGTGTCGTCTTCTCGCAAGCGGACGCACAGGCAGCAACCCGTCGACCTCGCGTGGACAATCCTGCTTTAATCTTACAAAGATAGACAGTAATTTTATGATTTTCCTGCCCGTTTGCATATTTTAACGCGCATCCCGCCCGCCCCGGGCACGTCGCGGACGAGAACCGAGCGACAGAAAAGGCGGCGGGATTATTGAATTTATTGCGTTGCAGCGTTGAACCTATCCTTTTTTTGAGTACTTTTGCCAAAGAATCAGAAATACGGAGGATACGTCCGTCACATTTTCACATAAGCGATACGATGAGTTGGTTGGAACAATTGCTGTTTGATTCGAATTCCATCGCCCACATCGTCCTGTTGTACACGACGGTGATTTCCTTGGGCATCTATCTTGGGAAAGTCAAAATCTTCGGCATCTCGCTGGGCGTGACATTCGTGTTGTTCGCAGGCATTCTGGCTGGGCATTTCGGTTTCCGCGGCCCCCTTTCCACGTTGAACTTCCTGCAGGATTTCGGTCTGATATTGTTCGTGTATTGCATCGGCCTACAAGTGGGGCCGGGGTTTTTCGAATCTTTCAAGAAAGGAGGCGTGACTCTAAACCTGCTGGCCTGTGGCATGGTGGCACTGAACATCGTGGTGATGTTAGTCCTCTATTTCTGCGTGTTCGACACGGGTGACCCGCGCAACCTTCCCATGATGGTGGGTGTTCTTTGCGGCGCGGTGACGAACACGCCCGGACTGGGTGCCGCCACGGAAGCACTGTCGCAGGTGTTCGCCGAAGGCACCGTGCCCCAGATAGCTTCGGGATACGCCTGCGCCTATCCCCTCGGGGTGGTGGGCATCATCGCCGCTACCATCGCCATCCGCTACATCTGCGGAATCATACCCAAGGACGAGGAAGACCGCATAACGGCGCAACAGGCGGAGAACCCACACGCCAAACCGCACAAGATGACCCTGAAAGTGATGAACGCCGCACTGCACGAGAAGACGATGTTGCAAGTACGCGACTTCCTGGGGCGCAATTACGTCTGCTCCCGATCCCTGCACGAGGGGCACGTGAGCATCCCGAACAGGGACACGAAGTTCTACGTGGGCGACCATCTGTTCATCACCTGCGCTGAAGACGACGCGGAGGCGATACGGGCTTTCATCGGGCCGGAGGAATTCGTGGACTGGGAGATACAGGACATGCCGATGGTGTCGAAGAGCATCGTCGTCACCCAGCCGAACATGAACGGCAAGACTTTCGGGCAGTTGCATTTCAGTTCCGTCTATGGGGTGAACGTGACGCGCATTTCCCGTTCCGGCATGAACCTCTTCGCCGACCGCAACCTGCGTATACAGGTGGGTGACAAAATCGTCGTGGTGGGACCCGAGGATGCCGTGGACCGCGTGGCGAACCTGATGGGCAATTCCGTGAAGCGTCTAGACCATCCCAACTTGGTGACCATCTTCGTTGGCATTCTGGGTGGCATCATCTTCGGCAGCATACCCTTCGCCTTCCCCGGCATCCCTACGCCCGTGAAGCTCGGCCTTGCCGGCGGCCCGCTGATAGTGGCCATCCTGATAGGACGCTTCGGCTATAAGTTCCACCTCGTGACTTACGTTTCCACGAGCGCGAACCTCATGCTGCGAGAGTTCGGACTGGCGATGTTCCTCGCAAGCGTGGGGATAAAGGCGGGAGAGCATTTCGTGGAGACAGTGGTGGTCGGCGACGGGCTGACCTACGTGTGGACGGGATTCCTGATTACCGTGATACCCATACTGGTGATAGGCGTGATTGCCCGGATGCGTTACAAGTTGAACTACTTTACCATCATGGGGCTGGTTGCGGGCAGCACGACCGACCCTCCGGCCCTGGCCTTCGCCAACCAGGCTTCCAACACAGACGCACCCGCGGTGGGCTACTCCACCGTTTACCCGTTGACGATGTTCCTGCGCATCCTTACGGCGCAACTGATAGTGCTTCTGCTTTGCGGCACGTTCTGATGCCGCGGGGGCAGGGAGAGTCATTCCCCGCGGAGTTCCGCCGTGCCGGGGTAGATCGTCCTCGGTATTTCTATCACCTCCAAATCCTTGAACGTTTCCCCGTCCACGGTGAAACGCACGAGCGTGCGCACCTGATGCCAGCCCATAATGCCCGCGGCTCCCGGATTGATGTGCAACATCCCCGTTTCTGGATCGAACCGGACTTTGAGGATGTGGGAATGGCCGCAGACGAACAACCGGGGAGGACGCTCGCGCAACTGCATACGCACAGCGGGAGCGTATCTGCCGGAATATCCCCCGATATGCGTCATCAGCACATCGGCATCCTCGCAACGCCACCGGAGTTTCTCCCCGAACATCCTGCGCAAGTCACCGCCGTCGCAGTTCCCGTACACGACCCTGAGCGGGCGGAAGGCGGACAATTTTTGCGCCACTTCCACCGACCCGATGTCGCCGGCGTGCCATATCTCGTCGCATTCCGCGAAGTATTCCAGATACTTGCCGTCCCAGAAGCCGTGCGTGTCGGACAGCAGGCCGATACGTCTCATAGCTTGAGCTTGCGGGTTATGAAGTCCTCAATCACCTCTGCGGTGGCATCTATCCCCAAGACGGACGAATTGATGCAAAGGTCATACGACTCCGCGCTCCCCCAAGTCTTGGAACTGTAATAGTTATAGTACGCGGAACGTTTCGCGTCCCCTTCCACGCACTTCTTTTCCGCCTCCCTCTCCGTGACGCGGAGCGTCTCGCAGACGCGCCTGACGCGGTCGGCCATGTCGGCCGTGATGAATACGCTCACCGCGTCGGGGCAATCGCGCAGGATGTAGTCGGCGCATCTTCCCACGAACAGGCACGAGTCCCTTTCGGCCGCCTTGCGGATGGCATCGCTTTGGAACTTGAAGAGCGATTCGTCGCTGAGCTGGTTGGCGTAAGGGTCGCTGTTGCCGAAGGGGGAGGGAAAGGGACTGAACGACACCCTGCGGAAGCCCTTGTTTTCGTCGTTGCGCTCGAAGAACTTCTTGTCGAAGCCGCTTTCCTTCGCTGCCAAGTCAAGGAGTTCCTTGTCGTAAAACCTTATGCCGAAGTCTCGGGCGATGCGGTTCCCGATGACGCGCCCGCCGCTACCCAACCGACGTCCCACGTTGACGATGATATGTTTTTTCATGACGTTATACGGCTGATTTCTTGAATTTCCTGTATGCCGAGATTAACATGGTTCCGGCCACTACGCACGCTATGGCATCGGACGCGGGCATGGCCAGCCACACTCCCTTCACGCCCCAAAACCGGGGCAACGTCAGCAGGAGGGGGACGAGGAACAACAGCTGCCGTGTCAGGGACAGGAAGATGCTCTTGCTCGCTTGCCCGATGCTCTGGAAAAAGTTGGTGGTAACCATTTGCGATCCAATCAAAGGGTACAGCGCGACCACGATGCGCATCCCCCTCACGGCGATGTCGGTCAGTTCCGCGTCGGTGGTGAAAGCCCTGACGCACAAGCCGGGAAAAAGTTCCCCGACGACGAAACCGGCGGTGGTGACCAGCGTGCCCCATAACAGGGTGTAACGCAACACCTTGAGCACACGCCCGTAATCCCGTGCCCCATAGTTGTACCCAGCGATGGGCTGCATACCCTGATTCAGTCCCACCACTATCATAATGAAGATGAACAACACACGGTTCACTATGCCGTAAGCCCCGATGGCCAAATCGCCACCGTATCGCTCCAGCCCGCGGTTGATGAGGATTACGACGAGGCAGGCGCAGGTGTTCATCAGGAAGGGAGACATGCCGATAGCGAAAGTGTCCCCGACGATTTTCCTCTTCAGACCGTAAATGCCGCGCTTGAAGCGTATCAGCTCCCCGGGGCGGCGGAACACGTTCACCTGCCATAGCAGCGAGATGGTTTGCGCCAGAATGGTGGCTATGGCTGCACCGCGTATGCCCATGTCCAGCCAGTAAATGAAGATGGGGTTGAGGAAGGTGTTCCCCACCACGGCCACGATGGTGGCGTTCATGGACAGTTGCGGGTGACCCGTGGAGCGCAGGATGGCGTTGAATGTGAAGAAGCTGTGCGAGATGGCGTTCCCCAGCAGGATGATTTCCATGTATTCCCTCGCGTAAGGCAACGTGGCCTCGCTGGCACCGAAGAACCTCAGGATGGGGTCGAGGAAACTCATGGACACGATGCAGAACAACACGCCCAACACCACCGTCAGCGTGACCACGTTGCCGAAGATGTCCTGCGCGGCCTTGTAGTCCCTTTGCCCCAGACGCACGGATATCAGTGTCGACGCACCCACTCCCACCATGGCTCCGAAAGCGGCGGACAGGTTCATGAAAGGGAACGTGAGTGCCAACCCGGAGATGGCCAGCGCACCCACGCCGTGGCCGATGAAGATGCTGTCCACCATGTTGTAGAGCGACGATGCCGTCATGGCGATGATGGCGGGGAAAGCGTATTGCCTGAGAAGCTTGCTGACGGGAAGGACACCCAGGTCCAACGGAGAGGCGGGTTTCGACATACCTGATTGACTCGTTTACGGAATACAAAGTTAGACAAAATCCGCGAGATGACATATCGGCAGGACGATTTTTTGGCGACGGGACGAAGCCTCGTTGCCGAAACCGAGGCCTCTGCAAAACCGCGCGGAGAGGCGGGCAGACTGATCACGCTTGTCGGAAAACTTGGCTTCGAGACAGAAGCGGAAACGGGACATGACGACTTTCGGCTACCCCTGCCGACGGACTTCGCAAAAGCAAAAAATGTTCATAAAACGCGATAAGACAAAGATTTGTTTGGAGAATCGGGCGGAAATCCCTACCTTGCAATAATTTTCCAGCCCGCGCCCCGTCAAAAGGGGAAGGGTAGGCTCATGGAAACAAGGGAAAGTATGGTATTAAGGATAATTTTCGCGTGCTGTTTCTGCTTGGCTTGCGGAACGGCGACCGTCCCGGCCCAGAAGCTACAAACCGGAAAGGCTACTTACTATTCCGACAAGCTACACGGAAGGAAGATGAGCAACGGCGAGAGATACCACCGCGACAGCATGACTTGCGCGCACAACAGGTATCCTCTGGGCACGATGTTGAGGGTACGCAACCCGCTGAACGGGAAAGAAGTGGTGGTGGAAGTAACCGACCGCGGCCCTTTCTCGAAACGCTACGTCATCGACCTATCCAAGGCTGCGGCGCGCGAGCTGGGATTCATCAGGCAGGGGTTTTGCCAAGTGGAAATCACGCGGATACATCCCAACCGCATCCCGTTCAGGCCGGAAGATGCCGAGGAAATCCCGGAACTTCACCTGGAATACCAGAACATAGTGACTTATCCCGTGCCGACATGGTTGCAGGAAGCGTTGCAGGAGAAAAAGCCTCAGCCGACGGAAATCAAGGGACACAAGACCGAAAAGAAATAAATCCAACACGTGAACGCAAAAAAGGAGAAAAAACCGGAATAGGGACTGTTTGCGTGTAGGCCGGATGGAAGCCCGGAAGAGGCGAGCCGCGCGTCCTGCCCATTTATCAAAGCACCACCTTCAAATATGACGACAGCGAACAGATGGCGCGTTTGTTTGACTTGCAGGACACGGGATATTTCTACACCCGGCTGCAGAACCCCACGAACGATGCCGTGGCGGCCAAGATTGCCCGAACTGGAAGGGACGTGGGTGCCATGCTGACATCTTCCGGACAAGCGGCGAACTTTTACGCCGTGTTCAACATCTGCCCGGTAGGCGGCCATTTCGTCTCCACCAACACCTTTTACGGAGGCACTTACAACCTGTTCGGGGTCACCATGAAGAAGTTAGGCATCGAATGCACCTTCGTAGACCCGGATTGGGACGATGCCAAGTACATGGACGACATACCACGTCGGTAGGGAGGCCATCGTGGACAGCGGCAACTGCGACTGGAAC
>CAZGBV010000034.1:0-21712 GCA_964523985.1 uncultured Paraprevotella sp.
ATATCGCTTTTTCGACGCAAAGTTACCCGCATTCCCGTGCAACCAAGTTGCATAATACTTTCCCCGGCGAAGCGGTGCGCTTCCCCACACGCGGAATCAGGCATGAGGGAAACGAAATAGCTTTCTTCCTATTTCGTTTTCCGACTTCTCAACCCTCCGTATATGCGATTCTTATTTCGGTTTCCATTCGAGGTCGCACATGACCATAAGAAGGAAAGGAGCTGTGTCGGCGACGATGGTTTCAAAATCGTTTTTTCAAGAAATCACGCTCCAGTTCGCCGTCCTGTTCCTTAATTTGTCCAGTTGCCTCCACAGGACGGCATTTTTCGGATCCGTACAATGCGGATCGTCGTCGAGTACCTTTCCCGCCGTCTCCCGCGCCAGTTGCAGGATTTGCCCGTCACGGGCCAGATTGGCAAGCCTCAGCGTGAAGGCCACCCCGCTCTGTTGCGTGCCTTCCAGGTCGCCCGGGCCGCGCAGTTTCAAGTCCTCTTCGGCGATTTCGAACCCGTCGTTCGTCTCCGTCATGATTTGGATGCGCTTGCGGGTGTCTGCCGAGAGTTGGTATTTGGTGACCAAGATGCAATAAGACTGGTCTGCCCCGCGCCCCACCCGGCCCCGCAACTGGTGCAGTTGCGCCAGCCCGAAACGCTCGGCATTCTCTATCACCATGACCGAAGCATTCGGCACGTTCACCCCGACTTCTATCACGGTCGTGGCCACCAGAATCCGCGTCTTCCCGGAAACGAAGTCCCGCATCTCGGCCTCTTTTTCCGCCGCCTTCATCCTGCCGTGCACCTTGCTTATCCTGTATTCCGGCAAGTCGTGGCACAGCTGTTCGTATCCGTCCTCGAGGTTCTTGATGTCCATCTTCTCGCTTTCCTCGATTAACGGATAGACCACATAGACCTGCCGTCCCTCTTCCAGTTGCGAGCGGATGCCCCGGTAGAGGCTCTCTCTCCGGTTGTCGTATTGATGTATCGTCCGGACAGGCTTGCGCCCGGGAGGCAACTCGTCGATGACCGACACGTCGAGGTCGCCGTACAGGGTCATGGCCAGTGTGCGCGGTATCGGCGTGGCCGTCATCACCAGCACGTGCGGGGGGTTGACGTTCTTGCCCCACAAGCGGGCACGCTGAGCCACCCCGAAACGATGTTGCTCGTCTATCACCACCATTCCCAATGACTTGAAGAGCACGGTGTCCTCCAACACGGCGTGCGTCCCCACCAATATTTTCACGTCGCCGTCCTTCAATCCGTCCAGCACGGACTGCCGCCGCTTGCCTTTCACCGTCCCTGTCAGCAATTCCACCCTCACGGGAAGTCCGGACAGCAGACCGCCGAACGTCGCGTAATGTTGTTCCGCCAAGATTTCGGTGGGTGCCATGATGCAAGCCTGAAAACCGTTGTCCAGGGCGATGAGGATGCTCATCAAGGCCACCAGCGTCTTCCCGCTGCCCACGTCGCCTTGCAACAGGCGGTTCATCTGCCTCCCGCTCCCCATGTCCGCTCGGATTTCGCGGATGACCCTTTTCTGCGCCCCGGTGAGTTCGAACGGCAGTTTCTTCTCGTAAAACGTATGGAACAGCTCGCCCACGCGGGCGAACACGTAACCGCGATATTTCAGGAGGCGGTCGCGCGCATACCTTATTATATCCAGTTGTATGTAGAAAAGCTCTTCGAATTTCAGGCGGGAGAGAGCCTTCCGCAAGTCTTCCGCCGAAGCCGGGTAATGCACGTGCCTGAGTGCCTCGTCCAGCGACACGAGGTTCAGTCCGTCCACGATGTGCCGGGGCAGGGTTTCTGGGATTTCCTCTTTCAGCCGTCCTAACAAATTCGCCGTCAGACGCTCCAAGGCGCGGGAGTCCAGTCCCGCCCGCTTCATCTTGTCCGTCGTCGTGTAGTAAGGTTGCATCCCCATGGCGTTCAGGTGTAGCTCGTCGGCCTTGTCCACGTCGGGATGCGCGATGTTGATACGACCGTTGAACGCGTTAGGCCGGCCGAACACGATGTAGTCCGTGCGGGTCTTGTAGGCCGAAAGGATGTATTTTATGCCGTTGAACCAGACCAAGTCCACGATTCCCTCCCCGTCGGTGAAGTGAGCCACGAGGCGGCGTTTCCGTCCCATCCCTTCCGTGTCGAAGCTCAATATCTGCCCGCGTATCTGCACGTAGGGCATGTCTGCCGTCAGCTCGCGGATGCGGTAAAGGCGGGTGCGGTCTACGTGCTTGTAAGGGAACGTGTACAGCAAGTCGTGCAAGGTATGGACGTGTAGTTCGTCGCCGAGCAATTTGGCGCGGTGCGGCCCCACTCCCGGCAGGTACATGATGTCTTGGCGTTCAAGGTCTGTCATCTCCGCGGTCGGATAAGGATAAGAGAGCTTCGGCCACCTTCAAGTCGAAAGGCGTGGTTATCTTTATGTTCTCGCGGTTGCCTGGCACGAGCCTCACCCGCACCCCGGCGGCTTCCGCCACGGAAGCGTCGTCGGTGAAAGAAGAGCGGTATTCCTGTCCGTAAGCGGCTTTCAGGACATCTGCGCGGAAAACCTGCGGGGTCTGCACTACGCGGTAACGCGCTCGGTCTACGGTCGCGCTACCGCTGTCCGTCAGACGGCGCAACGTCTCCACGACCTCCACGACGGGGATGGCGGCAAGCTCCCGCGATGCCGTCTCGTAGCACCTCGCCAGCACTTCGCGCGACACGAAAGGGCGCACTCCGTCATGCACGGCCACCACGGCATCCGCCTCTCCGTCGGGCAAGCACTTCAGGCCGTTGGCCACGGAATGGAAGCGCGTCTCTCCCCCCGCGGCATGGCGGCAGGGAATGCGGAAGCCGTGTTCGCGGCACAATTCGCGCCAGCGGCCTCGTTGCGCGGCAGGCAACACCACGACCAACTCCACGCCGCTGTCGTAGGCGTGGAACGCTTCCAAAGTCCGCATTAGCACCGGCCGGCCCCGCAGGGGGATGAATTGCTTGGGAACCTCGCCCCCCATGCGCGTCCCTTTCCCCCCGGCCACCACGATGGCGTATTTCTTCACCGCGCCGCCACCTCGTCGTAAAGCATCCCGTTCCTCACGGCGGCGGCCTTCTCTTCCCCGGCCAGCGCGGCCGCTATGGCGAATCCGAACTCGAACGCGGCCGCCGGCCCTTTCCCCGTGATGAACAGGCCGTCCTTCTCCACGAGGCTTCCCGTGCAGACGGCGCCTTCCAGTTCTCCCTCGAAGCCGGGGTAGCACGTCGCCCTCACCCCTTTCAGCAACCCCATGCGGCCGTAAACCAGCGGCGCGGCGCAAATGGCCGCCAGCGGCTTGCCCGCCTCGTATTGCCGCATGATACCCTCGGCCAAGCCCTTGTGTCCGGCCAGGTTGTACGCGCCGGGCAGTCCGCCGGGCAACACCAGCATGGTAGCCTTGGAGAAATCCACCTCCTCCGCCAGCATATCGGCCTCCACGCGGATGCCGTGCGCGCCGGTTACCGTCCTGTCGCCCGCCGCCGAAACGATGCGCGTTTCCACGCCCGCGCGGCGCAATATGTCCACCACCGTCAAGGCTTCCACCTCTTCCGAGCCTTCGGCGAAAAACAAATATACCGTTTCCATACTTTACTTTTGTGTTTGGTTATGAATGGATTATGATTTTGCGTATTCCCAACGCCCGCAGGCTTCGCGCCGTCCGCCCGCCGCGGCATCGCGCCTCCGTGACGGACTTCCAATCCGGCGGGACGGAACCGCTATTAACGGCATCCCTCGTCCCGCATCCTCATTTCAGGCAATCCAGATAACGCCTTACGGTTTCTTCCAGCCCGAAGTACAAAGCGTCGCAAATCAGCGCGTGCCCGATGCTCACCTCGTCTATCCAGCCTATCTGCTCGTGCAGGTATCTCAGGTTTTTCAGGCTCAGGTCGTGGCCGGCGTTCAGCCCCATCCCCAAGGCGCGTGCCGTCCGCGCGGCTTCCACGAAAGGCCGGACGGCACGCGCCGGATTTCCGTCGTAAGCCGAGGCGTAGGGCTCCGTGTAAAGCTCCACGCGGTCGGCCCCCGCCTTCGCCGCGTACTCCACCATCTCCTGTTCGGCATTGACGAAGACGGAAGTGCGGATGCCCTTTTCCTTGAACTCCCCTATGATTTCCGTCAGGAACGAAAGGTTCTTCTTCGTGTCCCAGCCCGCGTTCGACGTAATCTGCCCGGGCGCGTCGGGCACCAGCGTCACTTGCGTGGGGCGCACTTTCAGCACCAGGTCGTTGAACTTGTCCGTCGGATTTCCCTCGATGTTGAACTCCGTGTGCAAGACGGCCTTCAAGTCGTACACGTCCCGGTAGCGGATGTGCCGCTCGTCGGGGCGGGGGTGCACTGTGATGCCCTGCGCCCCGAACCTCTCGCAATCCGATGCCACCCGCACTACGTCGGGGTTGTCTCCGCCCCTCGCGTTGCGCAGGGTGGCCACCTTATTGATGTTCACGCTTAGTTTCGTCATTCCTCTTTCGATTATAAATTGTCACCGATAGGGCAAAGTTAGGAAAAAATACTATATTTGCAGACCTGCGGACGCAGTAAAAGTCTTAATTAACATTAGGAGAATGGCAGAGAGACTCAAATTCGCCCTGTTCGGCAACATATATCAGGCAAAAAAGTCGGCTTCGGTCAGGCAACTCGTTTCCCTGCTCGCCGCGCGCGAGGCTGAGCTTCATATCGACGCCGACTTTTATGACTACCTCGTCAGGGAGCTCCGCCTCGATGTGCGTCCCGCCGGACTGATACGGGGACGCGACTTCCGGGCGGACGTGGCCGTGAGCATGGGGGGCGACGGGACGTTCCTGGCCACCGCTTGCCGCGTGGGCGGCAAGGACATACCGATACTGGGCATCAACACGGGGCGGCTCGGTTTCCTGGCCGACGTGTCGCCGGAAGAGATTGCCGAGTGCATAGACGACATCTACAACCACACGTACAAGATTGAGGAAAGGAGCGTCATCGAGGTGAAGTGCGAAGGCCCGGCGTTGTCCGGTTATCCATACGCCCTCAACGAGGTGGCCGTGCTGAAGCGCGACAACTCCTCCATGATTTCCATACGGGTGGAAGTGGACGGCGAGTTCCTGGCCACCTATCAGGCCGACGGCCTCATCGTCAACACGCCCACCGGATCCACGGGTTACGCCCTGAGCGTGGGCGGCCCCGTCGTCGTGCCGCGTTCCGGCACGTTCTGCATCACGCCCGTGGCTTCGCACAGCCTGAACGCGCGTCCCGTCACGCTCCGCGACAGGGCGGAAATCGCGTTGTCCGTATCCTCGCGCAACCACAACTTCCTCGTGGCCATAGACGGGCGCGGCGAAGCCTGCACCGAGGCCACGCGCCTCGTCCTCCGCCGCGCGCCCTATGACATAAAGGTGTTGCAACGCAAGAACCATTCGTTTTACGCCACCTTGCGCGAGAAGCTCATGTGGGGTGCCGACCCGAGGGAAGGCACATGCTGAACGCCCTGCGCTCTCCCGCCTCGGCGGCCTTGTCTACCCTCCCGTTGCTGCGGTGGCTGTGGAACATCCTGCGCCGCCACCGGATGCAGGCGGGGCTGAACGCCTTGCTCGGATGTTCCGCCGTGCTTCTGGACTTCACGTTCATCGGCATCACCAAGAGAGCCGTCGACATCGCTACCCACAAGGCCTCCGGCAGCTTGTCCGTGGCGGGCGCGTCGCTCGTGGGCATCATGCTGTCGATGCTCTGCGTCAATTTTGCCTCGCGCTGGATACGGGCCATCCTCGGCGTCAAGGCGCAGAACCACATGCAACGGTTCTACTTCGACCGCCTGCTGCACGTGGAATGGGAGTACCGCGACCAGCGTCACAGCGGCGACCTCATCAATCGTCTGGAGCGGGACGTGGCCGATGTGGTGGAGGCCGTCACCGAGACGGCTCCTTCCGTCGTCGCCGTGTGCGTCCGGCTGGCCGGCGCTTTCCTGTTCCTCTGTTCCATGGATGCCTCGCTGGCCTGCCTTTCCGTCACCATCATCCCGCTCTTCATGGTGCTGAGCAAGGTCTATATGAAGTGCATGCGCAGGCTGACGCGCGAAATCAGGGACACGGACAGCCGCATCCAGAGCTTGTTGCAGGAAACGATACAACACCGGACGGTGGTGCAGACGCTGGAACAGCAGCCTGCCATGGTGCGGCGGCTGGACGACATACAATGCCGCCTGCACGACCGGGTGAAGACGCGCACCCGTTTTTCTTCCGTCTCGTCCGCCCTGCTCGGAGCCGGCTTCATGGGGTGCTACCTCGTGGCTTTCCTTTGGGGAACGGCCCGCCTGTACGAGGGGACGATAACCTACGGCATGATGCTGGCATTCATCCAGCTCGTGGGGCAAATACAAGGGCCGTTCCGCGACATGACCCGCTTCATCCCCGTCTTCGTCAATGCCTTCACCGCCGGCGAACGCCTGATGCAACTGGAAGAAGCCCCCTTGGAACGGCATCCCGCCATTTCGCGTCCGGCCTCGCCGTCCGGCATACGCTTCCGCGGGGTGACTTACGCATACGGTAATGGCGGGCGGCAGGTGCTGAAAGACTTCTCCTGCGATTTCCCGCCGGGCAGCCACACCGCCGTGACGGGGGAGACCGGCGCGGGGAAAACCACCCTGATACGCCTGATGCTTTCCTTGATGCGGCCCGCGGAGGGAAGCATCACCGTCTATGACGGCCAAGGAAAAGAGGCGGAATGCAACGCGGCCACCCGTTGCTGTTTCACTTACGTACCCCAAGGCAATTCCTTGTTCAGCGGCACCATACGGGAGAACCTCCTGCTCGGCAATCCGCACGCCACGGACGAGGAAATGCTTACGGCGCTCAACCACGCCTGTGCCGAGTTCGTGTCCGGGTTGCCCGGCGGTCTGGACAGCCGTTGCGGAGAGCAAGGGTCGGGGCTGAGCGAAGGGCAGTCGCAACGCATCGCCATCGCCCGCGCCCTGTTGCGCCCGTGCGGCATCTTGCTTCTCGACGAGGCGACCTCCTCGCTCGATGCCCGCACCGAGGAGCAGCTGTGGCGGAACATCCGCGCCCATTACGGTGACAAGACCCTGATTTTCGTCACTCACCGGATGGATGCCGTCACGCCCGGGACGCGCATCTTGAAAATCGGCGAGTGAGGAGGGAGGGGAACCTCCCTGTCCGGACGCGGGGTCGCGAAGGCGGAGGTGCGCGGTATCCGGCTTGCCCCAGTTGGCCCCTGTTTCGCTCATGTCGCCAACTTGCTGTTCCATAGGGACAAGGATAGTGATTTCGTGCGGAATATCCGAATGAAACCGCCGCTGATTTCAAAGAAAAACCGGCCTGTCATATCAGGTTTCCCTGCCCGGAACAATCTGCCGTTCTCCTTTTGGCCGAATGGTCACCCTTTACCGGACGGAAAGTTAAATTAATTGAAAAAACGGCTTCTGACGACGATTTTTCATGTCGGATAGCCCCCATGCACATTTTTTTTTGTACTTTCGTGCTTGATTGTTTGAATTCATATCAAAAAAGATGGGAATTTGTTGAACAGTAAGAAAGAATAAAAGATGAAAATCGCAAAAATTGCAATGGTTCTCGGTCTGACGACCGCTTGGGTTCCGGCCATGGCTCAATATGAGGGAACCACCGTGTACAACCGCATAGGACACGGGCAAGACAGTATCACGACGTTGGGCAATCTCGTGGCCTACAAGGACAGCTACAAGCTTCAGGACTACACGGGAGCCTACGAACCATGGAAGGCCGTGTTCACCGCGGCTCCGTGCGCGGAGGTGAGCACTTACGCCTACGGGGCGGTGATTTTGGCCAACGTCCTTCTCAAAGAGCCGGACATGGCGAAGAAGAAGGAATACTTCAACGAACTGATGAACCTGTACGACACCCGGTTGCAGAACATGGATGTCCTGAACTCCTTCACCAAGCCGGACAAGCGTGCCACGAAAGGTGACATCCTGGCCCGCAAGGCTTTCGACTATGCCTACTACGGCGCGGGAGTGGTCGACGGCTATTCGCTCGACAAGGCTTACGGCATGTTCCGCGAAGGCATAGACCTCATCAACAAAGACGGCGCGAAGGAAGTCCCCGGCTTCGTGCTGGACAAGTTCTTTGAAATCTCCTATCAGAGGTACATGGCCGACTCCACGGCTTTCCGCGAACAATTCCTCACGGATTACATGGAGTGCCGCGATGCCTGCCAAATCATGCTGAGCCTGGCCAACGAAGCTACCGACTCCGTGGCCGCACAGAAAATAGTGTCGCAGTACGACCCGACGCTCAACCGCGTTGAAACCATGTTCGCGCAGTCCGGCGCCGCCGACCGCGACCAGCTCATCGCCATGTTCAGCCCGAAAATCGAGGAGAACAAGACGAACCTGGCTTACTTGAAGTCGGCACTGACCCTGCTCGCCGCCAACGACTGCGACGACACCGACATCTACTTCAAGGCTGCGGAATACGCCTACAACATCGAACCGAGCTACGAATCGGCCATCGGCACGGCGCAGAAGTATTTCAAGGACGGCAAGGTGGCCGAATCGGTGCAATATTTCGACAAGGCCATAGAATTGTGCTCCACGGACGAGACCAAGGCGGCCATCGCCTTGAAAGTGGCCAACGCGGTGTCCAAGACGGGAGACTCAGGCAAGGCGTTCTCTTATCTGGACAAGGCCGTGCAATACAACTCCGAGATTTCGGGAAAGGCCAACTTGGTGCGCGCGCAAATCTCCGTCGCAGCGAAGAACTTCCCCGAAGCCATCGCCTACTGCACCAAAGCGGCTCAGGAAGATGTCAGCATCTCCGGTTCCGCCAACCGACTGAAAGACAAGATTGTGGAAGTGCAACGCAAGAACGCGGAATACGAGAAGGCCAATGCGGAATACAAGGCGCAACAAGAGAAAATCAAGCGGGAAGAAGACTTCTGGAAGGCCGGAGGACAACCTTGATTTCGCGGATTGTCGTTTTTGACGAACGCCCATGAAGAGGGCAAAAGCGGGCGGAAAGGTCGGAAGGCTTTCCTGCCCGCTTTTTCTTCCTTGCCGCGCGGCGGACGGGTAAAAGCCGGCGGTGCCGTGTCGCACGGCGACCCGCGACGTGGGGACATGATACGTGGCAACCTTGATTATATGTTGTATAACATAAAAAGTTGCCTCCCTTTCACCTCTTGCCGTGCTATCTTTGTATGGCGATACGATGGCACGGCGGAAAAGCCCCGCACGTCAGGATTTGCGGTCGTGGCGGCCTTTGGCGGCAAGGCATCCCGAAGCGTTTCGCGCAGGCGGAGCGTCCGGACACGGGGGCGGCACGTCGCAGACGGACAAGCGTCATGAAACTTATTCAATTAACATCAAACATACCATCATGAATTCGACACAAGAAGGAGACAGGCTTTATTTGTATTCCATCACCACCGTGGCCATCCTGGGCGGACTGCTGTTCGGCTACGACACGGCTGTGATTTCCGGTGCCGAGAAGGGGCTTGAAGCCTTTTTCCTCACCGCGACGGACTTTCAGTATGACAAGGTGATGCACGGCATTACCTCGTCCAGTGCGTTGATTGGTTGCGTCATCGGCGGTGCCGTATCCGGTTATCTGGCCTCCCATCTGGGGCGGCGCGATTCCCTCCGTCTGGCATCCGTGCTGTTTTTCCTTTCCGCGTTGGGTTCCTATTACCCGGAATTCCTCTTCTTCGATTACGGGAATGCTGACTGGAACTTGCTGATCACTTTCAACCTCTACCGCGTGTTGGGCGGCATCGGCGTCGGGCTGGCCTCCGCCGTTTGCCCGATGTACATCGCCGAGATAGCCCCCTCTCACATCCGCGGGACGCTGGTTTCGTGCAACCAGTTTGCCATCATCTTCGGCATGCTCGTGGTCTATTTCGTCAACTACATGATTATGGGCGACCACCAGAACCCGCTCATCCTGAGAGACGCCGCGAGCGGCGCGATGTCCGTCGCCCCCGAGTCCGACATGTGGAGCGTGTACGAGGGGTGGCGTTACATGTTCGTGTCCGAAGCCTTCCCCGCGGCCCTGTTCGGCCTGTTGCTGTTCTGTGTCCCCAGGACCCCGCGCTATCTGGTCATGTGCGGTGACGACGAGCACGCGCTGGCCATCTTGGAGAAAATCAACGGCCGCAACGCCGCCGGCAAGATTCTGGAGGAAATCAAGCTGACCTCAAAGGAAAAGACTGAGAAGTTGCTCACTTACGGCGTGGCGGTCATCGTCATCGGCATCCTCCTGTCCGTGTTCCAGCAGGCCATCGGCATCAACGCGGTGCTCTACTACGCGCCCCGCATATTCGAGAGTGCCGGAGCCGAAGGGGGCGGCATGATGCAGACCGTCATCATGGGAGTAGTGAACATCCTCTTCACGCTGGTGGCTATCTTTACCGTCGACCGCTTCGGGCGCAAGCCGTTGCTCGTCATCGGCTCCGTCGGCATGGCCGTCGGCGCGTTCGCCGTGGCTTTCTGCGACCAGATGGGCGTAAGGGGCATCGTCCCGGTGCTGTCCATCATCGTTTACGCCGCGTTCTTCATGATGTCGTGGGGGCCGATTTGCTGGGTGCTCATTGCCGAAATCTTCCCCAACACCATCCGGGGGAAGGCCGTGGCCATCGCCGTGGCGTTCCAGTGGGTGTTCAACTATTTGGTGTCGTCCACGTTCCCGGCCTTGTACGATTTCAGCCCGATGTTCGCTTACAGCCTGTACGGCATCATCTGCCTGCTCGCGGCCCTGTTCGTCTGGAAGAGCGTGCCGGAAACCAAAGGAAAGACGCTGGAAGACATGACGGCACTCTGGAAGAGCCGCCTGAAAAAGAAGGCGTAAGGCGCACGGCGGCGCGGCTTCTTCCGCCGCGGCTCGCCTTCATACACGGGAACTCCCCCGGCCCGCGTCGCTGTGGATTGCGGGACGGGGGAGTTCCCGTGTCCTTGTCGTCACTTTTCCCGCAAAGCGTCCGGAACGGACAACGGGACGAGGAGCATCCTCCGGGAGTTGCCTCACACGCCCGGTCTGCTCCGGACGGCCGCCGTCCGAAAGGAGAACGGATGCCTTTGCGCCGACGAGCCGACTTCCCTGCGGAATCGTGGCCTCACTTGCCCATATAGGTATGCACGATGATGGCACCGTTGGAGCCGTCCGACCCGTAGGCTGAAGCGTCCTTCATGACTTCGACATAATCGATGTCGTTCAAGCTGATGCCCTCGAAAGAGGGCACTTTCATGGAATCGATGAAAAACAAAGGGGTGGAGTTCCCTTTGATTGTCCGCGTGCCTCGGATGTCGACTTCCTTGTCAGACATTCCCGCCGCGCCGTTTCCCGTGATGTCCAGGCCCGGCACGCGCCCCTGAAGGGCGGAAAGCACGTCATGGTAACCGCTGCGGCGCAGGTCATCTCCGCCGATGAAATTGGCCGGGACGGTGCGCTCTCTGCGGGAAACGAAAGAAAAGCCCAAGTCTATGAGCCCGGCATCCTCTTTCGCCTGGATGTTTTTCTCGTCCCCCAGCCGGATGACGGCACTTCGCATCCCGTTTACCGGAAGCACGTACAATTTCTTCTTTGTCACTATTTTCAGCGTGTCGTCGGGCATGACGTCCGTCAGCCCGAATTCCCCTCTCTTGTCGGTCAGGGTGTAATCTCTTTCAGATTTCACGTAAACGTGAGCCTTTCCTATCGGGGAGCCGGACAAGTCCAGCAATATCCCGTTGAAAGGGGTCTTGCGTTGGGCGCGTGCGCCGTTCCAAAGGAAAGCACCCACCGCAAACAGGAGCAGAAAAATTCTCGCAGACATAAGTTCCTCATGGTTAACGAAATCCGCCAGCCTCTTCCCAGAGACCGGCGGAACACTTATTAATAAATAAAACAACTCTCATCTCACTCTATGCCGTCCAAGCCGGAAGCCGCGGTCGAGCCGTAGCCATTGTCTCCGTACTCCTCCCTGTTCAATATCGTGGACAAGAAGTCGTAGGAAATGGGACGGTTATAATGATAGGGCTTGAACGAAGCGGCGGCACGTTTGTTGTAACGCTGCAAGCGATCCTCAAAGGCGTTATGCCTCTTCAACAATGCCCACCGGGTGAACTCGCCGCAAAGCTCGCGGGCGTATTCGTCCAGTACGTCGTCTTCCGTGGCGGTCGCCAGCCTCCATTCCGATTCCGGCACGCCGGGACGGGCGGCACGCTGGCGAAGCACGTTCAGCCAATTGGCGGCCGCGACCCCCTCGCCCAGCATCTGGCGAGCCTCCGCGGCTATCAGGTAAACCTCCGCCATGCGCATGATGTACATGTCGCCGTTTTTTATCTGCAAATTCGAGCCCACGAAAACCCCTTCGTAAGACCAATTGAACTTGTTCAAACCCGGACATGCGAAAGCACTGGTCTTGCCGTTCCCTATCTTGGGCGGGTTGCCGACCTCGCTTCCCTGCGCGACACCGCCATACGGCATGCCGTTCGCATCGTACAAGTCGTTCAATTCCACCATCACATAAGGACATTCGGTCATGTCGACACCGTCTGGTTTCTTGTGTACGAACACGGTGTTCATGCGGTCGTCGTCCAGGGCGACCGGATAAGGGATTGCGTAACATTTTGTGGTTTGCGCATAGCCGTCGGTGCCCATCAAGTCCGACGACGGGGCCACCGTCAGCAATTTGCCCGGATCGCCCGAATGCTCTCCTTTCGGCCATATCTTCGCGGGATATTGGTTTCCCGCGTCGGCCGACGGGATGGCATCGCAATCCCCGTAAGGATACAATTTGTACAGCTTTTGGTCGCCCGCCCCGTTTGCGTATTGCATCGTGTCCTTCGATATGCCGTACTTCCTTGCCATGTCCATCGTGACGTCCATCACTCCCTTTTCGTATCCGACCCAGCCGCATTGCACCATAGTCCATTCATGCCATGCGTACTGGAAGGAATATTCCCAGCGCCTGTCCCATTCGGGATTGAAGCAATACATCAGATATTTGGAGGGCATCCACGTTTGCGAGTTAAGGCGGCCGTAGTAGTAGCCTTTGTCGCCGGGCTTGTGGTTACTGTTGAAAAAGTCCTCGTAGGATCCGCCGCAAGAGTAAGCCGACAGCTTGTTGTTTTTGTTCACATATTGATAGTTCTTGTTCCTGGAATCGGCACCGGGTACCACCATCAACGCTTCTTTGTTCTTCCGGTTGTTCGCGTCCGCCCACATGTCCGCGATGTCGGGATACAGATAGGCATTGTACGAAGCGGCGTTGTTGATTAAGTCCTCCGCCGTCTCCGCGGCAAGTTTCCAATAGGTTTGCGCGTCGCCGTACTTGCTTTCCCCCAAACCGGCACGCTGCGCATACACACGGGCCAAAAGCCCTTTCGCCGATTTCTTGCTGAAACGGCCGTAATTGTCTCCATACGGCTCTACCGGCAAGTCGGCTATGGCTTCGGTCAAGTCCTTGACAATCTGCTCGTATATCGCCTTCTCGCTCGAACGTTTCGGATAAAGTTCCACGTTTCCGGTGATGGAAGCGTTGCTGTCCAGGATAAGCGTCACCGGGCCGAACTGGGAGACGAGTATGCTGTAAAAGAACGCGCGCAGCGTCTTGGTCTCGGCCACCAGCGTCTTGATTGTCTCCGGGTCCCCGTCTGTCACGTTGGCCGCCTCGTTGATTACCGTGTTGCAAGTGGTGATTACCGCATAGCACTGCTTGAACAATTTGTTCGTGTTGTTGGTGCTGGTGGTCAGCGCTTCGTAGTTCAGCAGTTCTTTCGTACCAGTCCCGTTGGATTTCGCCAGCCACAAGTCCGTTCCGACCTCCGATACGAACAGCCAGTCGGACGAGGTGTAAAGCTCGCTGTTCAGGACTATGTAACAACTGGACTGCAACCCTTTCCAGACATCGAAATTAGTCAGTTGGGCATCGCCCGCGCTCGGGTTCATCTCGTCCAGTTCGCAAGAGTTGAACACCGTTCCGGCACAGAGCGCGAACATTATGCAATATGCTTTTTTCATGAGTTTCTAATCAATATGTCAGTTTGGTTCAATTAAAATCCGTTTAGCTCGTTTAGAACGAAAGGTTCAGGCCGAACACGAGTTGCTTGGTGGACGGGAAGTCCAGCCCGCCGCCCATTTCCGGGTCGTAGTCTTTCAGCAGATGGTTGCCCGCTTTCACCAACGGGTTGGTAATGGTCCCGTATATCCGCAGTTCGGACAAGCCTATCTTGGAACAGACAGACTTCGGCATGGTATAGCCCAACGTGATGTTCTTGATTTTGAAGAACGAGCCGTCCACATAGGCCAGGGAGGTGTAATACCGGTCGTCCTCCCAGTTGCGTGCGGAGTTCAACGCGGGGAAGTCCCCCGTCGGGTTTTTCGAAGTCCAGTACTTGAAATGGGCGGGGAACGCGCCGCCGCCTGATTTGTACCAGGTAATCGGTTCGTAATATATCATCTGCCCGTGGCGGCAATACATGTAAACGCTCAGGTCGAAGTCTTTCCACGTGAACGTGTTCTGGAAGCCCAACGACCAGTCCGGATTCTTATGGCCTATGATTTCCCTGTCGTCGTCGCTCACCACGTAAGGATTGTCAGCCGTGTAGGTGTTGGTGGCGTAAGTGCCGTCCTCTTGCAAGTAGGTCTTTTCCCACACGCCGTCGCTCACCTTGGTCATGTTGGGGATGCTCACCTTCAAGTCGCCCGGTTGCTTCCCGAACACGGCCGCGTCCGCTTCCTCGCCGTATTGCCAGAGTCCGTCGATGTGATACGCGAAGTAAGAGTTGACGGGGTCGCCTATGTGCAGCGTGTAGTCTCCGTTGGTGATGTACTCGGCAGCCCCTTCGCCCAGCGAGGTCACCTTTTCCTTGTTCTTCGAGAAGGTCAGCGTGCTCGTCCACGTGAAGTCTTTCTTCGCGACATTATGGCTCGTCAGTGTCAGCTCTATGCCTCTGTTCTTGGTCGAAGCGATGTTCTTGTCCATCGTGAAGTAGGCCGACCCGCTGGTATCCGCGCCGTTCGTGACAGGCACCTGCTGTTTCCAGATGACGCCGTCGGTGTTGGTGATGTAATAGTCGGCGGTCAGCTCGATGCGGTTGTTCAGGAAGCCCGCGTCAATCCCGATGTTCGTGTTCTTCGAGCGCTCCCACGTCAGCTGCGGGTTGGTGAGGACGGCCGGGTACTTGTAGCTCGTGAGCTGTTCGTCGCCCAACCCCATGATGCCCTGTTGCAGGATAGACCACGAGGCGTACGCGTCGATGCCGGCCGCGCCCGTCTCGCCGTAGCCCGCGCGGATTTTCAGGTTGCTCAGCCAGTCCTGCGCCGGCTCCATGAAGCGTTCGTCCGAGATGCGCCAGCCGGCCGACACCGCCGGGAAGGTGCTCCAGCGCACGTCCTTTGCCAGCTTCGAGTTGCCGTCGTGGCGCACGGAAGCGGAGAACAGGTAACGTCCCAGGTAAGAATAGTTCAGACGTGCCACATAGCCCATGGTCTTCCCCATGGAATAGCCGGACGATACCGTCTTCGTCCCCGTGGCGGCGTCCAGGTTAGTCCAGTAATACGTGTTGCTCGTGATGCCTGCGGCGGACGAGCCGGACGTGTTGGTCTTCGAGTCGCCGTAGGTCGTCACGCCCGTCAACGTGAATTCGTGGTCCTTGGCTATCGTGAAGTTGTAGGTCAATATGTTTTCCCACGTGTAAGACCACGACGAGGTGTTGTCGATGCTGGCGGAAGTGTATTTCGCCAATTCCTCTTTCGAGGCGTTCAGCGCGCCGGTCCCGGCCTGGTCGTAGAACTGGTACGAGCCGTAACCGATGAATTGCTCGGATTTCGAATAATTCCAGTTAGAGCTTAAGCGCGACTCCCATGTGAGCCCCTTTATCGGAGTGACGCGTATGTAAGGCTGGAAGTACAGGCGCAGGTTCGTCGGATGGTTACGGTACGCGTCGCGATTCTGGTCAAGCAACAAATTGACCTGCTTGTTGTCGTCGAGAATGGGATATTCGTTGACGGAGCCGTCTTCCTTGTACAACTCGCCGAACGGGTTGGCGCGCAAGGCGCTGGCCAGCTTGCTGTAAGTCCTTTCCCTGTCCGTGTAGGAGGCCTGCACGTGCACTCCTCCCGTGAACCACTTGTTGACCATGTGGTTCACGCGTATGGTGGAAGAGTAAACCTTGTACTCGTCGTTCTTGTACTGCCCTCTTTCGTTGGAATAGTTCAGGGAGAAGTAAGCCTGCGTCTTCTCCGTCCCGCCCGACAACGAAAGCGAGTAATTCTGCACGACGCTCGTCTGCATCAGGGCATCCACCCAGTCGACGACTTTGTTCTGCTTCAAGTATTCCTGGGCGTGCTGCAAATCTTCGTCGTCCACCACGGAGCCGGACTCCTCCTGCGCCAGCAGGCGCGTGTTCACCCATTGCTCGCCGCTGTTCATCTTCGGCAAGATGCTCCACCCGTTGAAGCCGACATAAGTGTCGAAGTTCACGCTCATCTTGCCTGCCTCGCCTTTCTTCGTGGTGATGATGACCACGCCGTTGGAACCGGTGGAGCCGTAAACAGCCGTGGAGGAAGCGTCCTTCAGCACTTCGATCGACTCGATGTCGTTGGGGTTCAGCGTCGCGTAGTCTCCCGGCATCCCGTCGATGATGAACAGGGGGCTGCCCGAGGCCGTGATGGAGCGGTTGCCGCGCAATTGCATGTTTACGCCCTTTCCCGCTTCGCCCGACTCCTTGGTGATGTCCAGGCCGGCCACGCGCCCTTGCAAGGCTTCCATGGGATTGACGGAGGGGGTCAGCTTGATGATGTCGCTCGACACGGACGACACGGCACCCGTCAAGTCGCGCTTCTTGATAGTGCCGTAACCGATGACCATCACTTCGTCGAGAAGTTTGTTGTCCGGTTGCATCCTGATTGTGAGAGGGGAATTGCCGATTGCCGCCTCCCGGGTCTTGTAACCGATATAAGAAACCTCCAACGTCTTGGCGCCGGATGGAACGTTGAGGGAGAAATTGCCGTCGAAGTCGGTGACGGCACCCGCCGCCGCGGTGCCTTTCACTCTTACCGCGACACCTATCAACGGCTCGCCGTTTTCGTCAAGGATTGTCCCTTTTACCGTCTTTTGCTGTTGCGGGGATTGAGCAGCCGGCACATCGCCTGGCGCCGCAAAAGAACTCAAAGGGAAAGACAGGCACAAACATGCCCCTAAGCCCCAAACAACGAGAGGTGAATTTTTACCCCCACGCCTTTTGAGAAGACGCAATCAGCTTTGCTCTTTTTTTCATCTTTTCAGGTTAACGAATTGTTTTTTCCTAATTATTGATAGCATGGTTTCTTTTCGTTCCGAGGGCAAAACTATATAACATTGCTAAAATCTGGAAACATTTTTGCGTAAAATTAACCTATCCGTCCGCGAAAGAGCGTTATTTAACATTCGTTTACTAAAAAGTGCCCGGGTACGGTGTTCTTCAAAGTCCCCTGCCGCCACGGGACGACCGACGGGCTTCGCGTTATCGCCGCGCCGGCCGGCGTGGCATCCAAAAGGCCGACCTCCGGCCACGTGGGCCGGTCTTCCCGTGCCGCGCTTCCCGCGGGCCTTGCGGAAGGGGGCGGCGTTCAATAGCGGATGCCCAGCTCTTTCAGGATGGACGATATTTTCTCCATCGTGACCAACCGCGTGGGCACCAAAGGCAGGCGAAGCTGGTTTTCAATCATTCCCATGGCGTGGAGCATGGCCTTCACGCCGGCCGGGTTGCCGTCCACGAACAGCAGCTTGAACAGTTCGGCGAACTTGTGGTGGATGGCGCGGGCATGCTCGTAGTCCCCGTCCAGTGCCATGCGCACCATGCGTCCGAATTCGGCCGGCAGGGCGTTGCCTATCACGGAAATCACTCCCACCGCCCCCAGGGTAATCAGCGGGAACGTGATGCCGTCGTCGCCGGATATCACGTCGAAGTCGTGCGGCTTGTTTTTGATGATGTCGTCCATCTGCGTGATGTTCCCGCTGGCTTCCTTGACGGCCACGATGTTCCCGCAGTCGCGGGCCAGGCGCAACGTCGTCTCCGCGCTCATGTTGACTCCCGTGCGCCCCGGCACGTTATATAACACGACGGGGACGGGCGAAGCCTCGGCTACGGCCTTGAAATGCCCGTACAGGCCCTCCTGCGAAGGCTTGTTGTAATACGGGCAGACCGACAACACGCCGTCGATGCCGCTCCAGTCCCCCTCTTCCAGTTCCCCGACCACCGCCGCCGTGTTGTTCCCGCCGCATCCCATCAACAAAGGCACGCGCCCGGCCACTCGCTCCACGAGCACCCGCTTCAGCGTCTTTTTCTCGTCCGCCGAGAGGCATGGCGTTTCGGCCGTCGTGCCCATGATGCACAGGAAGTCCGCCCCGTTCCGCAACTGGTATTCCACCAGGCGTGCCAACGCCTCGTAGTCCACCTCGCCGCCGGCCCTGAAAGGGGTGACCAAGGCGACACCCAGCCCCTTGAACTTGTTCTGCGCCATAAGCTAAATGTTCCTATCCATTCCTCGGCAAAAGTACGAATAAAATCACATAATGCAAACAATCCCTCACGATTCCAGCTTTTTCAGGAACTCTTCTTCCGAGAGGATGGGGATACCCGTCTTGCGTGCCTTCTCGAGCTTGGCCGGCCCCATGTTGGCTCCGGCCAGCACGAAGGCGGTCTTTGAGGATATGCTGCCCGCGTTCTTCCCGCCGTGCCGTTCTATCATGGCCTTGTATTCGTCGCGGGAATGCAGCGAGAACACCCCGCTCACCACGACGCTCTGCCCGGCCAGCTTGTCGGAACGGCGGCCCATCTCCTCGTCGGAAAGCTCCATCCTGACTCCCTTCTCCCGCAAGCGGCGCACCAAGGAGCGGTTGGTCTCGTCGGCGAAATAGCGAATCACGCTTTCGGCTATCACCACGCCTATCCCGTTTATCTGCAACATGTCGTCCAGCGACGCGGAGGCCAGCGCGTCCATCGACTTGAAATGGCGCGCCAAAGCCTTTGCGGCGATTTCGCCCACGAAACGTATCCCCAGGGCGAATACCACGCGCTCGAAAGGTACCTGCACGGAAGCGGCGACGGAAGCCACTATCTTCCGCGCGGATTTCTCCCGCGTGCCGTCCGCGCCGTTAATCTGGCTCACCTGTATGTCGTACAGGTCGGCCGCGTCGCGTATCAGGCCGCGGCGGTAGTACTCGTCCACCGTCTCGGGGCCCAGACTGTCGATGTTCATGGCCCTGCGGCTGATGAAATGCTCTATGCGCCCCTTAATCTGCGGCGGGCAGGCCGTGTCGTTGGGACAATACCACGCGGCCTCTCCCTCGTAGCGCACCAGCGCGGCTCCGCATTCCGGGCAACGGGCGGCGAACTCCACCCTCGGCCCCGTTTCCGGCCCCCGCGCCGCGGTGTCCACGCCGACTATTTTGGGGATGATTTCCCCGCCTTTCTCCACGTACACCATGTCCCCGGCGTGCAAGTCCAGCTGTTCCATCACGTCGGCGTTGTGCAACGTGGCGCGCCGCACCACCGTGCCGGCCAGTTGCACCGGTTCCATGTTGGCCACCGGCGTCACGGCCCCGGTGCGCCCCACCTGGAAGGTCACGGCGTTCAGGCGTGTCCGCGCACGTTCCGCCCGGAACTTGTAGGCGATGGCCCAGCGGGGGCTCTTGGCGGTGAAGCCCAACGCCCGTTGCTGCCGCCGCGAGTTGACCTTCAGCACGATGCCGTCCGTCGCCACGGGCAGGTTCTTGCGCTCCGCGTCCCAGTAATCTATGAAGTCGTAAATGTCCTGGAGCGTGGTCACTTTCTTCATGCTCCCGGATACCTTGAACCCCCACGAGCGCGCCGCCTGCAAATTCTCGTAATGGCCGTCAAAGGGGACATGCTCTCCCAGGAGATAATACAAATAAGAGTCAAGCCTGCGTTGCGCCACTACGGCGGGGTTCTTGCTCTTCAGCGTTCCCGATGCGGCGTTGCGCGGATTGGCGAAAAGAGGTTCCTCGCGCTCCTCGCGCTCGCGGTTCAGGGCCTCGAAGCTCGTCCACGGCATCAGCACCTCACCCCGCATCTCGAACTCCTCCGGGTAGCCGTCCCCGTTCAGGCGGAGCGGGATGCAGCGGATTGTCCTGACGTTTTCCGTCACGTCGTCGCCCCGCACCCCGTCGCCCCGCGTCACGGCGCGTGCCAGCCGCCCGTGCTCGTAAGTCAGCGAGATGGAAAGCCCGTCGTATTTCAATTCGCAACATATTTCGAAAGGCTCGCCTTCCAGGCCGGCCTGCACGCGCCCGTAAAAATCCGCCACCTCCTGCTTGTTGTACGTGTTGGACAGCGACAGCATGGGATAGCGGTGAGCCACCTGCGCGAACTCCTGATTCAGGTCGCTTCCCACGCGCCGGGTCGGCGAGTCGGGGTCGTCATACTCCGGATGAGCCGCCTCGAGGTCTTGCAGCTCCCGCATCATGCGGTCGAACTCCCCGTCGGAAATCTCCGGCGCGTTTAGCACGTAATAATTGTAATTGTGGCGATGCAGTTCGCCGCGAAGCCACTTGATTTGTCCTTTTGCATCCATTCGCGTCCTTTCATGAACCCCGACGGAGGGAGCGTCGCGGCAGTGTCCGGGGCGGACGGCTTTCCCTCCGTCATTAGTACGGACAAAGGTAGTCAATTCGCGGAAAACGCCCAAGGCATCGAAGGAAAAAGAAAGGCTCCTCGCGAGGGGGGCTGTCCAAGGCATCGGCGGCGGGGCGGACCAAGTTCGCCGCGACGAGGTCGTGCCGCCGCCGGGATAGGAGCAGACGCGCCGTCGGAAGCGAAAGTGCGGGATGTCATTTTGCTGCCAAAAACGTTTTTTCGCTGTCTTTTTGGAAAGAAAAGGCAGGTTTCCCTAACCGGCATTTGATTCGGAAACCTCCAAATAGAGAGGAATCCGGGTCATCTTGGACACATATTTTTGCAGTTCGTCCTCGTTTTTCACGTCCCTTAACCAAAACCCCGCGATTTTGTGCCGAGAAAAATTTCCGGACGACGTGACAAAACACTTTTTTCGTCGTGTCGTCGCGGTTCGAATCTCGGCACTTTCCGGGAAAAACCGCCCGCAAGCGGGGCGGCGGACTGCCCGAGTCGGCCTTCTGGCATCTCCTTGACGCTCTTCCTTTGTAAAGATTTTGCCGACAAGTTGCCAGCCAAAGACGTATTCCGCTTGCGCGACGCATCACGGCAAGCACACGTGCCGCCCTTTCGTCCCGACATTTTGCAAGCATAAGGCCGCCCTCGGCTTACATGGTGATTTCCTAATGTCGCGTAATTTTCGCGTTTTTCCGCGCACTTCCGTTCCGGACGGAAACGCGCGATTTTTTGAGGGGTCGGATTGACATTTTGACATAATGTCAAACAGCGTCCGCCGACGGGGAGAACCATCGCCCAAGATTAGCCGACGATACAAAAACGGAAGAAGAGGCCGAGACCTCCCCTGAAAAATACTGATTTTGCGCTGTCATACGCCGTCATAAAATAACTTCGGAGCAAAGGTCGCAAACTCTTGTGTCGCATAAGGAAAACGGCAAAAAAGGAATCTTCCTGCCAATGGGCGCAAGCCAGCCGACCTTCCCCCGCGAGTTCGGGCGCAAAAGAACAGGAACGGGAGAAGTACGTATGGAACAGGCCCCATGAAGAAGAACTGCAAGGGCGCGATACTCACCTTCACCAACGGCCGGCCGATTCAATGCTCATGGGGGAAACTCGAACGCGGCG
>CAZGBV010000035.1:0-6323 GCA_964523985.1 uncultured Paraprevotella sp.
TACAAAATTATTCTTTTTATTCGTATTTGTCAGATTAAGTCTTGACTAATTCACCTTATTATTTCGTTTTATACGAGGTATCTTGTGCCTGTAAACAAAAGATAAGACAGCAGAGTGTGAAATATTATAGATTTGCATAATCTCTTCAGGTTCATAATAGTTATCCAGATTCACATCATCTACCAATTCAGAAAATTTCGCATCAACCGCTTTCTTGTTGAAGAACGTATTACGTCCTTGATAGACTTTGGGAATACCCAATCTATCACATCTTCCCCATACGGCCTTTCTACCCAGATGGTATTTTTCCATAATTTCACGAAGCGTATAATATTCCTTGTCATCAACCTTTTTATAGCTTCTTTTTCTATAGGATGCAGATTCAACGAAGAACAGGTCGATGTCTTCTCTACGGACGAATGTCTTTTGTCGTAAACGGACAGCCTTGATTGTGCCATTATAGAAGTATCTATAAACGGTAGATATACTGACTCCTAACAACACGGAGATTTCCAAGGGTGTTAAAAAAGGCTTCAAATAGATCTCGTCCATTTTAACATTTTGTTCCTCGATTTTCTTCTCTTCCCGTAAATTTCTCTTTCTTTGGCATTCTGTCTTACGCTTTACGACATTTGCACACTCTCTCGAACAGTACCTGTTCGTCATTTTGGTACCAACGAAGGCCTTACCACATACTATACAAGTCTTTAAAATCTTCATAATTCATGTACTCAAAGTGTCGCATATTGGTGATGAGGTCGCCATTTTTCTTTGCAACGTTTGTCACCTTTTTGCAGTAATTTTCATCATTGTTCCAAAAATTGCAAATCGCGCGGAATGGCGCATATTGGTGATTTCTCATTTTTCTCATGAGGTGTCCTCAATAGCGTTTTTCATCCTTTGCGAGACCGCAAATTGGTGGGACAGGAATGAAATTTGAGCCAAAATTAGTGCGAAAAACTAGTAAAAACAAATACTAACTGGAAAGTGTTAAAAAATGAAAGCCACCGTAATCGGGTGGCTTTCAATGTGTTACTATAAATTAGTGATAGTTAGTGTAAGTTGCTAATAATGAGCTACTTACCGATGCAGAAGTTTTTGAAGATATCATATAACATCTCGTCTGTGGTGATTTCGCCTCCAATGATTCCGGCCAAATGGAAGAGGCATTCGCGCAAGTCTTGACAAATGAAATCGCCAGAAAGCCCGGTTTGGAGTCCTTCTTGCACACGATGGATATTCCTAAGAGCCAGTGATAAAGCCTCGTAGTGTCTCGCGTTCGTGATGAAGAGAGTGGAAGAATGTAGCTCGGGCAGGGATGCCGCTTTCACGAGGAAGTCTTGCAGTTCACGGATGCCTAATTTTTCTTTGGCCGAAACGGACAGTATGGTGGCATGTGCGGGTAGCCCAGGCAACACTGCAGGGATGGCAACCGCCAAATCCGACTTGTTCAACAAGATGGCGAGACGCTTGCCGTCATGGCAGAGGGGGAGGATGCGCGGCGAGAGTTGTCGGATTTGGACTTCCGCGCACGTGCCGTCCACGACCCATAAGACAATATCTGCCTGCTCGATTTTGCGCAGACTTCGCACGATGCCCATGTTTTCTATCTTGTCGCTTGTGTCCCGTATCCCAGCCGTATCGATGAACCTGAATGTAACCCCGTTGATGTTTGTCGTGTCTTCTATCACGTCGCGCGTGGTGCCGTGGATATCGCTTACGATAGCCTTTTCCTCGTTGAGCAATGTGTTCAGAAGCGTGGACTTTCCTGCATTTGTTTCGCCGATGATAGCCACGGGGACACCATTCTTGATGACATTCCCCGTGCTGAACGACTGCACCAACCCGTTGATGGACTTTTCTATTTCCCCTGCGACAGTTTCTAACTCGTTTCGGTCGGCGAAGTGCAGGTCTTCGTGGTCGGTGAAGTCCAGTTCCAGCTCCATCAAGGAAGTAAGGTGGAGCAGATGATCGCGCAAGGCGGACAACTCGCGGCTGTATCCACCCCTCATCTGGTTCATTGCCATCCGGTGGGCTGCTACTGACGAGGAGGCTATCAAATCCGCCACGGCTTCTGCCTGACTCAAGTCCATCTTCCCATTCAAGAAAGCTCGCTTCGTGAACTCCCCGGGTTCGGCCGTCTTGCATCCTTTCCGAATGAGGAGTTGCATTACCTGTTGCAAGATGAAAGGAGATCCGTGGCATGAGATTTCAACGCAATCCTCGCCTGTGTAAGAGTGAGGCGACCTGAACAGGCAGACGACCACTTCGTCCAGAATTTCGCCATCCTCTTGCTGGATATGCCCAAATGCCATGGTGTACGCCTTGCGCTTGGAAAGGGGCAGGGGGGAGAATCCCGCCGGAGAGAAGATACTGTCAACTGCGGCGATGGCATTTCTCCCCGAAACACGGACGATGCCGATTGCCCCTCCTTGTGCTGTGGCAACGGCGCAGATTGTGTCTTGCATGTCCATGATGTGTACTATTATTTCCCCGCCCGCCTCGCTTTACATACCGATAAAGAAGAGGAACGGACGTGTGGTTCGTCACCCGTACAGCACGGCGGTCATCAGACTGACGACCTCTTCCAGCCATTTGCGATCTGTCTCGTCGAAGTGCGCCGCCTTGTCGTCGTCGATGTCCAGCACTCCTTTTACCACGTTGTCGTGAATGACGGGAACCACAATTTCGGAACGCGATTTGCTGTTGCATGCAATATGTCCCGGGAAGGAATTCACGTCAGGCACCACCACGGAGCATACCTTCTCCCACGCCGTACCACAGACACCGCGCCCTTTCCGGATGCGGAAGCAGGCGACACTTCCCTGGAACGGCCCCAAGGCGAGTTCCGTCTCTGATTTCACGAGGTAGAATCCCACCCAAAGGAATCCGAATGCCTCTTTCAGTGCCGCCACTGTGTTGGCCATCACGCTTATCTCGTCGCGTTCCCCCTCGACAAGTGCAGCATAATGTTCGAGAAACAGGCGATATTGTTCGCTCTTGCCCTGTTGCGCTGAAGTGCCGAAGTGAGTGTTCATACCTATATATTATAAGAGGACTTAAATTCGCTCGACCACCAGCCGTATCAAGTCATCAATCTTGTTCTTGTATCCAGTATCGGCCTCTCCGACCACACGGTTGGCTATTACCATGCAACACGTCGTGGCTTTGTGTCCCAGCAGGCGAGCAAGTCCGGCCAGCGCGGAACTTTCCATCTCAAAATTGGTAATGCGAAGCCCGCCGTAGGAAAAACTTTCTATCTTCTCGTTCTGATGAGGGTCTGCCAAGGGTATGCGAAGCCGACGGCCTTGCGGGCCGAAGAAACCTCCGCAGGACACGGTAATTCCACGCACCATGTCGTCGGCTGCTATCCGTTCCGTCAACTCAGAATCCGCGTCAATGACGTAAGGCGACGGAGCGCACAGGTTTCCTCTCCATCCCAAATGGTTGAGCAACGCACTCTCGAAAGCCAAGTCGCACACGGCATTGCGCCCTTCGTAAAAGTTCAGTAATCCATCGAAACCGATGGATTTCACCGAGCTGACAAACGTGCCGACGGGCGTGTAAGGCTGAAGTCCCCCGCATGTACCCACGCGTACCAACTCCAATTGGCGGAGCGTTTCTTTCTCCGTGCGGCTGTCGAAATCTATGTTGGCCAAGGCATCCAACTCGTTCACGACGATGTCGATGTTGTCGCAACCGATGCCGGTGGATACTACCGTGATGCGTTTCTCCTTGAACGTTCCGGTAATCGTCCGGAATTCCCTGCTAGAGATGTCGCACTCTCGCGTGTCGAAGTGAGAGGCTACCGTTGGTACGCGCCCCGGGTCGCCCACGAGGATGACCTTATTAGCCAGTTGTCCCGGTTTCACGTGAAGATGGAATATACTTCCGTCCTCATTGATGATAAGTTCAGATGGTGCAAAAAACCTGCCCATAAGCATCGTTTTTTAAGGGTGTGATTATTTTTTTTCGCAAAACCGTATCTCCGTGTTGCGGATGCTTTTGGCCTCCGCGCGTAATGCGGTTTCAGTTTTCTCGCATTGTGCCTCGAGTCGAAGGATTTCCCCTTTCAGCGTCTGGCGTTGCGACTCGTTAGCGGAGGCGTAGCGGTCGCGTAAGGACTGCAGGTTTCGCTTGTCTTTGACCAGCTGTTCAAGGCGCTTATGCCATGCCGCCGCTCTGTCGTGCGTTTCTATCGACTTGAATTCGTCCGGCGAAGTGTACGTATGGCGGTCGTCGACGATGAATTCGAAATGCTTTTCCCTGTCCCTCCCAGTCGATGTGTCTGATATGGCTTGCAGTCTCCGCTGCGCCTCTTCCACAGTCTCTTTGTCGTCCCACGTGTCCGCAATACATCCGATGAGAGCCATATTGTGTAGCATGTCCGCCTCGTAAACGTCGGCATCGTAAGTCTTTCGGGCATCGTTTGGGATGAATACGTAGATGCACACTTTACCTTCCGGCTGGTTGCGGTCGGACACGAGCCAGCCCAGTTGGTTGAATTCGTCGATGGCCAGCAAGTAATCGTTGGCGGGCGAATTGAAAGGCATCCCGACATTCTCCGGCTGAAGGAATTTTTTCTTGTCCATGTCGTAGCGCGTCACGAAGATGTCATATCCGCCGATGCTTTCCTCGCCCCGGGCGGCGTAATAAAGCGTGACACCATCGGAGAGCATGAACGGACAGTTCTGCGCATCGTCTTCGTCCAGCTCTTCCAGTTCCCGGGGAGTAGTCCATTTGTCTCCTACGAGGTCGCTCGTAAATAGCCGTCGGCCTTTCTTCTCGTCCGGACGTGCGTAAAACAACTTGTTTCCCAGTGCGGAAACGAAAACCGTGCAGTCGTTGGAGTCTGTGCGGTTGAAGAACGTGCAATAAGGGATTATCTTCCCGCTTTCCGCGCCGAGCCTTATCCGGGTCGGGAAAGAGGCCTTGTCCACTACCACGCTGTCAATGAAGACCAAGCGTTCCGTGGCTCTTATCATGACGCGCATACGATTGATTTTCAACAAACTTTCCTCCTCAGACTCTGCGGATTGTCCTTTGCGCTTCAGTTTCCTGATATCTTGATTGAGAAGTTTCGTCGCTTCGTCGAATTGGTATCGGTTCATATAATATTCTGCCGTCGGGGGCGGTATGTCCCGCTCGTTCTTCTGTGCTTGCGAAGTAAAAGGAAGCAGGAAGGAACAAATCGTCGGCAATATATATTTCTTCATGTTAGGAACTGATGGTTATGCCTTATCGGTTCAAAGGTAGGCATTTATTTTCTATTCTTCACCCTTTTCTGGCAATATTTATAAAAAAGTGTGGGGTGCGGACAATCCGCAAACCGTTCCTTCTTGACCATAATCGTTTGACAAACATGGTTGCGACGAAAAAAGTTTCCGTCTCTTCGCAGTTTCACATGCACGAGAACGCGCAACTGCCGTATATCATGGAATAGTCGGCACGCATGACGGCATGGATGAAGTCCATGTCGGAAACTGTGTTTCCGTCTGGTACGGGCTTGCCCTTGTCGCGGCCGCATGCTCGGCGAGGACATCACGGCTACCCCCACCAGCAATATCATGGAAGCCTTGCAGGGGAAGATTGCCGGAGCGGACATCATGAAGCCGTCCGGAGAGGTGGGAAGCGGGGTGGACATCCTTTTCGCGGCACCCGTTCCATTTACGGGAACAACGGCCCCTTGTTCGTCATCGACGGCGTGCAGGGAGGCAGTTACGACAATCTGGCCCCCAATGACATCGAAAGCATGGACGTGTTGAAGGATGCTTCGTCCACGGCCATTTACGGTTCGGCCGGCGCGAACGGTGTCATCATCATTACCACGAGGCGTGCCAAACAAGGCAAAGTGAAGATTGACGTGAATGCCTACCATGGGATACTGGGCGACGAGATGAAGAACCAATACGCAGACGAGACCCGTTCCACTTCCGTATTCGTCAACGGTTATGCCGAAATCAGACCCGTCGCGGGCCTGACGTTCCGCTCCCAAATATCGGCATCGTTAAACGACTCCCGGAGGGGGAATTACGTGGGGACGAATTCCTTGCAGAATGTGGAAAACGGGTATAACACGCCATACGGATACATCAGGAACGATCGCAGTTACGGGTACAAATGGGAGAACGTCCTGACTTACGAGAAAACCTTCCTTGACGACCATAATGTGACATTGACGGGCATCACTTCCTGGGACAAGTCGCAAAGCGACTGGAACGACATGCGCGCCCATAACTTCCCGCTCGACTCGTACCTTTTCCATAACATGGCGTAACCGGCAATTCCGGCGGCATGGGGGCTTATTCGTCACAAACCGCCGT
>CAZGBV010000035.1:6423-21693 GCA_964523985.1 uncultured Paraprevotella sp.
ATGGCGTAACCGGCAATTCCGGCGGCATGGGGGCTTATTCGTCACAAACCGCCGTAAACACTTATCAGTCTGTCTCGGCCGACGGCGAAAGAGTGTCGAACTCCCAAATGGCATCTCCGTATGCCAACCCTTCGATTGGCTGGGAAAAGTCATACAATCTGGACATGGGTCTTGACCTGTCTCTCTTCAGAAGCCGCGTCAACATAACGTTTGATTATTACGACACAGATACCAAGGATTTGCTTTTCCAGCGCACCCTGCCCATCACTTCGGCGTTGACAGGCTGGGGAAGCCCGTTGACTACGTGGCAGAACATAGGCGAGACGAAAAACCGGGGTTTCGAAGTGGAACTGAAAACGCGTAATATCCAGACGAAAGAGTTCACTTGGACATCTTCCCTTTCGTTCTCCAAGTCGGCTTCAACAACACGTTCACATATAAGGGATTTGATTTGGGAGTGTTTGCCATATTGCGCTGGGGACAAATGATTGAGAGCAAGGATTTGGGGTGGTTTGACGCAGGAGGCGAAAACCAGCCCGCCGGGACGAAGTACTGGACTCCGGAAGACGAAGATGCCTACTTCCCGCGCCCCGGAATCTACGCGACGGGTATTCCCACCACGGGCATAGAGTCCTTAAGATATGTGGACGGCTCATACGCCAAGATTAAGAACATCACCTTGGGATACAATGTCCCAAAAAGTGGATGAAGAAGATAGGCATCGAGAATTTGCGCGTGTACGGAACTGTCTATGACACCTTGATTATCCCGTTCAAGAAAGAGTTGAAACACACGGACCCGGAAGTCGGCCATGGGATTCTTGTGCAGGGCTTATATTCAGACGATGGAATACGGAGACAACAAGGAATATGCGCAAAAAGCACTCGACCTTGCCAAAACCATGATGGCCGACTGCGAAACGAATGGAGCCCAGTATGGAATCGTGATGTACCCCTCTCCCGACGCGGTCTTTTCACAGGAGAACAACTATGAAAACAGGGAAGCTTTGTGGAAACACCGTTTCGTAAGCGGCGGTTCTTCCAACAACGCATGGATATTGAACGAGAGCAACAAGCTGTTCGGATGTGTCGCGTCGCAATTCAACGTGGCCGTGCAATATAGGAAAGAAGAACACGAGGGAAACCGTTACGAGGGAAAAACGGATTACGAGTTTTGGGGGACGCAATACGAAGGACAATTCATGCATCTATGTCAACGGAGGAGCCAACGCGGCCGCTTTCCAACGGGTTACGTCATAAACCCTGTCAAGTCCCTGCGCCTTTCCCCGCAAGCCACGTCGCCCGGCTTTTTTCAATAAATGATTGGGGATGTTTTTCGTTTTTAGTACCTTTGCAGGACAGATGGAAAAACGCATGGATATGAAGTTCGGGATAAGGGGATGTGCAGGGACGTTGCTGTTGGGTTGCTTGCTCGCCGCCTGCGACGATACGGGGGGCAAGGGAGAGGACGCGGACTTGCTCAAAGAAGCCACATACTTGTTTTATATGGTAGGGCAGAACAACTTGAAAGACTTCTTGAACGAAAACATCGACGACTTGAAGACGGGATACGGCGAGACGGGCATCGACGCCAACATATTGGTGTATGCCGACATCGACTCGACACCGATATTATATATGATAGGGAAAGACGACAAGGGGACGGTACACCAGACGGTCGTGAAGACTTATCCGGACCAGTACTCCGTGAACCCGGAAATAATGAAGGGGGTCATCAACGAGGTGTTTGCGCAATATCCGGCCAAACGCAGGGGAATCACTTTCTCCTCACATGCCGACGGGAGCCTTTACACGTCCGATACCGTGAAGACACTTTCTTTCGGATATGAGGGGAGCAAAGGTTACGGCATGAATATCACGAACATACGCGAGGCTCTCGGCGAATGCCCGCATTTGGACATGATTATGTTCGATGCCTGCATGATGGCCAACGTGGAAACGGCATACGAGCTGAAGGATTGCGCGCATTACTTGTTATCGGCTCCCAACTCCATCCCGGCGGAAGGGTTTCCTTACGACGAAACCTTGCCATACTTGCTGAGGATGGATGCGGACGGGCTGGGTGCCGCCGCCCGTGCCTACATGGAATATTTCCGGAACAATGGCGTGGATTGGGACGATTTCGTTGCCATCAGCGTCTCCGACCTTTCGCGGATGGACGACTTGGCCTCGTGCATGGACGCGATGTTTCAGGACGGTACGGCATTGGTTCGCATGGCGGAAATCGACCGCGATAGCTTGCAGTCGTTTGAGACGGGTTACCAGTTGTACGACTTCGGGGAATGGGTGGACAGCATCGGCGGCTCTTCAAGTCAACACGTCCGAAGCATCAGAAGCGCCTTGGAAGAGGTCGTGGTTTACAAAGACCACGACGAATTCAGTTCGGTGAACGAACATACCGAGGATTTACAAATCCCCATCAAAGACGGGGCGTTCAGCGGCTTGAATACTTATGTGCCGCCCAAGACACTTCAACGTCTTTTCCGGAACGATGCCTCCGAAAGGGCGATGATGCATTTCTTCACCTCGCTGAAATGGTATCGTGACGCCGGCTTCTGGCGCGTGCCGTTTTACAAGGTATTCGAGCAAGACGACGGGAACGCAGGGAACAGGCGGAGAACGCAATAGCCCCTCCGCAAGAACGGAAGTTTCTACGTCGGGAGCCCGTTTTTCCCGCAGGGCTTCTGTCTTTTTCAAACAACCTTCCGAAGCAAGCCGCCCTTCACTCCATGGCTCGCGCGGACTTCGCGTCGAGAAGATTTTCTGTCACGCCATCCCTCGGACACGGGCATAGTTCAGGCGGGCTGTTCCCGCATCCTGCCTGTGCGGCTTTTCGCGACGACCGTGCCGGAACTGCCGTCGACATCCGGAGCCGCGGTGATGACCACCCTGCCCACTCCTGCGCGTATGGCCTCGAAAGCGTTTTCCAGTTTCGGAATCATTCCGCCTTGTATGATGCCTTGCTCCACGTAACGCCGGAATTCGTCTTCGTCGAGACGGGGAATGAGGCTGGCATCATCGTCGGTGTCTCGCAACACTCCTTTCTTCTCGAAACAAAACACCAAGGTGACATCGAACGCGCCCGCCATGGCCTTGGCCGTTTCCCCGGCGATAGTGTCGGCGTTCGTGTTCAGGATACGCCCCTGTCCGTCGTGCGTCAGGGGAGCCATGACGGGTACGACCCTCTTGCCTACCAAGTCGGCAAGGAGCGCGGCATCCACCGCGTCCACGTCGCCCACGAAGCCGTAGTCCACGTCCTTAGCTTCCCGCTTGCGGGAACGCACCACGTCCATGTCGGCACCCGTCAAGCCCAGTGCGTTGACTCCTTGCGCCTGAAGGCGCGCCACGATGTTCTTGTTCACCAGGCCGCCATAGACCATCGTGACCACGTCAAGCATGTCCGCGTCCGTGACGCGCCGTCCGTCTGCCATTCGGCTTTCAATCCCCAGCCGGGCGGCTATTTTGGTGGCGGAGCGTCCCCCGCCGTGCACGAGCATCTTCCGGCCTTCGATGGCCGCGAAAGCCGCCAGCAGCCGGCTGAGCGAGTCTTCCTCCTCGACGACCTTGCCGCCGACCTTGACGATGGTGAGTTTTTCTTTCATTCCTGTTTTATATGGTCGTTCCTCAAAAGGTGTGTTTCGGTAGGATGGTTGTTCCAAGGCAACATCCCGCTAATCTCTCGGTAAAAGGGAAAGAGCGTTCCCGTTTCCCCTTTTGAACTCGTCGCGGGCGACCCGATGGTTGCCCGCGACGGGCGTACCGGCGCACCCCCTGCCGCATCAGGCCGCCCTCCCACTTGGCATATAGGAGTGGCCACGTTCAAACGGTTCACCCCGCATTCCAAGGATTCATGCCGCTTCGGCTTCGCCGGTTTCCGCAGAAGCATCGGGAGGGGGGATACTTTCATGGGAAAGGGGGGAGGGACACCCGCTCGCGGACATCTCTCCCCCCTTTCATGCCGGTAGTTTCCCGCAGGTCGCCGCCGGCTTACATCATGCCGTCCATGCCGCCCATTCCGGGAGCACCCGCCGGCATTCCGGCTTTCTCTTCCTTCTTGTCGCAGATGACGCATTCGGTGGTCAGGAACATCCCGGCGATGGAGGCCGCATTCTCCAACGCCACGCGAGCCACCTTGGCCGGGTCGATTATGCCGCTGGCCTTCATCTTCTCGAACTTGTCCTCACGCGCGTTGTAACCGAAGTCTCCTTCTCCTTGGCGAACCTTCTCCACTACCACGGAGCCTTCCAGTCCGGCATTCTCCACGATTTGGCGCAGAGGCTCTTCTATGGCGCGCTTCACGATTTTAATGCCCGTCGTCTCGTCCACGTTGTCGCCTTCCATCCCCTCCAAGGCATCGATGGCACGGATGTACGCCACGCCGCCGCCCGGGATGATGCCTTCTTCGATGGCCGCACGCGTCGCGCACAAGGCATCGTCCACGCGATCCTTCTTCTCCTTCATTTCCACCTCGCTCGGTGCGCCGACATAAAGCACGGCCACGCCTCCGCTCAGTTTGGCCAGCCGTTCCTGCAACTTCTCCTTGTCGTAGTCGCTGGTGGTGTTGGTTATCTCGTTCTTAATCTGGTTGATGCGATCCTTGATGAGTTTGCTCTCTCCGTGTCCGTTGACGATGGTCGTGTTGTCCTTGGTGATGGTCACCTTGTCGCACGTACCAAGCATCTCAAGGGTGGCCTGTTCCAATTTCAAGCCCTTCTCTTCGCTGATTACCACGCCTCCCGTCAGCACAGCGATGTCTTCCAGCATGGCCTTGCGGCGGTCGCCGAAGCCCGGAGCCTTCACGGCGCATATCTTCAGTTGCCCGCGCAGACGGTTCACCACCAGCGTGGTCAACGCCTCGCTGTCCACGTCTTCAGCTATCACCAGCAACGGGCGGCCGGTCTGCACGGCGGGTTCGAGTATGGGAAGGAAGTCCTTCAGGTTGGAAATCTTCTTGTCGTAAATCAGGATGTACGGGTTTTCCATCACGCACTCCATCTTCTCCGTGTCGGTCACGAAGTAAGCCGACAGGTAGCCACGGTCGAACTGCATGCCTTCCACCACGCCTATGGTCGTGTCGCGACCCTTGGCCTCCTCGATGGTAATCACGCCGTCCTTGCTGACTTTCTTCATGGCCTCCGCCAGGAGTTTCCCTATCTCGGGGTCATTGTTGGCACTGACGGTGGCCACTTGCTCAATCTTGTTGTAATCGTTGCCCACCTGCTCCGCATGATCCTTGATGTATTCCACCACCTTGGCCACGGCCTTGTCGATGCCTCGCTTCAAATCCATCGGGTTGGCACCGGCCACCACGTTCTTCAATCCCACGCTCACGATGCTTTGCGCCAGCACGGTGGCGGTGGTCGTCCCGTCGCCCGCGTCGTCGCTCGTCTTGCTGGCCACGCTCTTCACCAGTTGCGCCCCCGCGTTCTCGAAAGCGTCGGCCAGCTCGATTTCCTTGGCCACGGTCACGCCGTCTTTCGTGATTTGGGGTGCTCCGAATTTCTTCTCGACGATGACGTTACGTCCTTTCGGGCCGAGCGTCACCTTCACTGCGTCGGCCAGCTGGTCTACACCGTTCTTCATCAGCCCGCGGGCTTCCACGTTGAATTTGATATCTTTTGCCATGGTTTTTTCCCTTTCCTTTATCTGTTATATTATATAATGTATAGTCGGAATTTCACGCCAGTACGCCCACCACGTCGCTCTGCCGCATAATCAGGTATTTCTTTCCTTCGAATTCCAGTTCCGTCCCGGCATACTTGCCGTACAGCACGGTGTCGCCTTCTTTCAAGACCATCTCTTCGTCTTTCGTGCCCTTGCCCACTGCAACGATAGTGCCCTGCAACGGCTTTTCCTTCGCCGTGTCGGGAATGATGATGCCACCTACTGTTTTCGTCTCCGCAGGAGCCGGTTCAATCAGCACCCGGTCTGCCAATGGTTTGATGTTCATAATGAATAATTTTTATACAGTTGTACATTAAAAAAATTCTACTCCTCTCCATACGAAAAACATGCCAAAGCCCCCGGGCTGACACTTTGGCGCACTTTTGCCGAGAAAGCTCCGGGAAAGGCAGACTTTCTGCCAACCTGCCCGCCGTCACGCCCGTTTGCCAGACATTCGCGTGAATCCTGTCTTCCACGCTGATTTCCTTTTGTTTGGGCAGGAAGGCGTTTTCCGGTGGGATGCCCGATGGAGAGCAGGCAGGTGAGTTCGTGACCTTCCGGGGCGTTCACGATTTTCTTTATTTTGTCCGCTTTGTCGCCCCACGGGGATATGGAATGCGGATCCGAAGCCTCCGGCTGTCACGGCATGCAACGTGTTCTTGGCGGGCGGAGCCGCCACCTTGGCGATGTTCCCGCGCGCCACGACGAACTCGGACTGCCACAGTTGGTCGCTTGTCGGATCCTTGAATGCCGCGCCGATAATCCTTCCGATTACTTTGTCGCTCACCTCCCGGTCGGGATAGTCGCGGCAAGTGCGCCGTTTCTCCAAAACTTCGTAAAAATCCCCGACACCATTCGCTTCAAGGGTCGGACACACCAGCTTCGACGATGGCAAAGGCAACCATTTTTCGTCGGACGTTTGTCTTATCGTATGGAATGATTGTCGTACCCCGGCAAGGACAACGTCAGGGAACGTTCCAGCTCCAGCAACCTCCTTTTGGCTTCAAGGCCGCCTCCATACCCCGTCAGCTTATGGTCGCCGCCGATTACGCGGTGGCAAGGCACGAAGATGGAGATGGGGTTGGCGGCGTTTGCCGCCGCCACCGCGCGGACCGCCTTCGGGTTGCGGATGCGGCGGGCGAGTTCGCCATAAGATATCGTCGCGCCGTAAGGTATCTTCGCCAGTTCCGCCCATACGGTGCGCTGGAATGCCGTCCCGGTGAAGACGAGGGGGATGTCGAACGTCGTGCGTCGTCGCACGAAATATTCTTTGAGCTCCGCAATCGCCCGCCCGACGACATCGGAGGCTCCCTCCTCATATTTCGCGTCCAGATGCCGCCGTATGCGGCCGTCTATCGTGTCCCGGTGCTTCCCGGCCGTCCAATCGCAGATGCAGAGCTTGTCGCCGTAGGAGCCGACTATCATCTCGCCCACAGGCGACAAGTATCGTTCAATCTTTATGGTTCCCATATCGTCAATGCTTATTTGCCGCCTTTCGTCCTCGCCCGGGGCATGTCCTTTCCGTTCCGCCCTCCGGGTCGGGTGCCGTTCAACGCTCCGGCATCTGCCACTCCTCGATGTCGTAGGCGGATTCCACCGCCTCCTCCACGCTGTCCGGCAAGGAAGGGAAGAAGTCAATCCCCGTGATGCGCTCCACCTCGTCGACGGAATTGACATAGGCATCGATAGGACGGTTGCCCGACCGGTTTTTGTAGATGAACCCGATGGCCTTCGACGGTTCCGGGCAGAACACGACCTTGTAGAAAGCTTCGGGCACCACCACCCGGCTATGGCCGATGCGGCGGTGTTCCCCGCGGTAGAGTATGGGGCCGGCTACCACGTACAGCAGCCCGTTTTCCAGCGTCCAGTCGCGGCAGGCCTCTTCCAGTTCCTTCCAGTCGCCCCGGTTCAGGTTATGGTCTTGCGGGCAGACGTTCGTCATGTAAAAGCTTTCGCGCATGGCTTGCTCGTCCCACTTGTTGTCCGCCGCCGGGCAAAGGTGGCCGCGGTCGTAGCCCGACTGCCTGTAGTCGTCCGTCGTCACGGGATTGTCCACCTCGGGGTCGGGCAGGAATTTGTCGTAACGGCTCACCACTTCCTCGAAACGTGCGGGTGTCAACGTCCAGGCCACCCAGTCCGGGATTTTGGTTTCCGCGTTATAAGAGACCGTAAAGCCCGTGTGGCGGATTACCTGTCCGTTCCGCTTCCCTGCCTGCGCGGGCAGTCCCGGCTCCATGCCTTCCGTCCCGGGGGGAAGGTTGCCCGCCGTCCGCGCGTTCTCCGTTTCCGGCATGGAGCCGTAGCCTGCACCGTGTTCCACGTAATCGCGCAGGCGACCGTAGCCGCCCATCAGCAGTGCCATGGCGACGGTCGCCCCGCCGATTATCATTTTCAGTTTCATCTTTCCGGTTTCGGTTTGATTGTCTTCCGTTTAAGGTTTCCGCGCCTTGCGATGCCGGAGGGCGCGCGCCCATGCCTTGTCCCGCTCCGCCACGCGGAAGGAATCCGCTATTTTCCGTACCGCCTTGTTTCGCGTTTCGTCGTCCAGCCGTCCCCCGGCCAGCAACGGACGCGTCTTCTCCGGGTATCTGGCAAAACATTCCGACACCGCCCATGCCACCGCCATGGACGCATAATACCCTTCCGGACGCACCGCCGCGCACGCCTCCAGCACGCGGTCAGCGAAATCGTCCGTGACGAAGTGCGACAGGAGCATCACCACGGCGAAACGTTGCGGGAACTCCCCGCCGCCATATAAATAAGGTTGCAGGAACTCCCACGCCTCCTCGCGGCACTTCCGCACGAACTTGAATCCCGCGCAGGGAGAATCGCACAACGCCCAATCGTCGATTTTGCGCACGTATGCCGCCACGCGCCGCAATTGTTCCTCGGAAGGCATCCTTGCCTCGCCCGTCACGTAGCCCTGCAACATGACTTCCTCGAAAGTGTCGTCAGCCGCTTCCGCCAGGTAAGCGCGCCAATCTCCCCTGGCGATTTCCCTGGCCAGTGCCCGCAACACGGGCAGGCGCACGCCGGCTCTCCTGTGTGCGGCGGACGACAGGGAAGCGGAAAAGGAGGCGTAGCGTGCGTCGGCGTGCGCCGCCAGAAAGTCCTTGATTTCTTGGCGGGTCATGGCCGGCATCCCTTTTCGCCGTTCCGCCGCGGTGCCAAGCTTTTCTTCACCACGGCCGGACATCCCGCGGCAAGGGAGTCGTCGGGAATGTCCTTCACCACCACGCTGCCGGCGGCGACTATGCAACGGTTCCCGATGGTCACTCCCGGACAGACCACCACGCCTCCGCCCAGCCAGCAGTCCTCGCCCACGGTGATGGGACGGGCCGTTTCTTTCGGGTCGCGCCGCTCCACGTAGTCGGTGGGATGCACGGGCGTGTAGAACTGGCAGCAAGGCCCCACTTTCGTGTTCTTCCCGATGCGGATGCGGGCGGCATCGAGCATCACGCAATTGCTGTTCACGAACACGTCCTCTCCCAGCACGATGCCCGTGCCGTGGTCGCATTGGAAGGGAGGGCATACCACCGCCCCGGGCGCGATGCCGGGTATCAACTCTTCTACCGTGTCCCGGTAGTTCTCGTCGTACACGGTCATCGTCCGCAAACGGGCGCACAGCGCGGCGGCATGCCTGAAGCTCTCCCGCAGTTCCGGTGCGTCGAAGCGGTAAGGCTCCCCCTCCCGCATCTTTTCCATTTCCGTCTTCATGTCGTTCCCTCTCTTTTCCGTTCCGCAGGCGCAAAGTTAAGAAAAATCCCGCCGGGACGGCAGGATTTCATGCGATAACTTTCAACCGCCGCGCGACGGGGGGCAAGGGTCAGTCCCCCTCGTCCCAATAGCCGCCATACGAGATGCCCTGCGCGTTGCTCGGTATCAGGATGATGTCCGCCCTCCCGTTATCGTACCCCGTCACGGTGAACTTGTACGACACCGGGTTCTTGCGCACGCTGAACTCCACCCTCTGCCACTTGCCGTCCGCGGAACGGGTCTTGACGTCGCTCGCGGGAAGGGCGAACCGCAGGCCGTCGTCGTACATCACCGGCTGGTACACCCTCCCCATATAAGGCAGGTAGACGAAAGCGGTGTCGTTGCGCAACGACAGCTCGTAGCCGTATGAAAGCGTCCGCGCCGGATAAGACACCGGCATCATGAACGTCACGGCCACGTGGAAGCTGTCGGTGTCGAAACCCTTGGCTTCCTGCGCCATCTGCCGGCCGGGAAACGCCGCCAGCAAAATCCCGATTGTCAAATATCTTACATCCATATTTCCGTCTCCTTTCCCGTGCGACGCGCCGGAGCCGCCAATTCCGCCCCCGGCAGGTCATTTCTTCAATATGTCCATCATCTCGTCCGGCGTCAGGAGCGACTGTTCCCCCGTCACCATGTCCTTCAGCGTGACCTTTCCCTCTTTCATCTCGTCTTCCCCGGCGATTGCCACGAAAGGTATCGCCTTGGCGTTGGCGTAACTCATCTGTTTTTTCATCTTGACGGCGTCGGGGTAAATCTCGCAGCGCACCCCGGCCCGGCGCGCCTGCGCCATGACGGACAGGCAATAGACCGCCTCGGTCGCACCGAAATTCACGAAAAGCAGCTCCGTGCCCGTGACAGTCCCTTTCGGATAAAGGTCGAGCCGGTTCAGCACGTCGAAGATGCGGTCCGCGCCGAACGAGATGCCCACGCCGCTCACCCCGGGCAGGCCGAAGACACCCGTGAGGTTGTCGTAGCGGCCTCCCCCCGCGATGCTGCCCATTTCCGCGTCGAGGGCTTTCACCTCGAAGATGCAACCGGTGTAATAGTCCAGCCCCCTGGCCAGGGTCAAGTCGAGTTCCGTCGCGTTCCGCAGTCCCAACGCCGACAAGGTGCCGAGCACGAACTCGCATTCCGCAATGCCTTTCATGCCGGCCTCGCTCCCGGCCAGCACGTTTTTCATCACGTCCAGTTTCTCCTCGTTCGTCCCGCTCAGGCTAATGATGGGTTGCAGGCGTGCCACGGCCTCGTCGTCCAGACCGTCGGCCCTCAGTTCGGCATTCACGTTGTCAAGCCCTATCTTGTCCAGCTTGTCGATGGCCGTAGTGATGTCCGTTATCTTGTCCGCCGCCCCTATCGTCCCGGCGATGCCCGCCAGTATCTTGCGGTTGTTCAGTTTGATGCACACCCGTATGCCGAACCTGTCGAACACCGTGTCCACGATTTGCATCAGTTCCACTTCGTTCAGCAGGGAGTTGCTGCCCACCACGTCGGCGTCGCATTGGTAGAACTCCCTGTAACGCCCCCTTTGCGGCCGGTCGGCGCGCCACACCGGTTGTATCTGGTAGCGTCTGAAAGGCATGGCCAGCTCGTCGCGGTGTTGCGCCACGTAACGGGCGAAAGGCACGGTCAGGTCGTAACGCAGCCCCTTCCCGCAGAGGCGGGCCGCCGCCCTGTTCGCGTTCGTCCCGTCCAGCTCCTCCGGCGACACCCCGGAAAGGAAGTTTCCGGAATTCAGCACCTTGAAAAGCAGCTTGTCTCCCTCCTCGCCGTACTTGCCCGTCAGCGTGGACAGGTTCTCCATGGCGGGTGTCTCTATTTGCTGGAACCCGTACAGGTCGTAAACGCCGCGGATGGTGTCAAATATGTAATTGCGTTTCGCCATCTCGGCGGGCGAAAAGTCGCGCGTCCCCTTTGGTACTCCGGGTTTCATGGTCATGGCAGTGTCTTTTTTTTGTAATCCCCGCGCAAAATTACTGTTTTTTTCCTTACGACTTGTCTTGCGGCACGGATATAATGCGGCGGGACGTGGCCCGCATCCGTTTTTTATTCCTAACTTTGCACGGAATTAAAGAAACAAGCGTATGAGGTTTTTCCAGAAATCCGCGCGGGAAAAGGCGGCGCCCGACGCTTCCGCCCCGGCATCCCCCGCACCTTCGGATCTCCCCCCCGAGGAGGCCGCCCGGCGGTGGTTCGCCGAACGGTTCGGCACGGATATGCCCGAAGACGTGGCGCGAATGTTCCGCAAAATCGCGCAGGCGGAAGCAAAGCGGCAGAAAGTGGGCGAGCGGGTACTCGATCCGGGCGAGGTGAAACGCACACAGGACAGCTTGAGGTTCTACAAGTCCAAGCTGACCAACATCGCGCAGACGCTTGACAGCCTACGGGCGCAGAAAGAATGGATACACAAGTTCAAGGAACTGAACGCCACGTTGGAAAAGTTCAAGAAAGCATTCTACGAAAGCAACAAGAACTACAACGCCCACCTTGACGATATCAAGGGGCTGGAACGCTTCGAGACCATCGAGGCGGTGCAGGGCGACTACCACCGCGTCAAGGCCGGGGAGGACATCCTCCGGCTCCTGCGCAAGGACGGCACGCGGCATGCCGAGGAGCTGGCGGAAGCCCTGTCGGCCGACAAGGAAAACCGGAAACTCGCCGACACGGAGGAGAAGAAATACCGGGAGGCACTGGACAGCTTGCGGCAGATGCAGAAGGCGGCGGCCGAGGGATACCGCCTGCAAACCGCGCTGCAGTTCCACGAGGCGCAGCTGAAGGAACTGGCCGCCCTCAAGGAACGCATCGGGCAGGCTCTCGCCGCCGTGGAAAAGCAGAGCGGGGAGACGGCGGAGGAACTGGCGAAGAACCGGAACCGGGCGGCGCAACAGCAGCAACTTTCGCAAAGCATGGAAACGATGCAAGGCATGCTGGAAAGGGGGGAAGCCGTGTTGGCGTGCCTGAAATTCCTGCAGCAACGCAAGGATCACAAGGAACAGTTGCAAGCCGAACTCGACATTATGCTCCGCAGGCAGAACGAGCAGGACGAGAAACTGAGCAAGCTGTTCGTCGACGCGCAAAACGTCGACGCGCAAATCAAGACGCTGCAGGGCGAGCTACAGGTGCACCAGAAGAACGTCGTGGGCATGAACAGCTACAACTTGCAACAACGGGCCATGACCCTGAAAAGCAAGAGGGAAATGCTGACGAGTGCCATACGCCTGTGGAAACAGATAGCCGAAGGATATGGGCGCGTGGACGAGAAAAGCCAGGAAATCATGCGCATGCGCCTACACAACAACACCCTCAAGGCGCAAATGGCACGGCTGAAGCCCGAGACGGCCGGGTTGCGGAGGCAATGCGAGGAACTGAATTATGCCTACACGCTCAGCAAAAGCCAGGATGTCATGCAACTGCGGAAAGACTTGCAGGAGGGGGTCAGCTGCAGCGTGTGCGGTGCCACGCACCACCCCTACCATTCCTTCACGCTTCCGGAACAAAGCAAGATCATAGGGGAAATCAAGGCCGAACTGGACCAAGCCGCGGCGGAACTGGAACGCAAGCAGTCTCTCCTAGAAGACCTGAAAAGGGAACAAGCCGTGGAAGAGGGGCGCATCACGACGGACTGCCGGGCCCTGGAGACTTACAAGCAGATATTGCAGGAAAACGTGGCGCACTGGAAGGACTTCTCCTCGCTGGACCGTTCCTTCAAGGACTGTTCCGCCAGCACGAACTTCGAGGGGCGGCGCGTCATGTTGCAACAACTCTTGGAAAAGACCGGGATGGATGCCGAAGACGCGCAGAAAGAACTGGACACGTTCAACTACCACCAGTCCGAAATCAACGCCCTCAACGAGAAAATCGCACTGAAAGAGCAGGAAAAGAACGACATCGCCGTGCGCTTGAACGAAGTGAACACGGGTTGCCAGGTAATAGCCTACCAAGCGGAACGGCTGCAACAGAATCTGGCGCGCGCCAACGGCCTGTACGGCGACTTGTTCGAGGAAACGGACAAGATGATGGCCATTCCCAACTGGTACAAGGCTTGGACGGAAAATCCCGAGAACCTGAGGGTCTACATCAGCCGGCAGATGGAACGGTGGACTGCCCTGAAAAAGGAATCCGCAGAGACCGCGAACGAGGCCGTGCGCCTGCAGACCTTGCAGGAGATGACGGACTTGCGCCTGCAGGCTCTGCGCAAGCAACGCGACTTCGTAGAAAAGAAGATGGACCGGACATCGGAAAACCGGGACAGGACATACGAACAACTGCACAAGGCGTTCCGCGACGGCGATGTGGAGGGATGCAACAAGGCGGCGTTCGACGGCTTGTGCGCCTTGGAAGGACAAAAAGACCGGAGCCGGGACAAGGCGGACGAGGCGCACGCGCTGGCGACCCTGCGCCAAGGATACAGCCAACGCATGGCCGACACGACCCGCGAAATCGAGGCGCAAATAGCAAGGGTACGCTCGAATCTGGACATCTGGATAAGGAAGTACAACGCCTTGCATTCTCCCGTCCAGTTCTCCGAACTCGAAGAGATGTTCGGTGCCACGACCGACCGGAATGCCCTGCGGCGGGAAGTAAGGGCACTGACGCTCCGGAACATGCTGGACGAGGCGCGGATGGACGAGGCGCGGATGGCACTGGCCGCACACTTGGCGAACGCTCTCTCGCAAGGGCAGGACAAAGAAGACCGCACGGCGGCCCTGAATACCGAAATAGCGCGGCTGGAGAGCGAACAGGACGACATCCTCGCGCGGATTGCCGGATGCCGGGCACGGCTGGAAGCCCACGAGGACGGATTGCGGAAGCTGGCTGCCGCGTCGGAAGCTCCAATCATCCCGTAAAGACGTATGCCCCGCTTGCCCTTTCGCAGTCCATGGCCGCTCCTCCTCGCCGCCCTGCTCGTCGCGGCGGGGTGCCGTTCGTCGCGTCCGTTGCACGGCGGACGCTTCGTCCTGGTGGTGGATGCCGGGCACGGGGGGAACGACCAAGGGGCTTCCGGGCGGCGTTCGACGGAAAAGGACGTCAACCTCGAAGTGGCGCGGCGCGTATGCAAGCTCATCCGCAAGCGATGCCGCGGCGTGGAAATCATACAAACCCGCCCCGGCGACGAGTTCGTCAGCCTCGGCGACCGGGCGGGCATGGCCAATTTCTACCGCGCGGACTTGTTCATCTCCATCCATTCCAACTTTGCCAAGGGATGGGCCGAAGGGACGGAAACGTTCATCCACAATTCGGCGCGCGGAAGCCGCAGCGAACGCATGGCCCGCTACGTGGAACAGGAATACGCGAGGCAGGGGAGGGAAAGCCGGGGCGTGAAGACGGCCAACTTCGCCGTGTTGCGCGACACGCGCATGCCGGCCGTGCTGACGGAGATAGGCTTCATCTCTAACCGCAACGAAGAACGGTTCTTGAACTCTCGCAAGGGGCAGAAACTTCTGGCACGCAGCATCTGCGACGCCTTCATCCGCTACCGGGCCGACTCTCCGTGATTCCCCGGTAACAGAGGGAAGCGGCGGAAGACCGGGCATTGCCTTTTCCGGCGCGATGTCCGACGGTCGGGAAAGGACGGGCGAAAGCCGCCCTGTTTCAGCCAACCGGAACAGGAAGCCTCCCGCGTGCTTCTTCCCAGACAGCAGACCATGCGGCCTAAGGGTTGTCGCGAGAGCCGGGTCGTCTTGGCGGCGGGTGCGCCCGGCAGGGCGGAGGAGAGGATTTACCCCTGCGGACGCGCTTTCCGCGAAATGTCATTTTGTCGCCGGAACGCGGGTTTCGCTGTCTTCCTGCCGGAAACAAGCCGTTTCCGCTAACCGGCATCCGATGAAAA
>CAZGBV010000036.1:0-20542 GCA_964523985.1 uncultured Paraprevotella sp.
TTGCAAAGGTAACCTTTTTGAGGGAAATCTGCCGATGTCGCGAAAAGAAAGTTTTTCCTTCCGGATTCATGCGTTTTCATGTCATATTGTCAGCTTTTCCTCGGTTTCAGGGAAAAGGAAAAAAGGTAATCTGGGAGTAATGTGTTAAAGGGACAGGGCGTGTTTTTCACGTTTCCCCTATCCTTTTGCTCTTATCTTGGGGAGGAAAGGCGTGCCTGAACGGAGTGGCAGAATGAAAGGGAAATGCCTGCGGGGGCGACGCGTGCCGGAGTTTCCTCCGCACGGTGCGGGGCGGCGGGTAACAAGATAGCAGCCGGAAAGGGGAAAAGGCTTTCTTTCCGGATTTCCCCCGACGGCGCGAGAATCGCTTGAAATCTTCCGGCTCGGATTTTCCCCGGAATACGCGCCGCTTCCCGCCCTTCGCGCAAGCAAAGGCTGATATGGAAACGGAAATCCGGGCGTTCCGTCAAAATTTGAAAGAGGGTGGTCGGGCGGCGGAAAGAGGGGGGCGGCACTCCGGCGGACACATCTTGCACGACATATCATCTTGTCACCGAAATGCGGGTTTTGCTGTCTTTTTGCCGAGAACAAGCCATTTTCGCTGACCGGCACCCGATGAAAAAATCTCCAAACAGAGCGAAATCCAGACCGTTTCGGATACATATTTTTGCAATCCGGCCGCAATTTTCACGCTCCTTAACCAAAATGCCGCGATTTTGTGCCGAGAAAAAATTCCGGATGACGTGACAAAACACTTTTTTTGTCGTGCCATCGCGATTCGAATCGCGGCACTTTCCGGGAAAGACCGCCCGCAAGCGGGGCGGCGGACTGCCCGAACCGGCCATTTAACATCTCTTTGACGCGCCGCCTTTGTAAGGATTTTGCCGACAGATTGTCAGGCGGAACCGCACTTCCGCTTACGTTCCCCGTCGCGACGGGCGCACGACGCGCCTCTCCGCCCGGCACCATGCAAGCACGGACTCCCTTACGGCTTACAAATCGATTTCCCGAAACCGCGCGAAAATCGCGTTTTTCCGGCCGGCTCCTCCCTGCGCCGGAAAAACGCGGAAATCGAGGGAGCCGGAATGACATTTTGACGAATCTGTCATCTTGACATCCCAGAGTGCCAATTCTCGCAAGGAAAAGCCTTCAGTTCTTCCCCTATGGACAGCCCCGGAGCCCTGCCATTACGACGGATTTCCGCACTCAGTCGAACGGCGTGCAAGGCATTTCCGGCAACGCGTCCTCCGCGTACATGGCCTCTATCTCGGCCTCATAGTTCCGGTTCACCACCTGCCGCCTCACCTTCAACGTGTTGGTCAGTTCTCCCCGCTCCATGCTGAGCGGCTCGGGCAGCAACGTGACGCGCTTCACCTGTTCGTAACGGGCGAACTCCTGTTGCAAGGTATCGATGCGGAAGAGTAGCATCCTGTTGATGTCGGCGTTCCGGCACAAGTCGGCCGTGTCGGCGAACGGGATGTCATGCCGTCGCGCGAAGTCCTTCAGCAACTTGTATTCGGGGACGATGAGTGCCGACACGAATTTGCGCCGGTCGGCGATTACCACGATTTGGTCGATGTAACGGTCCACTACCAGTTTCGACTCTATCATCTGCGGGGCGATGTACTTCCCGTTCGAGGTCTTGAACATGTCTTTTATGCGGTCGGTGAGGAACAGCTCGCCGTCCTTGAAATAACCCGCGTCGCCGGTGTGGAACCATCCCTCCCCGTCAATGGCCGCGCGCGTCTCCTCGTCCTTGCGGTAATATCCCTTGGTGACGGTAGTCCCCCGCAACAATATCTCGCCGTTCTCGCCGAACTTCACCTGCAAGCCCTTGATGACGCGCCCCACCGACCCTATCGTCTTGGGAAACCCGCTCCAGTCGCACGACACCGTGGCCGTGGACTCCGTCAGCCCGTAACCGGCCAGCATGTTGATGCCGACGGAATGGACGAACTCTTCCACCGCAGGCGGGATGGCGGCTCCGGCGGTGGGGAAGAAATTGGCGTTCTCGAAGCCCAAAGTCCTTTTCAGGAGGGCTATCACGGTCTTCTCGAAAAACGCGTACCGCATCCTCAGCGCGACGGGAGGGGTCAGGCCGCGCATCCTGTAAGACACGTTGTGCTCCCGTCCCACCTGCAGGGCCTCCTGCAACATCTTGCGCCGCACGGGGTTGCTCTGCCTTATCTTTTCCTGCACGCCGGCATACACCTTTTCCCAGAAGCGGGGCACGGCGCACATGCACGTGGGATGCACTTCCCGCAACGATTGCAACACGTCGGCCGGACGCAGGTTCACGGCCAGCCGCACGCCCTCGGCCAGGCAAAGGTAAGACCACGCCCTCTCGAACACATGGGTGAAAGGCAGGAAGTTCAGCACGACGTCCTCATCCCCTATCGGCAGGATTGCGTCGTTGGCGACGAGCGCGTCGCGGTACATCCCGTGGGTCAACATCACCCCCTTGTTCGCCCCCGTGGTTCCCGACGTGTAAAGAATGTTGGCCAGGTCGTCCGTCCGCAGCTCGCGCGCGCGCCGTTCCAGTTCTCCGCCGTCGTGCCCGTCACCGACCCGCAGGAACTCCTCGAAACCCATCGACACCTTATCCTGCGGGTTCCTCACCACGGAGGGGGAGAACACGACCAGCTTCTGGAGCGTCGGGCAATGCGGCATGCAACGGAAGGCGATGTCGTACTGGTACTGCTCGCCGACGAAAGCGTAACGTATCCCGGCGTCGTTCACCATATAGACCACCTGGCTCTCCGAAGAGGTGGCGTAGAAAGGTACGGTGACGGCCCTCACCCCGTAAGCCCCGAAATCCACGTACAGGCATTCGGGCATGTTCTGCGAAAAGACTGCCAGCTTCTCCTGCACGTCCACGCCCAGGGCCAGCAAAGAGGCGGACACCCTGCGCACGAATGCCGAAAACTGTTTCCACGAGACGGGAAGCCACTCGTTCTTCTCGTAGTCGCGGTAGCTCAATGCCGTCTTGTCGCCGTAACGTTGCGCCTGTTCGTGGACGAGCACAGAGAAAAGACTTGCGTTCAGCATGGCTTTGACTTCTTAACACATACAAAGTTATGTTTTTTGGACGAAACGATGCGCCAAGAAAACCGCAAAACATCTAATTTTTCTCCAAAATGCCTTAACTTTGCCCAAAAGAACGCGATTATGGACATAGATGCATTGACGCGGGAGGCCGTCGGCTTGCTAGAGCGGCTGGTGAGCGTCCCGTCCGCGAGCGGGGAAGAGAAGGAGGCGGCCGACTTGTTGGAACATTTCATGAGGGAGCGGGGTGCCGCGCCCCGGCGCAAGGGGAACAACCTCTGGTGCGTCTCCCCTTCTTACCGCGACGGAAAGCCCACCCTCCTGCTGAACGCCCACATCGACACCGTGAAGCCATCGGCGGAATGGAAGCGCGACCCTTTCCGCCCCACGCGGGAAGGCGGACGGATTTACGGGCTGGGGACGAACGACGACGGTGCCGGCGTGGCGGCCTTGTGGCAGGCTTTCCGCACGTTGTCCGGCAAGGAACAGCCCTATAACCTCGTCTATCTGGCCTCGTGCGAAGAGGAGGTGTCGGGAAAGGGCGGCATAGAATCGGCGCTGCCCCTGTTGCCGCACGTCGACGCGGCCTTGGTGGGAGAACCCACCGGCATGCAGCCGGCCATCGCCGAAAAGGGGCTGATGGTGCTGGACGTGACGACCCGCGGGAAAGCCGGGCACGCGGCACGCGACGAGGGGGACAACGCCATCTACAAGGCCATGAAGGACATGGAATGGTTCAGGACATACCGTTTCCCGGACACCTCGCCGCTCCTGGGAGACGTGAAGATGAGCGTGACGGTAGTCCATGCCGGCGCGCAGCACAACGTCGTGCCGGACAGATGCGACTTCACCGTGGACGTGCGCAGCAACGAGAACTACACCAACGAGGAAATCTTCCGGACGGTGTGCGCCCATACGGAGGGCGAAGTGAAGGCTCGCTCCTTCCGCCTGAATTCCTCGCGCATGGACGAGAACCATCCCCTCGTGGCCAAGGTCAGGTCGCTGGGGCTAACGCCTTTCGGCTCGCCCACGCTCTCCGACCAAGCGTTGATGCCTTTCCCCTCGTTGAAAATGGGGCCGGGCGAATCCTCGCGTTCCCACACGGCGGACGAATACGTCACCGTGGCGGAAATCAGGGAGGGCATCGCCCTATACGTAAGGCTGTTGGACGGTCTGGAGATATAGGGCACGGGAAAGCGGCGCACGGGCGGAGCCGATGCCAAGGGAAGCGCGGCATTCCGCCCCTGCCTTGCCGGGCGGCGGGCATCATGCGGACACGGCGCGGCGGAAAGCCTCTCAACGCCCTATCCAGGCTTCCGGGTTCAGCTTCTGCGTCTCTTTCCGCAACTGGAAGTGCAGCACGCAGTTGCCCGTGCCGTCGTTCTCCACCATGCCGAGGATGTCGCGCGCCCTGACTTTCTGCCCTTTGCTCACCCGCACGGAAGACAGGTTGCAATAGACGGAAATGTAACTGCCGTGGCGCACCAGCACGTTCTTGGTGCCGCCGAACTGGAACACGGTGGACACTTCGCCGTCGAAGACGGAACGCGCCATGGCTCCCGACCGCCCCACGTAATTGGTTCCCTTGTTGTCCAGACGCACGTTCTTCAGCCCCGGCACGTCGTAAGTCCCGAAATGACTGCCCACCATGTAACTTCCCGTGATGGGCACCGGCAACCGTCCCTTGTTGCGTGCGAAGCTACCGTTCAGGGCCTTGTCCTCGGGCGTTATCCACTTATGTTCCGGGGCGGCGGAAGAGGGCTTCTTTCCCGAAGGAGCCCGGCCGCGGTCTCGCCGCCGTTCCGCTTCCCGTCGTGCCTCGGCCTCGGCTCTCTTGCGCGCCTGTTCCATCTCGTAGGCTATCATGCGGTCTATCTCCTTGTCCAAGGCGGAAAGCTGCCGTTGCTGCTGTTCCACGTCCTTTTGCAGGCGTTTCTGCTTCCGCCGCAGGCCGGCCACGTTCTTCCGCTCCTCGTCGTGTTGCTTTTGCAACAGAGCCTTCTGTTGCTCGCATTCGGCAATCAGGCGGTTCTTTTCCGCCTTCACGCCCAGCAACTCATTCTTCCGGGCCATCAGTTCGTCCTGTTTGCGCACGATTTGCTCTCCCAACGCGCGTTGGTAGTTGGCGTATTCCCGGGCGTAACGCGAGCGGCGGTACATCCGGCTCACGGAACGCGTGGAAAGGACGAAGAGCAATGGGCTTCCCACCGTCGTCCTGCACGCCCGCGCATAGCGCAAGGCTTTGGCGTAATCGTCCTTTTTCCTTTCCAAATCCGCCGCCGTGCGTTCCACGTCGCGCTCCAGCGCGTCCACTTGGCTGCTGACTTTCTCCACCTGCGCCTCCATCGTGTCGATGTAACGGCGGCGGCTCTCCAGCCGGTCGGCTATCATGCTGATGTCCCGCAATTTGGTAGCCACGTTCTTTTCGGTGGCTTTCAGTTCCTTCCGCGAGCGGGTCAATCCCTTCTGTATTTCTTCCTTCCGGGTCTGCAACGCCTTTATCTTGCGGTTGGTCTGCGCCTCCGACGTCAGTCCGCCGCAGACGAGCATCCACGCCGCGAAAAGCATCACCTCCCCGATTTTCACTTCACCAACTGTTTTAAGATTAAGTCGGGGCTTATCCTCTTGTATTTCCCGCCCGGCTCCGGCGTGGGTCTGACGTCTTTCGCGTTCCACTTCAAGTTCCTCAACGAAAAGGAAACCGTCAGGTTCTTCCCCGCTCCCACGACGGACAGCCGCATCTCGTCGGGGAAGCTTTTCTGCTTCACGCTCGCATAGTGTCGGTAAGCCCACTCCAGCCAGGGCATGGAACTCCGTCCAACGACGGAGACGGACGTGCCGCGGAGCAAGCCGGTGAGAGCGTCTATCACGAACCGGCATTGTAGCGGCGAGGTGTCCCGCAGGGTGAGCACCATGCCTCCCCTTTCTGCCTGCGAGGTGTCAAAGTCCTCCCGTTGCCAGCGGCCCTCCTTTCCCGGCACGAACACGTCGCCCCAGAACAAGGCCTGCAACGTGTAGAAGTCCACTCCGGCCTGTTGCAAATAAGGAACGTCGGCATAGTCCACCTTTACGTATTCCCGCCCCATCCGGTTGACCAGCATCATGTACCGCGGCGTGAATTCCATGCGCCCCACCTCCATGAAGCCCATGGCGACGAGCGAAAGCTGGATGATTTCGCCCCTTTTCAGGTTGCAGTTCCCCCCCACGGACAAGGATTTTCCGCCCAAGTACAGGTCGAGGCTCATCTTCGAGGTGACAGTCCCTTCCTTCAATCCGGACGATGCCATCCTGTCCGCCCATTCCGCGACGCTTCCCCCGCCCCGAGGTTGTTCTTCCGTGCGTGCCACGTCCTTGGCGGAACGACAGGCCGCCAGCGAAAAGACGAGAACCGCCGCGAGGAAGCCCTGCCTGAAATAAACCCTTTTCATTCCCCGATATACTTTTTCAATTGGATTTTCTTTTTCAAGAGCGGCGTGACGTCGTCGCCTTTCTCTCGCGCCATGTTCCAATATTTCAGCGCGCCCTCCATGTCTCCGCAACACGCGTAAATGTCCCCCGCGTGTTCCAAGACGCCGCCCGACACTTCCTTGTCGTCCGCGAAGTCCCCCGTGAGGACGCGGTCTATGTAAAGCTTGGCCTCGGCGTACCTCCCCTTGGTGAAAAGTACCCAGGCATAGGTGTCTATGTAAGTTTTGTTGCCCGGCTCCGCCGTGATTGCGCGGTGGCTCATCTCCTCCGCTCTGTCCAGGTCCTTCTTTTCCAGTGAGAGGTAATAGGCGTAATTGTTCAGGCAACCGACATTCTCCGGGTCGTACACCAGACAAGAGTCGTAAGCGATGAAGGCAGAGTCTTTCAGCCCGTTGCCGTAATACAAGTCGCCCATGATGGAATACATGTCGGCCACGATGCCGCGGTCGGTATCCGGCTTCACCTGCCTTATCCCCCTGCGGTATACGTCCAGGGCCTTGTCCTCGCGTCCGAGCCGGTAGTAAGAGAAGCCCAGATAGAAATAATAAGGCAGCTGTTCGGGATAATGCATGATGCCGCGGGCGCAGACATCCGCCGCTTTCGCGTAGTCGTTGGCGTTGACGGCCAGGAGAGCCGACTGGTACAGGGCTGCCGGGTTGTCCGGCTCGATTTTCAGGATTCGGTCCAGCACCGGGCCGAGGCGGTCGTCTATGTGCTTCAGTTGCAGGTAGGAGGCATAAAGCCCCAACATGTCCGTCGTCTCGGGGACGGAGGCGAACACGCGGTCGAAAGCGGCAAGGACTTCGGTGCTGTCGGCGTGCGCGTTCTCCTTGTCCATGACGTAGTTGCGCATCTGCGTCACCCGCGCCTGCTCGTCGGTCTCCGTCCCGAACAAGACCTCGTCCAACTGCGCCCTGTAAAGCGAGTCCTGCCCCGTCTGCTTGTAATAATCGAGCATGGATATGCGCAAGGCCTGGTTCTCCGGCTCTTTTTCCCGCACTTCATCGTAAACGGCGAGAGCCTTGTCCGGCTGTTGCGCCAGCAAATATTGGTCGCCTATCAACACGCGGTAAGACAAGTCGCCGGGATTTTCCCGCGCCAGGCTTTCCAGTTCGGCGAAGGCCTTGTCGTCTTCTTCCAACTCGCGGTAAAGGCGGAACTTCTCCATGCTGACGGACAGGTTCTTGCCTTCAAGCATTTCTATGCGGTCGAGTGCGCCGACAGCCTCGCGGTACTTCTTGCGGTCGGTGTACATCCCCACCAGTTGCGCCAGCACGTCGGAACGGGCCGGGTTGCACCTCGCCATGTCCTCGAGCACGGCCACGGCATGTTCGTCGTCCCGTCCGCGCAGGTAAAACGACGCGAGGGCTTCCTTGTAATATATGTTGCCCGGATCCAGGGAGGCGGCGCGGGACAGGTATGACACGCACCGCGCCGAGTCGTTCATCCCCGAATAATACAATCCGAGGTTGTACGACGCTTCCGCCGCGTCGGGGTTGATGTCCAAGCAATGCCGGAACAGCACGAAAGCATCGTCGTGGCGTCCGGCGAGCTTGCTCTTGACGGCCTCAGCGTAATAATAATCGAACCTCCGCCGCGCCTCGTCCGACAGGCTCCCCGCCTTCGTCCCCGTCGCGCAGGAAACGAAACAGGCCGCCGACAAGGCCGCGGCCCAGCATGTCAAAGTGGCTATCTTCCTCACTTTCCCTATTTTTCTCCCGAATGGCCGAAGCCACCCGCCCCCCTTTCCGTCTCGTCCAGGCACTCCACGGGATGCCACGCGGCCTGCTCGCACCGTGCCACGACCATCTGCGCTATCCGCTCCCCGTCGCGTATCTCGAACGGCTCGGAGGACAAGTTCACGAGGATGACACGAATCTCCCCCCGGTAGTCCGCGTCTATCGTCCCGGGCGCGTTCAGCACGGTGATTCCCCTTTTCAAGGCCAGCCCGCTCCTCGGCCTGATTTGCGCCTCCGTCCCGCGTGGCAAGGCGACGTACAGTCCCGTCGGCACCGCGCGGCGCGCTAAGGGTTCCAGCACGACGGGGGCGTCCAGGTTCGCACGGACATCCATCCCCGCCGAATCCGCCGTGGCGTAGCAGGGCAGGGGATGACGGGACTTGTTTATGACACGTACTTCCATCGCATGAAGAAATGGTTGTTTCCGAGACACAAAATTAACCAATTCCCCCGACACGGCCATTGATTTTCGGATAAAAAGAACGGATGTCAACCTTTTTAATTACTTTTGCGGGGAATCTACGTGAAAGCCCTTATGAATTGGTTGCAACTGATATCCAACAAGCGGCTCGGGCTGGAAAGATACCACAAGGTCAGGGAAGACGACCGCACGGAGTTCCAGCGCGATTACGACCGCCTCATCTTCTCCGCCCCGTTCAGGCGCTTGCAGAACAAGACGCAGGTGTTCCCGCTCCCGGGAAGCGTGTTCGTTCACAACAGGCTGACCCACAGTCTGGAAGTGTCCAGCGTGGGGCGCTCGCTGGGCAACGATGTCTCGCGGGCACTCATGCAGAGGCATCCCGAATTGTCCGGAAGCCACCTGACCGAAGCCGGTGCCATCGTGTCGGCCGCCTGTCTGGCACACGACCTGGGAAACCCGCCCTTCGGGCATTCCGGCGAGAGGGCCATCGGGACGTTCTTCAGCGAGGGAAAGGGCAACTGGCTGAAAGACTGCCGCGCCCTTGCCGGCGGGGACGGCCTCGGCGGGCGGGAATGGAACGACTTGATCCGTTTCGAGGGGAACGCCAACGCGTTCCGCCTGCTCACCCACCACTTCAAGGGGCGGCGCGAAGGAGGGTTCGTCATGACTTACACCACGCTGGCTTCCATCGTCAAATACCCCTTCCCGTCCGACCAGGCCGGCAAGCATTCCAAGTTCGGCTTCTTTCAAAGCGAAATCCCCGTTTACCTGCGGATAGCCGAAGAACTGGGCATCCCCCGCCTGTCCGATGCGGAGGACGACCTGCGGCACGTGCGCCATCCTTTCGTCTACTTGGTGGAGGCGGCCGACGACATCTGCTACGAAATCATGGACATCGAGGACGCACACAAGCTGAAAATCCTCGGCACGGACGAGACGCGCAGCCTTTTGCTGGACTTCTTCGACGAAGAGCGCCGGGAGGAAATCCAGAAGAACATGAAATACATCGGCGACACAAACGAACAAATCGTCTATCTGCGTTCCTGCGCCATCGGCTGTCTGGAAAGGGAATGCGCGGAAGCGTTTCTGGACAAGGAAGAGGAAATACTGGCCGGCACGTTCGGAGGCCGCCTCATCGGCCACATCTCCGAAAAGCCGCGGAAGGCTTTCGAAGCCTGCGAAAGCCGGGCGTGCGACAAGATTTACAAGAACAAGGACGTGCTCGACGTGGAGCTGGCCGGCTTCAGCGTCATCACCACGTTGCTGGAGCTCATGACGGAAGCGGTATGTCATCCCGAAAAGGCGTATTCGCGCCTGCTCGTCGACCGCGTGCCGCCGCAGTACGACATCGCCGCCCCGCGCCTCTACGACCGCGTGATGGCCGTGCTGGACTACATCTCCGGCATGACGGACGTGTACGCGCTGGACTTGTACCGCAAAATCAACGGCATGAGCCTGCCCGTCGTTTAGCGCGGAAGCCCGGGGCAATCCGGTTCGTCCGGCAGGACGGAGGCGCACCTCCCCCGTCCGGCGGCACGTGCGTGCGACCATGCCGACTCCCGTGTCAATCCCGCCGTGCGAAAAGCGTCACGGCAGGGAAGCGTCGCGCGATTCTCCCGGGGCGTTCTGCCTCGCCTTGCCGCCGCCTTCGTCGCGCCGCTCACGGTATTGCCTACGCAAAGGCCGGGCGTTAGCCTCCTCATAACGGGTGCGGTTGCGGTACACGTCCAACGCCGCGTACACCGCCTGCCGCAGGGAAGTCTCGTCGGCCTTTCCCTTCCCCGCGATGTCGTAAGCCGTGCCGTGGCCGGGCGACGTGCGCACGATGGGTAGCCCGGCCGTGTAATTCACCCCGTCCGTCATGGACAGTGCCTTGAACGGGGCCAGCCCTTGGTCGTGGTACATGGCCAGCACCCCGTCGAAATGCTCGTACATGCGTTTCCCGAAGAAGCCGTCCGCCGCGTAGGGGCCGAAACAGAAGATGCCTTCCTGCCCCAGTTCCTGAACGGCCGGACGGATGACATCCTTTTCCTCCGTGCCCAGCAAGCCTCCGTCGCCGGCATGGGGGTTCAAGGCCAGGACCGCGATGCGCGGGTCCGACACGTTGAAGTCTTTCAGCAACGCCTCACGGAAGATGCGGATTTTCCTTGTCACGTTTTCCTTGGTAATCGCCTGCGCCACGTCGCGGATTGGCAGGTGCGTGGTAACCAAGGCCACCCGGAGCGCGTCGTTCATCAGTATCATCAAGGCCTCCCGTCCCTCCCCGGCGCGTTCCTGCAAGTACTCCGTGTGTCCCGGGAATCGGAAGCCCTCGCCCTGAATAGCCGCCTTGTTGATGGGAGCCGTCACCAGGACGTCGAACAGTCCCTCGCCATAATCCGCCATGGCCCTTTCCAAGGCCGCCAGAGCCGCCCTGCCGCTCTCCGCCGCAGGTTTCCCGAACTCTATCTTCACCTCGTCCGCCAGGCAGTCTACCAGGTTCAGGCGGCCATCCACCGCCTCGTCGGCCTTGCGTATCGTGACGAAGTTCGTCGTCAGCCCCATCGCCTTGCGGTGGTAAGTGGCCGCCTTGGGCGATCCGTACACGACGGGTGTGCAGAGTTCCAGCATCGCGGGTTCCCCGAAGAGTTTAAGCACGATTTCGTAGCCCACCCCGTTAATGTCACCGTGGGTTATCCCCACCCGTATTTTGCCGTTCTTCATATCTCTCGCTCTTGTCCTTGAAGTTCATTCTTTTCCTTTTCCCGCCACCACGCTGACTTCCGGGATGTCGGCTTTCAGTTCGCGGGCCTGCTCGCCGGGCAGGCAAAGCGTGTACAAGGCGGCTTCAAGCCGGCGTATCAGTCCGCGCTTCATCTTCTCCGGCGCATAGACGAAGCCCTCCACCGCCACCACGCGGTTGCCCGCTGTGTCCACCCGCGAATGGCTGACGAAAGGGCCGCCCATGGCATCGTGCACCATCGTCCACAGCCCGCGGGCCTCCATGGCATACTGCCCTTTCACCGTGATGGGCTTCACCGCCGTGCAGAGCGTGTCGGTGGCCATGTACATGCGCGGCTCCGTCCCGGGGATGTTCGCTTTCATCACCGAGTCGCGCTTGGCCAGGACGTACTGCTTGTTAAACGTCTGCGGCCCCTCGTAAGGATACGAATACATGCAGACGTTCACCAGTCCGGAGGCCGTGTTCGACGAAGCCCAGAAGAAATCTTTCCCTTTCTTGTAGCTCTTTATCTCGGGCGGCGCCCACAGGTGGCATTTGAAGATTTCCCGCGCCAGCCTCGACACCACGTCGGAATGCTTCTTCTCCAGTTCGTCTATCTGGCGGTTCATTTCCACTTTCGTGAGGAAGTCCACGATGGATTGTGTGTTCTTTCTTACGAAGGCGGCGAAGTCGCCCTCGTCCGGGCTTTGGATGGTCAGCACCACCTGCGGCCGGGCATACACGTCGCGCGTGAACTTCATCCCGGACTGCGTGTATTGCGTCGCGTCGATGTCCACCCTGACAATCGTGCGGAATATGTTCAGCACCTGGCCGAAATGCTTCGGGGGGACTTGCGAGATGCGGAAAGAACGCTCCGGCTGGGGCAAGCCGGGGACATCCGTGTCCAGCGCGTCGAACAAGGCTCTCCCGGCGGGCCGTTGCCACAACTGGTCGTCCACGATGACCAGTACCTCGTAAGGCCGCCCGCTGGACGAAGGCTTGGCCAGGCGGTCGCAAGCCGCCAGAAAGGCCATGAGCGCCCACGCGGCACACCATGTCGCCCTCCGGCATATCTCCTTTCTTCTTTTCATAATCCTATCTTGTTTGTTAAAGTTCCACGTTTTGCCGCTTCGTCGTGCCCAACAACCCGCAAGCGGCGGAGATGTCCTGCCCGCGCGATGCCCGGACGGTGGAGAAAAGCCCGTGCGCGGTCAGGTAGTCCCGGAAGCGCAACATACCTTCCTCCGGCGTGCCTCTCAAGTCCACTCCGGGGACGGGGTGGAAATGAATCAGGTTCATCCGGCATTCCAGTCCGTCGAGCAAGCGCACCAGTTCCCTGGCATGCGCCGGCGTGTCGTTCACGCCCTCGAACATCGTATATTCGAACGAGAGGCGGCGCTGGTGCGAGAAGTCGTATTTCCGGAGCAACGCCACGATTTCACGCAGGCCGAAGCCGTTCTCCGCCGGTACCAGCCACGCCCGCTGGTCGGCAAAGGGGCTGTGCAGGCTCACCGCCACGTGGCACTTGCTCTCGTCGAGGAAACGTTTCAGTCCGCGGCGCACTCCCACGGTGGACACCGTGACGCGCCTGGGGCTCCAGCCGCAACCGTAGCCGGCCGTCAGGATTTCCGTGGCGCGCAACACGTTGTCCACGTTGTCCAACGGCTCGCCCTGCCCCATGAAGACCACGTTGGTCAGGGTGTCGCGTTCCGGCAGCGAATACAGCTGGTTCAGGATGTCGGCCGCCGTCAGCTGCCCCGAAAAGCCCTGCTTCCCCGTCATGCAGAAGCGGCAGCCCATCTTGCAACCCACTTGGGAAGAGACGCAGAGCGTGGCGCGGTCGCCGTCGGGGATATACACCGTCTCCACGTACCCCGCCGCCGTACGGTACAGGTATTTCACCGTCCCGTCGGCCGAACACAGCCTGTCCTCCGGAGCCGAGCGACCCACGGCGTAGCTCTCTTCCAGCAGACGGCGGCTCTTCAGCGGGATATTGGTCATCTCGCCGACGGAAGCCACTTTCTTCCCATGCAGCCACTCCGCCATCTGGCGGGCGGCATAGGAAGGCATCCCGGCTCTTTCCGCCACGGTCTTGAGTTCCGCCTGCGCCATGCCCAGCAACGCTATCTTGTCCTCCACGGCCATCTTCTCTCATTTTACACGCAAAGTTAAGGAAAAAAGGGGAAACTCTCCACCGAGCCAGTTTTTATTCTCCATATTATAATAAGGTATGGGGGCGAAGGAAATCCCCGGAGTCCGTCAAGACACGCGTTTCATCACGAAGTCCAGGTACAGGCGCAAGGCTTCGCCTGCGGCCTCGTTTCCCTCAGGGTCTATCAGTCCGACCGCCTGCCCGCGCATCTCATCCATCTTGCGGCAGGCGTACTCCACCCCGCCCGCCCGCTTGGCGAAATCCACCAACGAGGATATTTCCCTTTCCGTGGCCTTGCCCGCCCGCACTTTCAACGCCGTCTCGCGCCACGCCTCCGCCCCGGGCTGAAGCACGGCATGCACCACGGGGAGGGTGAGCTTGCCCTCTTTCATGTCGCCTCCTCCCGCGGGCTTTCCTATCTCGGTGTCGTAATAGTCGAACACGTCGTCGCGGATTTGGAAGCAAACGCCCACGTAAGTGCCGAATTCGGCCAGACGCCGGGTTTCATGTTCCGAAGCGCCCGACAGCAAGGCTCCCGCCTCGGCGCATGCGGCAAACAAGGGAGCCGTCTTGCTCCGTATCACCTCGAAGCACTGCCTCTCGTTGATTTCGTCGGACTTCACGTGCGACAGCTGTTGCAGTTCCCCGTCGGAAAGTTCCTGTCCCAGACGGGCCACCAAGCCCACCACCCTCAGATTGCCGGTCTTGACCGCGTGTCCCAAGGCCGTGGACAAGAGGTAATCGCCCGCGAGCACGGCGGTCTTGTTGCCCAAAAGGGCGTTCAGGGAGGGCATCCCCCTGCGCACGCCGCTCTTGTCCACCACGTCGTCGTGCACCAGGCTGGCCGTGTGCAACATCTCCAGACTCACGGCGGCATGCAACACGGCATCGTTGATTTCTCCGTGCATCTTCGCCGCCAGCAACGTCAAAATCGGGCGCATCAGCTTCCCCTTGCGGCTGAAAATGTGCCGTAAGGCCATCAGGAGAAGAGGATTCCCGTGTTGCAGGGTGATGTCAAAAAGCGACTCGAAATCTTTCATCTCACTCTCCACAGGCTTCCGTATCTGGGATAACACGTCCATACCATCAGGCGATTTCGGAACACAAAAATACATAAAATTCAAAAGACGCTCTTGTTTTTTGATTAATTTTACGCGGAAAAATGACCATTGACGTATGGAAAGACTTTTTTTAATCGATGCCTATGCGTTCATTTACAGGGCTTACTACGCTTTCATCAAGAAACCCCGCATCAACTCCAAGGGGTTCGACACGTCGGCCGTCCTCGGCTTCGTCAACACGCTGGAAGAGGTGCTGGGCAAGGAGCGCCCCACGCACATCGGCGTGGCCTTCGACCTCGCCGCCCCCACTTTCCGCCACGAAGCCTTCTCCGACTACAAGGCGCAACGGGAAGAGACACCGGAAGCCATCCGCGCCGCCGTGCCTGTCATAAGGGACATCATACGGGCCTACCGCATCCCCATCCTCGAAGCCGCTGGTTTCGAGGCCGACGATGTCATCGGCACACTGGTCGCGCAGGCCGCCGGACGCGAAAACCTGGAAACCTACATGATGACGTCCGACAAGGACTACGGCCAGCTGGTGAGCGAGCGGGCGTGGATGTACCGCCCGAAATACCGGGAAAACGGATTTGACATCATAGGAGTGAAGGAAATCACCGGAAAGTACGGCATCTCCTCCCCAGCCCAAGTCATCGACATCCTCGGGCTGATGGGCGACAAGGCGGACAACATCCCGGGCTGCCCCGGCGTGGGCGAAAAGACCGCAGTCGGCCTCGTCGGACAGTTCGGCAGCATCGAGAACCTCCTGCGGCACACGGGCGAGCTGAAAGCCGCCCTGAAATCCAAGGTGGAAGCCTGCCGCGACACGATAATCTTCTCAAAGTTTTTGGCCACCATCAAGACTGACGCGCCCGTCACCCTCGACATGGAGGCCCTCGCCGTGAAGGAACCGGACGAAAAAGCTCTGCGCCGCCTGTTCGAGGACTTGGAGTTCAGGGCATTGCTGGAACGGAAGTTCGCGAAGAGGAACCCCGCGGCGGGGACGGCCTCCCAAGGCTCCCTCTTCGCGGAATTCGCGCACGGCCCCGCGGAAGCGGAGAAAAGCCCGGGTATGTCCGCCTACAGGAAAGAGGATTTCGACTACCAACTCATCGAGACGGAGGAAGACAGGCGGCGGATTATCGGCCTGCTCGCCACGAAGGATTTCCTCAGCATGGACACGGAAACGACGGGCACCGACCCCATCAGCGCCAGATTGGTGGGGCTGAGTTTCAGCGTAAAGGAGAACCAGGCCTTCTACGTGCCCGTCCCGCAAAACCGCGAGGAAGCGCAAAAGACGGTCGATGAGTTCAAACCGATTTACGAAGACGGGCGCATACTCAAAATCGGGCAAAACGTCAAATACGACCTGCTCGTGTTGCAGAAGTACGGGGTCACGCTGAAAGGCGAAATCTTCGACACCATGATCGCGCACTACCTCCTGCACCCCGAGCTGCACCACGGCATGGATTACCTGGCCGAAATATACCTGAATTACCGCACCATACACATCGAGGAACTCATCGGGCCGAAAGGGAAAAGGCAGAAGAGCATGGCAGACCTTTCCCCCGCCCAGGTCTATGAATACGCCTGCGAAGATGCCGATGTCACCCTGAAACTGAAAAAGGTGTTCGAGCCGATGCTGAAGGAGGAAGGGTGCTACGGCCTGTTCCGCGAGATAGAAATGCCGCTCATGCCCGTGCTGGCCTGGATGGAATGGAACGGGGTGCGCATCGACACCGAGGCACTGAAGGAGACTTCCGCGCTCTACACGGAAAGGATGAACCGCCTGGAAGAAGAGATACACACTTTGGCCGGCGGGGCTTTCAACATATCATCTCCCAAACAAGTGGGCGAGCTCCTGTTCGAGAGGCTGAAAATAAGCGAGAGACCCAAGAAGACCAAGACGGGACAGTATGTCACTTCGGAAGACGCCCTCGAGGCACTGCACGCGCGCCACCCCGTAGTGGGGAAAATCTTGCAACACCGGGGACTGAAAAAGTTGCTGGGCACGTACATCGACGCCTTGCCCAGGCTCGTCAACCCCGAGACGGGGCACATCCACACGTCCTTCAACCAGACCATCACCTCCACGGGGCGGCTGAGCAGCAGCAACCCGAACCTGCAGAACATCCCCGTGCGCAACGAGGAAGGAAAGGAAATCCGCAAGGCTTTCGTCCCCGAGCCCGGCTGCGAGTTCTTCTCGGCCGACTACTCGCAGATAGAACTGCGCGTCATGGCCCACCTGAGCGGCGACCCGCACATGATAGAGGCTTTCCGCGAGGGTCACGACATACATGCCGCCACAGCCGCGAAGATTTACAAGAAGCCCTTGGAGGAAGTAACGCGCGAAGAGCGCAGGAAAGCCAAGACGGCCAACTTCGGCATCATCTACGGCATCACCGCATTCGGGCTGGCCGAGCGGATTGATGTCAGCCTCGCGGAGGCCAGGGAACTGATTGACGGCTACTTCGCCACGTACCCCAAAGTGAGGGAATACATGGACAAGAGCATCGGGACGGCACGCGAAAAGGGCTATGCCGAAACCATTCGTCACCGCAAATGCTACCTGCGCGACATCAACAGCCACAACGCCGTGGTGCGCGGCTACGCCGAACGCAACGCCATCAACGCCCCGATACAGGGCAGCGCGGCAGACATCATCAAAATTGCCATGATAGCCATTTACCGGAGGTTCAAGGAAGAACGACTACAGTCCAAGATGATCCTGCAAGTGCACGACGAACTGAACTTCAGCGTCTATCCGGAGGAAAAGGAACGCGTGCGGCAGATAGTCATCGGCGAAATGGAACGCGCCTGCGATATGCAAGTGCCGCTCGAAGCCGATTACGGATGGGGCGGAAACTGGCTGGAGGCGCATTGAGCCGCCGCAGGGCGCAAGGCCGGATGCCGACGGAAACGGGGGCGGCATGCAAAAAAGCAAGAATAAGGGCGAGCCGTTTCCCGCATACCGGATTTATTCTTATTTTTGCGTCCGGTTGGACGAGATGTTTGATAAAAAGAAGAAATAAGCTATGGCTTTAAAAGCAGGTATAGTCGGCCTGCCCAACGTGGGCAAGTCCACTCTTTTCAATTGCCTCTCGAGCGCCAAGGCACAGGCCGCCAATTTCCCGTTCTGCACCATAGACGCGCAACTGGGACGAATCACCGTGCCGGACGAGCGGCTGAACAGGCTGGCGGAACTGGTCCGCCCCGGACGCATCGTCCCGGCCACGTGCGACATCGTGGACATCGCCGGACTGGTGAAAGGAGCCAGCAAGGGCGAGGGACTGGGCAACCAGTTCCTCGGCAACATCCGCGAGACCGATGCCATCATCCATGTGTTGCGTTGCTTCGACGACGACGACATCGTCCACGTGGACGGCTCGGTGGATCCCGTGCGCGACAAGGACATCATCGACACGGAACTCAGGCTCAAGGATCTGGAGACCGTGGAGAACCGCATCCGGCGCGTGGAGAAAGCGGCCAAGGTGGGCGGTGACAAACAAGCCCGGACGGAACACGACGTGCTGACGCGTTACAGGGAGGCACTGGAGCGGGACAAGTCGGCACGCACAGTGGCATTCGACAGCGAGGAGGAACGCCGAGCGGCCGGAAGCCTGTTCCTGCTCACCGCGAAGCCCGTGCTTTACGTCTGCAACGTGGACGATGCCTCGGCCGCCGCCGGAAACTCTTACGTGGAGGCCGTGCGCGAGGCCGTCAGGGACGAGGATGCGGGACTGCTCGCCATCGCAGCCCGGACGGAAGCCGACATCGCCGAGTTGGAAAGCCCCGAGGAGAAACGCCTTTTTCTGGAAGACTTGGGGCTGGAAGAGTCCGGGTGCGACCGCCTCATCAAGGCCATCTACCGCCTGCTCTCCCTGCAGACGTTCATCACGGCGGGCGAGATGGAAGTGAAAGCGTGGACGTTCCGCAAGGGATGGAAAGCCCCGCAATGCGCCGGCATCATCCACACGGACTTCGAGAAAGGTTTCATCCGCGCGGAAGTCATCAAGTATGACGACTACATCCGTTACGGGTCGGAAGCCGCCGTGCGCGAGGCCGGCAGGATGGGAGTGGAGGGAAAGGACTACGTGGTGCAGGACGGCGACATCATGCACTTCCGTTTCAACGTGTGACCGCCATGTACCGTCTGCTGTTCATCACGTGGAACCCCGACTTGTTCGCTTTCCACATCGGCTCGTTCGGCGTGCGCTGGTATTCGCTTTGCTGGTGCCTCGCCCTGTTGGCGGCCTACTTGCTGGTACAACGCCTGTACCGCAGCCAGCGCATCCCCGACAAGCTGTTCGACCCGCTGTTCTTCTATTGTTTCGTCGGCATTCTCGTCGGTGCCCGCCTCGGCCACTGCTTGTTCTACGAACCGGGGTATTTCCTTTCCCATCCTCTGGAGATGATTCTGCCCATGCGGCGGACGGCGGGCGGATGGGTGTTCACCGGCTACACCGGACTGGCCAGCCACGGCGGCACGATAGGTCTGATGCTCGCCCTCTGGCTTTACGTCAGGAAGACGAAGGTGAACATCATGCGCGTGCTGGACAACGTCGCCCTCGCCACTCCGGCCAGCGCCATGTTCATCCGTCTGGGTAACCTGATGAACTCGGAAATCATCGGCAAGCCGACCGATGTGCCGTGGGCTTTCGTCTTCGAGCGGGTGGACATGTTGCCACGCCATCCCGGTCAGCTCTACGAGGCCGTCTGCTATCTCGTTTTCCTCGTCGCCGGATACGTCCTTTACCGCAAATATCCCGGAAAAGCCGGCACGGGATTCTACTTCGGCTTCTGCCTGACCGCCATCTTCACGGCGCGTTTCTTCATCGAGTTCACCAAGGAGGTGCAAGAACCGTGGGAAGCCGCCATGCCCATCGACATGGGGCAGGTGCTGAGCATCCCCTTCATCTTTCTGGGAGTCTATTGCATGGCGGGCGGCAAGCTCTGCAAGAAGATGGCCGGGAAACGCTAACCCCGCAGGGCGAAACGCCCCGGAGCACGTGACCGCTCCCCGTTCCATGCGGGGGAGCGGTTTCGTGCGCGACTCCGCCCCGTGTCGGCTTGCACGTCGCCGGGCATAAAAAAGCCGGGGAAAAGCCCCGGCATCTTTCTTGTTCTCCGACCTTAGCGCCTTAGCGTCATCCCAATTTGTTGATATGCGATGCCAGCTTGGACTTCAAGTTGTCGGCCTTGTTCTTGTGGATGATGTTCACCTTGGCCAGCTTGTCCAGCATCTTTTGCACGCCGGGGAACATCGCCTCTGCCTCCGCCTTGTCCGTCACGGCACGCAACTTGCGCACGGCGTTACGCATGGTCTTCGCGTAATACCTGTTGTGGAGTTTCCTCTTTTCCTCCTGCCGTATCCTTTTCTCTGATGATTTATGGTTTGCCATCGTTCGTTTTAAATAATTCTTTCAACTTAGTAGTCCCTAGGAGAATCGAACTCCTCTTTAGAGAATGAAAATCTCTCGTCCTAACCGATAGACGAAGGGACCGACGCTCCCGGGGACTTCCGCCTCCTTGCTTTCCGGAACCGTTCTCCGTCCGCCACTCTTTTTTGCGATGCAAAGTTATCGTTTTTCCGCGAGCCAACAAAACGAATCGGGGGAAATCTTCCCCAAAAAGTGCTTTTCCTGCGGTTTGTAGAGGCAATTTGCACTTGCAGGTAGAATCGCACATACGGCATCTTGCGATACAAAAGACGTATTCACAAGGGTCTTGTTTGAGTGCGAAGAGACTCAAACGACGTTAAATGCCTGGTCAGACTATCGTATCCTTCAACGGTGTAAGTTTCCGCCTTGGTTCGAACCGGCTTGTCGGCAGGAACGATTTCGTTGTACACTTTCCAATAGTCTGCTACTACGATTTCTGTTGTCTGGCTGTTATTCTTTTGCCATAAGGCTTGCCGAAGACAACGCCCGGACGCGGACAATCATTTTTTCAAAT
>CAZGBV010000037.1:0-1988 GCA_964523985.1 uncultured Paraprevotella sp.
CCCACGACTTTCTGCTCCCAAAGCAGACACGCTAACCGAACTGCGCTACACCCCGAAACAAACGAAAATATTTGCGAAGATACGCCTTTTAGACGACATATCCAAATCAACGGCAAAAAAAGGGGTACTTGCAAAGTGTCTGTTAATTCTGCACTTGTCAGTTGCTTCTGCGGCTACCGTGCCCCGCGCAAAGGAAAAATAAACCGGGAATATTTTTTGCTTTTCAATTTAAATGGCTATCTTTGCAACCGTAAAGACGGAGGGTGTCATAGCTCAGTTGGTAGAGCAAAGGACTGAAAATCCTTGTGTCCCCGGTTCGATTCCTGGTGACACCACCCCAAGAAGTTCCGGAACGTTAGACTGTCAAGCGTTCCGGGACTTCTCTTTTTTACCGCAAAAACATGAAGTTGCCCCGGACTTTTTCTGGGACAACTGCCGCCACGTCCTTATCCAGACGGAGATGCCTCGGCGGGTCGTTTTCCGGTATGGTTTCGGGGAAGGGCGGTTTCGTAGGGAGAGACCCGGAAGCGTTTGTCCCCGGCACGTCCGCGCGGTTTTTCCGCTTCCGCGCCGTTTCCCGGGGACATCGGCGTGTCGATCAAGCCGTAAGTCGTGCGCAGGACGCGGAATTCCGTGCGGCGGTTCAAGGCGTTGCAGATTTCTCGTTGCTCCTCCGGCAGTTTGTTGATGAAAGTTTCCGTCAGCGTGTCGTTCTCATGCAGGAACGTGTGGCGTTCCGTCAGCCGTCTGCGAATCACTTTCGGGCGCGTCTCCCCGTACCCGACGGGAGTCAGGCGGTCGGCGGCGACACCGTGCGCTATCAAATACTTCACCACGGATTCCGCCCGGCGTTGCGAGAGGCGGTCGTTATATTCGTCTGCTCCCCGGTAATCGCAGTGCGAGCTGAGTTCGATGGTGATGTTCGGGTTATCTTCCATGAGCGTGACGAGGGAGTCCAAAGCGAGAGTGGAGGAGTCCGTGAGCTCCGCACTGTCGAAGGCATAGAACACGTTGTCTATCAGCACTGGAGCCGTGATGGAGGGCAACTCGAACTGCAACACATATTCTTTGCTCGTGTCCGAGGCATCGACCCGCAACTGTTCCTTGTGGTTGAGAAAGCCCTTGCATGTCCCCAGGAACACGTAGTCTACGTTAGGTTTGATTTCTCGGATGAAAGAGCCGTCGCCTTTCACGCTCAGCTTCAAGTTCGTCCCGTCGTTGCCCACCATATAGACCAATCCCTCCGGAAGTTCATAGCCGTCCTTCTCGTAAACCCATCCCTTCACGGTGAGCAACACTTCGGGGCATTCGAATCCCATGATGTGGTCCCATCCGCGGGCATCTCCCCGGTTGGTGCTGAAGAAGCCCCGGTTGTGCAATCCGTCGAAAGTCATGGCGAAGTCGTCGCCTTGCGAGTTCATCGGATATTTCAGGTTTTCCACGACCCACGCGCCCGTGCTGTCCTGTCCGGCCTTGAACAAGTCCAGTCCGCCCATGCCGACATGCCCGTCGGAGGAGAAGTACAGTTCCCCGTTGGGACGGAACGAAGGGAACATCTCGTTGCCCGGAGAGTTGACGGGTTCGCCGAGGTTGTCCACTCCGCCCAGTCCGTGTTCCCCTATCCTTATCCGCCAGATGTCCAGCCCGCCCACGCCTCCCGGCATGTCGGACACGAAATACAGCCACCTGCCGTCGGGCGACATGGCGGGATGGGCGAACGAAGACAGCGTGTCCTTCGTGATTTCCAGCAGTCTGGGCGTGCCCCAACTCGCGTCCGTGCGCTCCGAGGTGTATATCTGCGCGTATCGCGGATATACGGGGTCGTGCGTGCAACGGGTGAAATACATCGTCCTGCCGTCCGGCGAAAAGGCGCAGGCACCCTCGTCGTACTCGCTGTTCACCTCGGACTCCAGCGGTTCCGGTGTCTGCCATTTTCCGTTCTCGTCTTTTTTGCAGAGGAAAATGTCGCCGAACTTCACGCCCGTGAC
>CAZGBV010000037.1:2088-20102 GCA_964523985.1 uncultured Paraprevotella sp.
TCCGTTCTTGCGTTGCATCTCTGCCAGGTAGAAATACACCATGCTGTCCGGGTAACCGTATCGCGTCGCGTTCTGATAGGCTCCGACGGCCCGCGTGGTGTAGTTGATGCGTCGGTAGCAGTCGGCGGCCTTGTAGGCACGTTCGCCGCGTTTGGCGCGTTCCTTGGGTTTGGTGCGCATGTAAGCCCGCCGGTATTCGGCGGCCGCCTCGAAATATTCCCCGATGGCATAGAATTTGTCACCCTTTTTCACGTTATTCTCCGCGCCGCAGCCCGCGAGCCATGGTGCCACGAAGACGATGCTGATAAGGGGAATCCACTTTTTCATGTTCCATTCGGCGTACAAATATAAGATTTTTATTTCTCCCGTCCTCGCGGTCGGCCGTTTTTTCGGGCGGGAGCGTTCCTGCGCGTTCGTGCGGTGCCGACGGCGGCCTCCACGGATGCCGCGCACCGGAGGCGGGAGATGCTCAGGAAGAGGAATCGAGCGGGGCGCGGAAAGCGCATCCGTTCTTCCATTCCGAGCAACCGAAGGCGGTCTTTCCCCTGACGATGCGGCCTTTCCCGCAGAGCGGGCAACGGTCGCCCTCCTTCGTGATACGCGGCGCGGTGGCGTTCCTGCGGGTCGTCCCCCGGGGCGGTTTCTTGCCTTTCGCGGCTTCCCTTTTCCCCTCGGGCGCAGGTCGTTCGTCCGGCATCTCCGCCACACGGCGGCACGAATTGTCCGCCAGTACGGTGCGGACGATTTCGGCCACCATTCTTTTGAGTTCCTCTATGAAAACACGGGTGTCGTAAGCCTTCTTTTCTATCAGCCTGAGGCGGCGTTCCCAAATGCCGGTCAGTTCGGCACTTTTGAGCAAATCCTCGTGGATGAGCCCGATAAGTCCCACCCCCGTGGGAGTGGCCACCAGGTTTTTCCGTTCCAGCCTGATGTAGTGGCGTTTGAAGAGCGTCTGGATGATGGCGGCCCGCGTGGAGGGGCGTCCTATGCCGTTCTCCTTCAGCGCATCGCGCAGCTCGTCGTCGTCCACCATGCGGCCTGCGGTTTCCATGGCACGCAGGAGCGTGGCTTCTGTGTAAGGCTTAGGCGGTTGCGTGCGTTTCTCGGCCAAATCCGGCACGTGCGAGCCGCTTTCCCCTTTCCTGAAAGCGGGGAGCGTGCGTTCTTCTTCGCCGGGTCTCGCCGTGTCGTCGGTCGCGGCGGAATCGCGGGCATACACGTCGCGCCAGCCGGGCGAGAAGATTTGCCGGCCGGAGACCTTGAACGGGATGTCTGCCGCCTCGCCCGTGACGGTGGTGGTGGCGAACTTGCAGTCGGGGTAGAACGCCGCGATGAAACGCCGCGCCACGAGGTCGAACACGCGCTCTTCGTCCGGTGTCAGACCGCGCGGCGCCACTCCCGTGGGGATGATGGCGTGGTGGTCGGTCACTTTGGAGGTGTCGAACACCTTCTTGCTTTTCCTCAGCGGCGCGCCGCGCAAGGGGCGCAACAGGGTGGCGTATCCGGCGGCGATGCCGTTCAGTACAGCGGCGCATTTGGGGTAGATGTCGTCGCTCAGGAAAGTGGTGTCCACGCGCGGATAGGTGGTGACTTTCTTCTCGTAGAGCGACTGTATGAGTTGCAGGGTCAGGTCGGACGAGAAAGAGAACCTGCGGTTGCATTCCACCTGCAACGAAGTCAGGTCGTACAGGCGGGGAGGGGCTTCCGTCCCGTTCTTCCTCGCCACGGAGGTCACGGTGAAGGGCGCGTCCTTGATGCGTTCCAGCGCACACCGCCCCTCCTCCTCGGTGGCGAAGCCGCGCCGGGCCGTTCCGGTGCGCCCTTCCCCCTTGTTTCCCCCGTCCCTTCCCGCCGCCCCGGGAGCGGCCTCCTCTTCGTCCCTCTCCGCGACGGCGGTGAACACGGTGTCGCGGTAGGTGGTGGTCAGCACCCAGTAAGGTTCCGGCTTGAAGTCCTCTATTTCCCGCTGGCGGTTGACGACGAGGGCCAGCGTGGGAGTCTGCACGCGCCCGATGCTCAGCACCTGCCCGCCCCGCGCGTACTTCAGCGTGTAGAGGCGCGTGGCGTTCATGCCGAGGGTCCAGTCGCCTATGGCGCGGCTCAGCCCCGCCTCGTAGAGCGGCTGGTATTCGCTTTGGTCTTTCAGGTTGCGGAACCCCTCCCGGATGGCCTCCTCCGTGAGCGACGAAATCCAAAGGCGCTTCACGGGGCATCGCACGCCAGCCATCTGCATCACCCAGCGTTGTATCAGCTCCCCCTCCTGCCCGGCATCGCCGCAGTTGACTATCATGTCGGCGGCCTGCAACAGGCGCTCTATCACGAGGAATTGTTCCTTCACTCCCTTGTCGCTCTTCAGCTTGATGCCGAAGCGGGCGGGAATCATCGGCAACGCGGAGAGATGCCATGCTTTCCAAAGCGGGGTGTATTCGTGCGGCTCCTTCAGCTCGCAAAGGTGGCCGAAAGTCCAGGTCACCTGGTAGCCGTTTCCTTCGCAATAGCTGCGGCAGTCCTGCGTGGCACCTATCACCTTGGCGATGTCCCTGCCCACGCTCGGTTTCTCCGCGATACATACTATCATTCGTTTCTCTTTTCGTTACGGACGGGCAAAGATAGTGCTTTTTGCCGGAAAAGGGGACAAAACCCGGTAGCTTTGCCGTTCCGGGAGGGAAAACGGCGGCGGGGAGGCTCTTCCCGCCTTTTTCGGGCCGCCTCGCACGGCGGCGGAGAAGGCGTCCGGCTCCGGAGGCGCGGATCGGCCGCGGTCAGTTCGCCATTTCGGAGATGAACTTTATCCGCACCAGGCGGATTTCTTCTTTCGTGTAGTCATCCCCCAGCTCTTCCATGGCGACGGACAAGCTGTCTGTCTCCGCCTCCTTGAAATAGTCGTAGATGTCCAGCAGGTGGTCTTCGTCCATCACCTCTTCCAAGAAATAGTCGATGTTCAGTTTCGTCCCGGAATAGACGATGGCCTCTATCTCGTCGAGCAACTCGCCGAAGTCTATTCCCCTGGCCGACGCGATGTCGTCAAGCGCCACCTTGCGGTCGATGCTTTGTATGATGCCCACTTTCAGCTTCGACTTGTTGGGCACCGTGCGCACCCTCAAATCCTCCGGCCGTTCAATTTCATAGTCCTCGCAATGTCGGCGTATCAAGTCGCAAAACTCCTTCCCGTAACGCTTCGCCTTCCCGACCCCGACACCCGGTATGTTCTGCAGTTCTTCTATGCTAATCGGGTACATCGTCGCCATCGCCTCCAGCGAAGGGTCTTGGAAGATGACGTAGGGCGGCACGTCCAGTTTCTTCGACATTTTCTTGCGCAAGTCGAGTAGCTCGTTGAACAACGCTGAGTCCGTCGCGCCCGTGCCTTCCCCGGAACGGCTTATCACATCCTCGTCGTCGTCGTCGAACTCGTTGTCTTCCGACACCATGAACGACTCGGGCTTCTTCATGAACTTCCGGCCTTTCGCCGTCAGCTTCAGCACGCCGTAATTCTCGATTTCCTTTTCCAAGTAACCTGCAATCAGAGCCTGCCGGATGACGGCGTTCCAGAACTTCGCCTCGTGCTCGTCGCCGCACCCGAAGCAATCCAATTCGGCGTGCTTGTGGGCGATTACCTCGTCGGTCTCCTTGCCTGTCAGCACATCTATTATATAGTCCGCCTTGAAGTTCTCCCTCACCGCCTGCACCACTTCGAGCAGTTCGCTCAGCCGGTCCCTCGCCTCCACTTTCTTCTTCGGGTGCAGACAGTTGTCGCAATTGCCGCAATTCTCCTCGTGGTATTCCTCTCCGAAGTAATGCAACAGGAACTTGCGGCGGCACACGGAAGTTTCCGCGTAGGCGGCGGTTTCCGAAAGGAGTTGGCGGCCGATGTCCTGCTCGGCCACGGGCTTGCCCTCCATGAACTTTTCCAGCTTCTGCAAATCCTTGTAGGTGTAGTAGGTTATGCACAAGCCCTCCCCTCCGTCGCGCCCGGCTCGTCCGGTTTCCTGGTAATAGCCCTCGAGGCTCTTGGGGATGTCGTAATGTATCACGTAGCGCACGTCCGGCTTGTCTATCCCCATACCGAAGGCGATGGTAGCCACGATGACGTCTATGCGCTCCATGATGAAGTCGTCCTGCGTCTGCGACCGCGTGGCCGAGTCCATCCCGGCGTGGTAAGCCCTCGCGTTGATGTCGTTCGCCCGGAGTATCTCGGCCAGCTCCTCCACCTTCTTGCGGCTCAGGGCGTAGATGATTCCGCTCTTCCTCGGGTGTTGCTTGATGAACTTGATGATGTCCTTGTCCACGTTCTTCGTCTTGTTCCTCACCTCGTAATACAGGTTCGGGCGGTTGAAGGAACTCTTGAACTCCATGGTGTCCGTCATCCCCAGGTTCTTTTTGATGTCGCCGCGCACCTTGTCGGTGGCCGTGGCCGTCAGGGCAATCACCGGTGCCGTGCCGATGTCGTTGATTATCGGGCGAATCCGCCTGTACTCCGGTCTGAAGTCGTGCCCCCATTCCGAAATGCAGTGCGCCTCGTCTATCGCGTAAAACGAAATCTTCACGTTCCGGAGGAAGTCCACGTTTTCTTCTTTCGTCAACGACTCGGGAGCCACATAGAGCAACTTTGTCCGCCCTTGCAGGATGTCGTTCCTCACCAAGTCAACCGCCGCCTTGTTCAGCGACGAGTTCAGGTAATGTGCGACACCGTCGTCGCCGCAGACCGCCCTGATGGCATCCACCTGGTTCTTCATCAAGGCAATCAATGGAGATATGACGATAGCCGTGCCTTCCATCAGGAGGGACGGGAGTTGGTAGCACAACGACTTCCCTCCTCCGGTAGGCATCAGCACGAAAGTATCCCTTCCCGCCAGCACGTTGCGTATGATGGCTTCCTGGTCGCCCTTGAAAGTCTTAAAGCCGAAAAAACGCTTAAGGGGTTCTGTCAAATTCAGCATCGCGTCCATACCAATAGTTTCCCAACAAAAGTCAAATCCGGGCTCGGACATCCTTGCCCCTAACAAAGTTAAAGACAAAACCTCGTATCTGCAAATTATAGGGAAGCTATTTTCAGGATTTCTTCGTTTCTCCGTCCGGAGGAATCCGCGGGCGGTCTCGCGTCAGCCTGCCGCCAAGGCGGGGAAGTTGGCCTTCTCCAATTGCCTTTTCGCGTAATCCAGCGTCACCTTGAACGTCCTCGCCTTCTTGGAAGGGATTTCGAACATGGCGTCCGTCATGATGCTCTCCATTATGGAACGTAGCCCGCGGGCGCCGAGCTTGTACTCCACGGCCCTGTCCACGATATATTCCAGCGTTTCCTCGTTGAAGGTCAGCTTCACGCCGTCCATCTCGAAGAGCTTGATTTGCTGCTTCACGATGGAGTTCTTCGGCTCCGTCAAGATGTTGCGCAACGCCGCGCGGTCGAGCGGAGCCAGGCATGTCAGCACCGGCAAGCGGCCTATGATTTCCGGAATCAGCCCGAAGGATTTCAGGTCTTGCGGAAGGATGTAGCTCATCAGGTTGGCCTTGTCGATGTGCCTCATGTTCTGCACCGAGTTGTAGCCTACCACGTGCGTGTTCATCCGCCGGGCAATTTTCTTCTCGATGCCGTCGAACGCTCCCCCGCAGATGAACAGGATGTCGCGCGTGTCCACGTGGATGTAGTCCTGGTCGGGGTGCTTGCGCCCGCCCTTGGGCGGCACGTTGACCACCGATCCCTCCAGCAGTTTCAGCAACCCTTGCTGCACCCCCTCGCCGCTCACGTCGCGCGTGATGGAGGGGTTGTCGCTCTTGCGGGCTATCTTGTCTATCTCGTCGATGAACACTATCCCGCGCTGGGCGGCCCGCACGTCATAGTCCGCCACCTGCAACAGGCGCGAAAGGATGCTCTCAACGTCCTCCCCCACGTAGCCCGCCTCGGTGAACACCGTGGCGTCCACGATTGTGAACGGCACGTGTAGCAAACCGGCGATGGTGCGCGCGAGGAGGGTCTTCCCCGTCCCGGTGCTTCCCACCATGATGACGTTAGACTTCTCGATTTCCACCCCGTCGTCCGCCCCCCTCCGGGCCAGTCTCTTGTAATGGTTATAAACGGCCACCGCAAGGCACCGCTTGGCATCGTCCTGCCCGATGACGTACTGGTCCAGATAGTCCTTGATGTCGCGGGGTTTCGGCAGTTTGGCCGGGTCGAAGCCCGGGTCGTTCTTTCCCCCCTTGTCCTCCTTCGCGGGCAGGGTTTCTCTCACGATGGTGTAAGCCTGCTGCACGCAGTCGCTGCAGATGAAGCCGTTTATCCCCGTGATGAGCAGGGGTACGTCGCGTTCCGGCCTGCCGCAAAAAGAACAAGCTTTCTTCATGTCCTTATTTCTTGCGTGCCAGCACCGTGTCAATCATACCGTATTCCTTGGCTTCCTGCGCCGTCATCCAGTAGTCGCGGTCGGAGTCGGCCCACACCTTGTCGAAGTCGGTATGGGAATGTTCCGCGACGATGGCATAAAGCTCTTTCTTCAGCTTCTGTATCTCGCGTGCCGTTATCTCGATGTCCGAGGCCTGCCCGTGCACGCCGCCCATCGGCTGGTGTATCATCACGCGGGCGTGGGTCAGAGCCGACCGCTTGCCTTCCGCGCCGGCCACCAGCAACACGGCCGCCATGGATGCCGCCATGCCCGTGCAGATTGTGGCTACGGGGCTGCCGACGAACTGCATCGTGTCGTAAATGCCCAGGCCGGCATACACCGACCCGCCGGGCGAATTGATGTAGATGGAGATGTCTTTCCCCGAGTCCGCCGAGTCAAGGTAGAGCAACTGCGCCTGCAATGTGTTGGCCGTGTAGTCGTCTATCTCGGTGCCCAGAAATATGATGCGGTCCATCATCAGGCGGGAAAACACGTCCATCTGGGTCACGTTCAGCTGGCGCTCTTCGAGGATATAAGGGTTGAGGTATTGAGCCTGCGCTTTCACCACGTCGTCCACCGCCTGCCCGTCCAAGCCCAGGTGCTTCACTGCATATTTCCTGAAATCTTCCATAGTCGGATTGTTTTGTGCGGGAAGGGGAGACGCCGGGGCGGTGTCCCGCCCCCTTTGCGCGGAGATTCCCCTCTTCTCGCCGGTTTCACGCTCCCGCCCGGGGTCAGGCGGGTAGCTTGTTGAATTCTTCCATGCTGACTTCCTTGCGGTTCAGTTTCACGGCATTCTTCAGCGCGGCCGCCAGCTTGTTCTCCACGGTGCTGTCCGTCAGCATGTCTATGTTGTCCTTCCTCTGCAACATCTTGTCGGCCTGCTCGTCGATCACCGACTCCGGGAGCTCGATTATGCCGTAGCGGGCGAACTGTGCCTTCGTGATTTTCCTGGCCGTGGCCGTCAGGTCTTCTTTCCCCACCTTTATGCCGAATGCTTTCACCAGCTGCTCCTTTATCAGGTGCCAGGTCAGGTTTTCGATGTTCTTGTCGTAATTTTCTTCCGCGGAATTCCCCTCCTTGCCTTCGTCCTTCAAGCGCATGAAGCGTTTCAGGAACGCTTCAGGATATTCCAGCTTGCCCACCTTGTTCAGGAAATAGGCGCGCGCGCCGGAGATGAACTTGCGGTCGCTGTCGTCCGCGAGCTGCGCCTTCAAGCCTTCCCTTATCTTGTCGCGGAACTCCTCTTCGCTCGTCACCTTTCCCGTTCCGAATACCTGGTCGAACAGCTCCTGGTTCAATTCGGCTTCCTTGAAGCGAGTGACTTCCTTCACTTGGAGGCTGAAGTCCGAAGTCATGGCCGGCACGTCTTCCCTCTTGATGTTCAACAGCGAAGAGATTTCAAAGTCTTTCCCCTCGTATGCCTTTTTCGGGTTGAACACCAGCACGTCGCCCGCCTTGCATCCCCTGAACAAGTCTTTCTGGCCGTCGTCATTCATATACTCCGGCAACAGCGTGGCCTCTTCCACCTGCACGCCGCCTTCCTTCGGGTTCCCCTCCCCGTCCAGCTCGGCCAGCGACCCTTTCACCATGTCGCGAGGCTCGTAGCTGTCCGCGTGCACGTATCCGCCCGCGCGCCGGGCGTAGGCTTTCACCTCGTCGTCCACCATCGCGTCGTCCACCCTGATGTCATAATAGTCGATGGTGTCCCCGCCGTCCGCTTCCACCTTGAACTCCGGGACGAAAGCCAGGTCGAAGGCGAACGAGAACTCCTCCATCGTGTCGAAGTCTATTTCCTGTCGGCGATCCTCGTCGGGGAGCGGCTCTCCCAAGATGTTCAGATTGTTCTCCCTTATGTAGCCATACAGTTTTTCACCCACCAGCTTGTTGATTTCCTCGGCCATGACACCCTTGCCGAAACGTTTCTTCAACAGCCCCATGGGAACTTGTCCGGGACGGAACCCCGGCATGTTCGTCCTTTTGCGGAAATCCCTCATGGCTTTCTCCACCTTGTCGGCGTAGTCGGCCTTTTCCAACTTGATGGTAAGCACCGCGCTTACCTTGTCAATCTTTTCCAGTGAAAAATCCATTTTGAAACCTTGTTGTTTGTATGTGTTTACTCCTTTTGTACCTGATTCTCCCCCGCGGCAGGCGCGCAAAGGCAACCTTCATGCCCCGACAAGTCAAAGCCCCTGCGTACTTTTTTCTTCTTCCATCTTCTGGAAGTCCTTCAAACGCAGCACGAAGCTGTTCGTCAGGTATTTGGCACGCACCACCTCGTTCTCCGACAACTCCCGGGGAGACCCCTGGAAAAGTATCTGCCCCTCGAAGAGCAGGTAGGCGCGGTCGGTGATGCAGAGCGTTTCCTCCACGTTGTGGTCGGTAATCAGCACACCGATGTTGCGTTTCTTCAGCTTCCACACGATGTACTGTATGTCCTCCACGGCGATGGGGTCCACGCCGGCGAAAGGCTCGTCCAGCATAATGAACTTGGGGTCGATGGCCAGGCAACGCGCTATCTCCGTCCGTCTCCGCTCGCCTCCCGAGAGCCTGTCGCCCAAGTTCTTGCGCACTTTCTGCAGGCTGAACTCCGAAATCAGGCTTTCCAGCTTCTCTTCCTGGTACTCTTTCGGTCGTCCCGTCATCTCCAGCACGGAAGCGATGTTGTCCTCCACCGTCATCTTGCGGAACACCGACGCCTCCTGCGCCAGATAGCCGATGCCGTTGCGGGCGCGCATGTAGACCGGGAACCTGGTGATTTCCAAGTCGCCGATGAAGATGCGCCCCTCGTCGGCGGCCACCAGCCCCGTGGTCATGTAGAAAGAAGTCGTCTTTCCCGCCCCGTTCGGGCCGAGAAGCCCCACTATCTCTCCCTGCCTGACGTTGAACGACACGTGGTCCACCACCGTGCGCTTGCCATACGTCTTGACCAGGCTCTCCGTGCGGAGCACCAGCCCTCCATCCCCTTCGTCTTGAGAAAGAACTTCCGCCATAAGCCACGATTTTGCGTGCAAAAATACGAAAATTGTATTAAAAAAGCCGCCCGCCGCGCAAAACTATTTCCGGCGGCTCGTTCTTTTCAGCGGATTTTCATTAATTTTGCATGGCTTAAAAAGAGGTGACATGCTATTCCACAAAAGTCTGGCTACTTTCGGGCGTTACCTGACGCTGATGGGGCGCACTTTCTCGCGCCCGGAAAGGATGCGGATGTTCTTCAAGCAATATGCCAGGGAAATGAGCCAGCTGGGCGTGGACTCCATCGGCATCGTCCTCCTGATTTCCTTTTTCATCGGCGCGGTAATCTGCATACAAATCAAGCTGAACATCCAGAGCCCGTGGATGCCCAGGTTCGTCACGGGATACACCACGCGCGAAATCATGTTGCTGGAATTTTCGTCTTCCATCATGTGCCTGATTCTCGCCGGGAAGGTCGGCTCCAACATCGCCTCCGAAATCGGCACCATGCGCGTCACGCAGCAAATCGACGCCCTCGAAATCATGGGGGTCAACTCCGCCAGCTACCTCATCCTGCCCAAGATACTGGGAATGATGACGATGATGCCTTTCCTCGTCTGTTTCAGCATCTTCTCCGGCTTCGTGGGAGCTTACGCCACGTCCGTCGTGGGGCATGTCATCACGATGGACGACCTGACGCTGGGGTTGCAATACGAATTCAACGAATGGTACGTGTGGATGGGGTTCATCAAGTCCATCTTCTTCGCCTTCGTCATCACCAGTGTGTCGGCCTTCTACGGCTACACGGTGGATGGAGGCTCCGTGGAGGTGGGAAAGGCAAGCACGGTCTCCGTGGTGAGCAGCAGCGTGCTCATCCTGTTCTCCGACGTGTTACTCACCCAATTGCTGTCCTGATGATTGAAGTCAAGTCGCTATACAAGTCCTTCGAGGACAAGGAGGTGCTGAAAGACATCACCAGCGTGTTCGAGAACGGGAGGACGAACCTGATTATCGGGCAGAGCGGATCGGGGAAGACGGTGCTGATGAAGTGCATCGTGGGACTGTTCCGCCCCTCGGGCGGCGAAGTGCTTTACGACGGGCGCGACTTGGTGACGATGAACAGGCACGAGTGGAAGATGCTCCGCCGCGAAATGGGGATGATCTTCCAGAGCGCGGCGCTGTTCGACTCCATGACCGTTCTGGAAAACGTCATGTTCCCTCTGGACATGTTTTCCAAAGAACCTTACGCCGGGCGGGTGAAAAGGGCGCAGTTCTGTCTGGACAGGGTGAACCTGCTCGAAGCGCAGAAGAAGTTCCCCGACGAAATCAGCGGCGGGATGCAAAAGCGTGTGGCCATCGCGAGGGCCATCGCCCTCAATCCCAAATACCTGTTTTGCGACGAGCCCAACTCGGGGCTCGACCCCAAGACTTCGCTGGTGATAGACGAACTGATACACGACATCACCGTGGAGTTCAACATGACGACCATCATCAACACGCACGACATGAACTCCGTGATGGGCATCGGGGAAAACATCCTCTACATATGCGAGGGGAGGAAAGAATGGGAGGGCAACAAGGACGAAATCATGAACTCCACCAACGAGCGCCTGAACAGCTTCATCTTCGCGTCCGACCTCTTCCGCAAAGTGAAGGAGGCCAACAAGTAACCCGCCGTCCGCTTGCCTGTGACGGGGGAGCCCGTGCCGCCCGCCTTTTTCTTCCTGTCACCAAAACACGAGTCTTGCTGTCTTTCTGACAAGAAAAAGCCGTTTTCGTTGACCGGCACTTGATGAAAGAATCTCCAGATAGAGAGAAATCCGGGCCGTTCCGGACACATATTTTTGCAGTTCGGCCTCGTTTTTCACACACGTTAAGCAAAACGGCGCGATTTTGTGCCGCGAAAAATTTCCGGATGACGTGACAAAACACTTTTTTTGTCGTGCCGTCGCGATTCGAATCTCGGGCAATCGCCGGAAAAGCGGACTGAAAGAGGGGAGAGGCACTGCCCCGGATGCCTTTTTAACATCTCTTTGACGCGCCGCCCTTGTAAAGATTTTGCCGACAGATAGTCAGGCGAAACCGCATTTTCGCTTGTGCGCCGCCCCGCCACGAGCGCACGATTGTCCCCTCCCCCCGGCAGAATGCAGGCAAAGTCCGCGTCCGGCTTACAAATTGATTTCACGGAGGTGCGCGAAAATCGCTTTTTCCCGCGCACCTCCGCCCCGGGACGGAAACGAACGGTTTTTGGGAGGCAGGGAATGACAAATTGACATTTCGTCAGCGTGGCGGAAGAAGAGGGAGGGCGTGCGCGAAGCGTTTGCCGGCAGCATGCCCCGTCGGGTGTCTCAGGCGGGCGGTTTGAAGCGGAAGATTTGCTTCCCGTCCAAGAAGTCGAGGAACTCCTGGTAGGCCGCGCAAGTGCGGAGCAACGTCTCGTCGCCGGTCATGAAGAATTGCTTGCGTGCCCGTGTCAAGGCGACGTTCAGTTTCCGGTCTATTTCCCGTCCGTCCGTCATGACGGGGTCGGACAATGCGGGGATTTGGTGCGGGCGGCTGACGGTGGTGCTGAATATGATGACGTCGCGTTGGCTGCCCTGGTAGCGTTCCACCGTGTCGATGGTGATGTCGGCCGCCCCGGGGACATGCCGCTCCGACAATGCCTTGCGTATCATGGCGATTTGTGCGCGGAAAGGGACGATAATCCCCACCTGCTTTTCGGGGATGAAAGGGACGGCCGAACGGCGGCAGAGCAGGCAAAGGGTATGCACCAGACGTGCGGCGGCCTCGGCTTCGCGCCCGTTGCTTTTCATGCCATGCCCGGTGCCGTCGGCCCGGACGGAGACGAACGCCACGCGTGTGCCGGCCACGAAGGCAGTCCATTCGTCGTCGTCCGGCAGTACGCTGAATGCCAGCGCACCTTGTTGGTGGGGTAGGGGGACGGCATCCAGTTCGCCCTTGTAATATTTGCGGTTGACAAATTCGCTGACGGCTGGGTGCATGCGCCCCTGGCGGCGGAGCGTTGCCACGATGCCTTCCGTGCCTTGAAGGCCGTTCAGCCTGTGCAGGCGTTCAAACAGGGAGTTGCGACAGTCGGTCAGCCCGATGGCTTGCAGGGAGGCTTCCGTCACCCGCGACATCTCCCGGGGCTGGCTCACCACCGCCGGCAGTTGCTTGTGGTCGCCGATGAGGATGAACTTCCTTATGGCCGGCGCGGCGGGGCCGTTTCCGTCCGCGGCGGCCGTGGCGCACAACAGGGGAAGCAACTGGGGCTCGAGCACCTGCGAAGCCTCGTCGACGATAGCCACGTCCATGGCTTTCAGGCTGAACAGTTCCGCACAGTTGCACAAGCTGCTGATGGTTCCGGCGAACACCCTGACGGGAGCCAGCCTCCCGCGAATTTCCTTCCGGGAGGAGGCACCGCCTATGACGTTTTCCATGAGCCGGGGGCGGAACTCCGGCGTGCAGGCTGGTTCCTGCCCGATGCGGACATATTCCGGCACCGGCACGATGGAGGATAGCGCGTGGCATATCTCGTCCACGGCGCGGTTGGTGTACGCCATGAGCAGGAGCGTCTTGCGCGGGCTGTCCGACAAGAACTCTTCCACCATGCTCTTCAATGCCACCGAGGTCTTTCCCGTCCCCGGCGGCCCCACCAGCAGGAAGTAATCTTTGGCTTGTTTGGCTTTCAGCACGATGCCGTCTATTTCTTCGTTCAGGTAATGTCGGTTGAGGCGCACGGAAGAATCCGTGCCGGGCCGCCTCATGCCCAGCAGCAGTTCTTTCCGTTCCGGCGGGGCGACGAGCAGGCTGGACAGTCCGGAACAGGCTTGGCGGAAAGCGGAATCCACATGGCCCGGCTCCACGGCATAGAGGCTGCCCGTCCGGAACACGGCGGCGTTCCGTTGCTTGTGGGAAAGTTTCAGCACGACGTGGCCGGGGCTGATTTCCTCTATGGTGCAACGGAAGAATTGTTTGTTTGTCACCTTGTCTTCTTCATGGTTCCGCTCGTAGAGCATCACCATGTCGCCCTGCCGGAAGTTCGGCAGGAAGTCTTCGTCCTGTTCCGGGAGTTCCAGGTTTATCCGCACGATGGCTCCCGCCTCGTCGGCGACAGGGTGCAGTTTCAACCCGGCGAGGATGTTCCCGTCCCGCATCTTGGCCGACGTGTCGCCGCGCCACGTCTCGGCGAAGCCTCCGGGGGAGCCCGGTCGGTCGTCTCCCACTTTGGCGCGGAACTGTTCCCGGGCGATGAACGTGAGGAAACGATGGAAATAATCGGCTTCCACCCCCTTCATGGCATGGAGGGGAGCTAACGCCTTCGTCAGGCGAGGCCGCAGGTAACGGACGTAAAAGCCGTCTCGGCGTCCGTCAGCGTTGAGCCGCTCTTCGGTCAGTTCGCCTATCAGCACGCGCGAATCCCCGTTCCACAGGCGGCGCTCGACGTGCAGGATGGCGTTCCGCAAGGCCATGGCACCGCGGATGCGGGAGCGCGGCACGTCCGCGGCGTAAAGTGCGGGATAGCGCGAATAGAAGAGGTAAGACTGCACTTGCCCGCGCTCGCGTCCCATGTTGTAGTACAGGATTTCCTTGTACAGGGCTATTTGCAGGAGGTGTTCCTCTTTCGGTCTGCGGTAAGGATATTCTTCCGCCTTCCCGCTTTTCAGTTCCACCAGTTTGTCGGCATTCCGGGTGAGCAAGTCCATGCGCCCCTGCAGTCCGAGGGCTTCGGAGACGAAGGACGGTTCCAGCTCCACTTCCGTTTTCCGGATGTCTATTCCCGCGCTGCTGAACCCCTCGCGCACGGTCTGCCGGATGTGGCGGAATTGTTCCTCGCACCGGTCGAAGAAGCCGCGGTCGATGCCCGGCAAGGTAGACCAGACGAGGGGGGAGAGCCGGAAGGAGTTGCGCATGGAGCGGCGGTAGAGTTCCTCTTCCGTCGCTTCCCCGCCGTGTTCGTTCACGCAATCGTCCAGGAACTGGTTGGCCGCGTTCCCCAGCTGGATGGCCGCCGAGCGTTCCGGAGGCATGAACTTGTTCAACAAATAAGTGTAAGCCGACTGCCCGTATGGCTTTATGCAGGCGCACAGCGCGGTGATGTCAATCAGAAAATCCGGGTCGAGGACCAGCATCTCGGGCCTCAGGATGCAAGGGTCATCCCGCTCCGCCGTGCTTTCCGCCCTTATGGTTCTCACCGACAAGAGGTTGAGTTGTGCCCCTTCGTACAGTTGCTCCCGCAATCCGGCAAACGTGCGGTCGGCCTCGCTCGCGTATTCCACTTTCAGCGGCCGTTCCGCGGGGTGCGCGTTGTCTTTCCCGTAGACGAAACGCCCGTCCCACCTGTCCACCGTCATTCGGATGCGTCTGGTCTGCGGCGTTTTCCCGTCCGGAATGGGCGTGGAACGCCAGTGGCGCGGCAAAAGCCTCCGCACGTCGTCCGGTATGTGCGCGTGGTAAAAGGCGGCCAGCCCCTCGCAGATGGCTTTCAGGTCGTAGGCCTCGTCTTCCGCGCTTGGCCGGAGGGCACCCTTCTGCGCCAGTTCCGCCCGTGCGCGGAAAATCTCCAACGGGAACGACGGGTGGCGCGTCTGCTTGCAGAGCAGGTGCAGGCGTGCGGCCGCGTGGGTGAAGTCCGCAGGAACGTGGCGGGTACGGTCTTTCAGCGAGCGCAGCAACAGGTCGTCAAGGACTTGGTAACGTGTCACGCTGTCCGTGCCCGGCTGCATGACGCTTCTTATTTCGGCGAATATGTCCCGGATGTATTCCGTCATGGGTCACGGCGTGCCTTGCTTCGACTTGGCCTCCACCTCTTCGGCACTCAGCACCTTGCTTTTATATCCCCCGCGTGCGTTCCTGCGCGAGGGCGCGGGCTGGGAGGCGGCGGATCCGCCTCCGACCGCGGCGCGGTAACGTTGCCATCGTTCTTGGATGGAGGCCACGTAGCCGCAGGTCTCTTCCCCGCGCAGGTAGCCGTAACGCACCACGGGGTCGTTGTAATATTCCGGACGGCTCAGGCGGAGGACGAAGGGGGCGACATCTTTCCACAGGCAGGGGTTCTTTCCGTGCTTGCGTGCCAGGGCCATGGCGTCGCGCACGTGTCCCGTTCCTCCGTTGTAGGCCGCCAGGATGAAACTTATGCGTTCCACCCTGCCGGGGATGTCGCCGAATTTGCGTTCAAGCTCGCGGATGTACAAGGCGGCCGCTCCGACGTTCTTTTCGGGGACGAACATTTGGCCGTCCGGCAGACCGAGGTGCGAGGCCGTCTCCGGCATGATTTGCATCAGGCCGCACGCCCCGGCCCACGACACGGCCTCGGGGTCGAAGCCGGACTCCTGGTAACATTGCGCCGCCATGAGCCGCCAGTCCCATCCTATGGCCCGGCTGTGGCGGACGAAAAGGTTGTCGTATGGCGAGATGATGCCTTTGGCGCGGTTCCGGAACGGTGCCCGGACGCGGCGTTTCACACTTCCGGCGGGGGAAAGGCGTGCCAGTTCCCTCTTTTGCAGGAGAACCCGCGTCGCGGGCTTGTACCACCTGTCCAGAGCCTCGGCCAGCAGGGGTTCGTCCTTCCTCACCACCCAGCCCGATTTCCCGGCGACCCGTCCATCCGGCGACTGAGACTGGACACCGGAGAATCGCAGTCCCGCGTCTCGCACCCGTCCCTCGGGGATTTCCAGTGCCACGAGGTCGGCTTCCCCGCTTTTCAGCCGCTTGAGAAGCTCTGCCGTGTCGCGCACGGCTTCCATACGGAGCTTTGCGCCGACCGAGACGGCGAAGTTCTCAGCCAGCTCGAATTGGAGCCCGAACTCTTTGCCCCTGTATTCATAATAGGTGTCGGGGCCGGACAGCGTGACGGCTATCAGTTCTCCGGCCTCCTGTATGCGGTCTAAGTCGTAAGGTGCCTCTTCCGTCTTTTCTTCCGTGATGCCCAACGGGGATATTTTCTTCTCTTCCTTTTCCTCGCAGGAGATGGCGCAAAGGGCGAGAACCGTTGCGAGAAGTACCGCCGGGGCGCATTCCCGCCGTCCCGCCGCGACCCGGCACGGGAAAATCCGGAAACAGTCTTTCATCCGGTTCCGGCCTTTCCTCGCGCCCCGCCCCGCCCCCGGCACGCCCGCACATGCTTTCATGGGGATTGTCCCGTTTGCATCAAGCGGAGGTTCAGGTGGTGGAGGATGTACGTGCGCATGATTTCGATGGCCTTCTCGTTTTCTCCCCCTTGGGGGATGATGAGGTCGGCGTAGCGTTTGGTAGGCTCTATGAATTCCAGGTGCATGGGCTTGACCACGGCGCGGTAGCGGTCCATTACCATCTGCACGGTGCGTCCCCGCTCGATGATGTCCCGTTCGATGACGCGGATGAGGCGTTCATCGGGGTCGGCGTCCACGAAGATTTTGATGTCCATCAAGCTCCGCAGTTCCTTGTTCGCCAAGGCGAGAATGCCTTCTATCAGGATGACCTTGCGGGGTTCCACGCGCACGGTCTCTCCCAGCCTGTTGCATTCTATGTAGGAATACGTGGGCTGTTCCACGGTGCGCCCCGCCTTCAGTTCCTTCACTTGGCGTATCAGGAGTTCCCAATCGAAGGCACTGGGGTGGTCGTAATTGATTTTGCGGCGCTCCTCCATGGTCATGTCCGAGGCGTCGATGTAATATGAATCCTGCGGGATGAGCGCCACTTCGCCCCTCGGCAGGCTCTCAATGATTTTCCGCGCTACCGTGGTCTTCCCGGATCCCGTTCCTCCGGCTATACCGATGACGTACATGGACATCGCGCCTTTACGTTAATATGCGTCTTCCCCTCCGTCAAGCTCTTCCGACGTGAGCGGCTTGCAGTCCATGGATCTCCATACGTATGCGATGTAGGCCACTACGAAGGGGAGGAGGACGGACACGTATGCCATCGTCTTCAGGGTGAACTGGCTGGAACAGCTGTTTGCTATCGTCAGGGAACTTTGCAAGTCGGCGGTGGAGGGATAGAACGCCGTGTGGTTATATCCGGCGCACAGGAGCAACGACAACACGGCGAGCACCGTCCCCGTCCCGGCGAACCAGAATCCGTTGCGGTCGGTCTGGCAGGAGATGCCCCGGAAGAGCCCGAAAAGCACGCCCGCCACGCCCGCGAGGAAGAGGGCGAACAGCACCGGCATGTCCGTCATGTTGTGGAAATACTTGCACGTTTCCAAGGAAACGATGCCGCTCTCCGCGTCGACGGCGAAACCCTCCTTCCACAGCGTGTGGACGGTGAAAGCCACGAAGCAAAGCAGGAACGGGACGGCATCTGCCCGCAACTGGCGGCGCAGGCGCGAAACCAGCCCTGCGTCGCCGATGCTACGGATGAAGTAAAGGCCGCCCAAGATGCGGGCGAGGAAACAGACGGCCAGTCCCAGCATAAGGTTCCAGAAGTTTGCCAAGGCATCCAGCCCGTGCCACCCGTTGCCCCAGCGGCTGATGACGGGGACTGCGCCTTCCGTCAGGTTGGACTTGCTGACAAGGAAGTCGGATCCGTTGAAGAACGTGGCCACGGCCGCCCCGAGCAGGAACGGGCCGATTAACCCGTTGCATACCAAGAACACCCGGTAAGTGCGTTTGCCCAGCACGTTCCCCGGTTTCGACTGGTATTCGTATGAGACCGCTTGCAGCACGAAGCTGAAGAGTATCAGCATCCACAGCCAGTATGCCCCGC
>CAZGBV010000038.1:0-19334 GCA_964523985.1 uncultured Paraprevotella sp.
CTTTCTCCCAGGTGTTCTTGGCTACGGTCCACACGTTCTTGCGCGCGCCGAAATATCCTTTGGTCAGTTTTAAAATTTTCTTCCTTCTTGCCCTTGAGGCAACGTGATTCACTGATCTCGACATAAACTTTTAATCTTTTTGAATGTCAGCGCCATCCTTCTCGCCTTTTGGCTCCCTGCGGATGGACTTCAGGCTAAATCATTCGGTTAATAACATTGTCAATACGACCCGCATCCAATCAACGCAGACAGAGGAGGTCGCGTACTTGCTTCATGTTTGCGGTCACCACGATGTCGTCGTGTACCAAGTTCCTTTTCTGTTTCTTGGTTTTCTTTGTCAAGATGTGACTGTGGTAAGCATGATGTCTCTTGACTTTACCTGTCCCGGTAAGGCGGAATCTCTTTTTCGCACCGGAATTAGTCTTTACTTTTGGCATTTTCGTTCTATAATTTAATTATCGTTTCACGTGTGGCTACGCATATACCAAGGCGCGCCCCACTCACTTCTTTCCTTTCTCTTTTTCGTCAGTCTTCCCCTTCCACGCGCGGCCCCTTGTATTCTTTTGGGGCATTGGCTTTCGGCTGGTCACGGTCTGCCTTTTGCACCGGCGTTTCCGCCACCACAGTCTGTTTCTTGGACTGCGTCTGTTTCTTCGGGGCAATGAAGATTGTCATGCGTTTTCCCTCAAGCACCGGCATCTGTTCCACCTTACCGTATTCTTCCAAATCGTTGGCGAAACGAAGCAACAGCACTTCGCCCTGTTCCTTGAAGAGTATGCTACGCCCCCTGAAAAACACGTAGGCTTTCACCTTGTCTCCTTCCGAAAGGAAGCCTTGCGCGTGCTTAAGCTTGAAGTTGTAGTCATGGTCGTCCGTCTGCGGACCGAAGCGGATTTCCTTGATGTCCACTCTCACCTGCTTGGCTTTCATTTCTTTCTGCCGTTTCTTTTGCTGGTAGAGGAACTTGCTGTAGTCTATCAGACGGCAGACAGGAGGAACGGCATTCGGAGAGATTTCCACGAGATCCACGCCTTGCGCTTCCGCCATTTGCAGGGCTTTGGCCGTTGGCACGACGGTGGATGCCACGCCCTCGCCTACTATGCGGACTTCACGCACGCGTATCTGCTCATTGACGCGATATTGCAGTTTCAAGTTGTCTTTCTTCATTCAGAATGTCGTCCCCTTCTGTTTCCTGTTTTGCGATTTTACCCTGCCGGATTTTAAGAGTCGTGTGCAAAATTAATATTTATTTGTCATATTGCGCACCTCTTCGTTGATTTTCTTTGCAAAATCCTCGTATTTCATGTTCCCCTTGTCGCCCTCACCTTGCTTGCGGACGGAGACTGTGCCGTCGGCCTCCTCCTTTTCTCCCACTATGAGCATGTATGGGATGTGTTTCATCTCGTTGTCGCGTATCTTGCGGCCTATCTTCTCGTTGCGGTCGTCCACGATGGAGCGTACATCGTGTTCGTCAAAATAAGCGCACAGTTTCGTAGCGTAATTGTTGAACTTTTCCGAAATCGGGAGTATCGCCACTTGGTCGGGTGCCAGCCACAAGGGAAACCGTCCGGCTGTATGTTCAATCAGCACGGCGCAGAAACGTTCCATGGAGCCGAACGGGGCGCGGTGTATCATCACCGGGCGGTGTTTTTGGTTGTCCTCGCCCGTGTATTCCAGTTTGAATCGTTCGGGAAGATTATAGTCCACTTGTATTGTACCCAACTGCCAACGGCGTCCGAGAGCGTCCCTCACCATGAAGTCGAGTTTGGGCCCGTAGAATGCCGCTTCGCCGTATTCCACCTTGGCTTTCAGCCCTTTCTCCTTGCAGGCTTCGACAATGGCTTTCTCGGCTTCTTCCCAAGCCTCGTCCGAGCCGATGTACTTCTCGTGGTCGTCCGGGTCGCGCAAAGAGATCTGCGCCTCGAACGTGTCGAAGTCCAACGCCTTGAAGATAATCCGGATAATCTCCATCACGCGGATGAACTCTTCCTTCACCTGATCCGGGCGGCAGAAGATGTGGGCGTCGTCCTGCGTGAACGAGCGCACGCGCGTCAGTCCGTGCAGTTCCCCGCTCTGCTCATACCGGTACACCGTCCCGAATTCGGCGATGCGCAGGGGCAGGTCTTTGTATGAGCGCGGCTTCCAAGCGTAAATCTCGCAATGGTGCGGGCAGTTCATCGGCTTCAACATGTACTCCTCGTCGGCCTCCGGCGTGTGTATCGGCTGGAACGAGTCTTTCCCGTAGTGGGCGTAATGCCCGGAAGTCACATAAAGGTTCTTCCCTCCGATGTGGGGTGTCATCACCTGCAAGTATCCGTAACGCTTCTGTATCTTCTTCAGGAAGTCTTCCAACCGTAAGCGCAACGCAGTGCCTTTCGGCAACCATATTGGCAACCCCTTGCCTACCCGTTCCGAAAACATGAAAAGCTCCATCTCCTTGCCTATCTTGCGGTGGTCGCGCTTCTTGGCTTCTTCCAACAAGACCAGATACTCGTCCAGCATCTTTTTCTTCGGAAAGGTGATGCCGTATACGCGCGTCATTTGCGGGTGCTTTTCGTCGCCGCGCCAATAAGCTGACGACACCGCCGTTACCTTCACAGCCTTGATGACTCCCGTATTCATCAGGTGAGGGCCGCGGCATAAATCGGTGAAAGCCCCTTGAGTGTAAGTGGTGATGTGGCCGTCTTCCAAGTCTGCTATCAATTCGTTCTTGTACGTTTGGCCATGCCCACCGAAGAACCGCAAGGCATCGGCCTTGGCTATCGCTGCTCGCACCACCGGCTCGTTGCGTTGCGCCAGTTCCATCATCTTCTTCTCTATGTCGGCGAAGTCGCTTTCACGGATGACCGTGCCCTCGGGCGGCATCACGTCGTAGTAAAACCCGTTTTCTATGGCCGGGCCGATGCCGAACTGTATGCCAGGGTAAAGTTCCTGCATGGCCTCGGCCATCAGGTGGGCGGATGTGTGCCAGAAAGCGTGCTTTCCCTCGGCATCCTCCCATTTGTAAAACACCACGGAGGCATCGCCTTCAATCGGGCGGTTCAGCTCCGCCATCTCGCCGTTCACTCCGCATACCAGCACCTCCCGCACCAGCCGTGCAGAGATGCTCCCGGCAATCTGCAAGCCTGTCGATCCGGCCTCATATTCGCGCACGGATCCGTCAGGAAAAGTTATCTTTATCATAATCGTTAAGTGTAGTCCACGTTCTGCGGTCGTAAAATTAGTCATTTTTCATGAGACGGTGGCACGATACACAAAAAAAGCGACTGTCGTTTAGCTTATTCCGCCTTGGGAGCCTTGTCCCTATAACGTTTAATCAGATTGTAAGCCTTGTACAGACCCAACTCGCCGGCGCGGCTTAAATCGGGAATTCCGGCGGCGTAGTCCCCCGAAAGGATACGAGCCACGCCCCGGTTGTAGTAAGCTTCGGCGTAACCAGCATGGATTTTGATGGCCCGGGTGTAGGCTTCGATGGCTTCCGGAAGCAACTTCATCTGCAAGTATATGTTTCCTTTATTATAGTAACATCCGGCGAAGTCCGGCTCTCGTGCCAATATCCGGTCGCAGTCGTCCAGCGCGGCTTGGTATTCGGGACGGGATGTGTCGAAAGTCCACTTCGCCTCTCCGGAGGCGGGAGTGCCGGGCTTTTCCGCCATTCTGGCTTCGTTGTTCTTCATCCTTATCTGTACCCTCATGTAATAAGCGAGTGCATAAGAACTGTCCAGTGCCACGGCACGGTCGGCATCGGCCAATGCCTCCTCGAAGTCGCGCACGAGATATTCATCTATGGAGCGAGCCAGATACAACAGCATGTTGTTCGGTTGCCTTGCTATCTTGTCGGAAAGGGCACGGATAGATGAGAAACGTTCCTGTATGCGGGTCTCGTCCGGTGCCGCCTCGTCGTGGGTCAGCACCAGCCGTTCCGGCAAGATGCCGGAACGGTTCAGGCGTTCGAGATTCTTGTTGTACATCTTGAGTTCGAATTCGCTCTTTCCCGCATAATAGGTCAAAGTCAATGCCTGTTCCGGTATCAGTTCCGTCCTGCGGTTTTGCACCTTGCCGCGGTACTCGCTTTCGTAAGTCGGCGTTTCGTCTTCCGACGCGTCGGCCTCTACCAGTTTGTTGTAATCCTCCATCGTGCGGTCGCTCACTTTCCGTGTGCGCTTCGTGTCCTGTTGTTTATTTCCGCCGTACCGGCGTTCCATTTGAGCTTTCAGCACCTTGAACTCGTCCAGTTCCGCCCCTTTGGTGTCTCCCATCTTCCGCCGCACCTCGGCACGTAACTGGTAGCCCGTCCAGAAGTTCGGAAATTCCTTGATGACGGCGTTGATGTCGTGTATCGCTCCCCGGTAGTCTCCCGTGTTGTTCAACATCAATGCGCGGTTGAATAAAGCAATCATGTTGTCGGGCTCCAACTTCAGCACGAAGTCGAAATCCTCTATGGCTCTGTTGTCGTCCCCTACCTGAGCACGGAGCAACCCTCGGTTGAAATGCCCGATGTAATTGGCGGAGTCCATCTCCAACGCCGTGTCATAGTCTGTCATCGCGCCCCTCAAATTACGCAAGTGGTAACGTGCCAACGCGCGGTTGATGTAATGCCCGGCCTCGCGGGGCATTTGCTGTATGGTTTTGTCCAAAGCCTCCTCGGCCGCCCTGTACTCCCCCCGTCCGGCATAAACCGCCGCGTACATGCTCCAGGCCGGCCCTTCGTAGGGGTTGATTTTCAGTGCGCTGTCCAGACTTGCCATGGCAGAGGCCGTATCTTTTTGAGCGAAATAAGCCTGTGCTTCCAAAGTATAAAGAGAAGCTTTTCGCGGCCAGAGGTCAAGCATACGCCCTATGCACTCCACCGCCTTGCCGTACTCCTTGAGCTGTAAGTAACACAAGGTCATGTTATGCCATCCACTCTCGTCTTCCGGCTCGATTTCAAGCAGTTTCTTGTAATCCGCTACGGCTCCCTCGTAACTTTTCAGGTTGATGCGGCACAATCCCCGCAACCTATAATTGTCGGGCAGGAAAGGGTTACGGTCTATGGCAATCCTGCAATCCTCCTCGGCTCCGTTGTAGTCCTCAAGGTAGAATTTGGCCAAACCACGGAAGAAATACGGCTCCGACAAATACGGCTTGGCCGAAATCACCATATTGAAGCGCCGTATGGAAAGCACATAGTCCTCGTAGTAGAGCGCGTTGCGTCCCATCAGCATCATCCGGTCGGTGTTGATTTGCGCCGTCGCAGACACGGGAAGAAGCCAAGCGAGAAGGAAGAATGCTTTCCGGATGCCTCTCATCACTTTTTCGCCTTGACCTTGTAGGCACAATGGAAATTCCCTTTCAGCAGGTTTCCCAGTTTCCCTTTCACCATCTGTTTGCGCAACATGGACACGCGGTCGATGAACAGCTTTCCGTCCAAATGGTCGAACTCATGTTGCATGACACGGGCCAGATACCCCTCCACCCATTCGTCGTGGGGTCGGAACTCCTCGTCAAGATAGCTCACGCGGATGCGCGTAGGCCGGCGCACGGATTCGTGAATGCCTGGCAGGCTCAAGCAACCCTCCTCCATCAAATCCGTTTCCGTGTCGTCGTGCTCCAAGATATGGGGATTGACAAACGCGTGCGCGTAGCCCTTGTATTCCGGCAGGTCGCCAGAAATCAAGTCCAGATTTATCACCGCAAGGCGGACGGACAGGCCTATTTGCGGGGCTGCCAGCCCGATGCCCTCCGCCTTCTCCAGCGTTTCGTACATATCGTCCATCAGGCCTTTCAGTCCCGGATAGTCCGGCGTGATGTCTTCGGCCACTTTCCTTAACACGCGCTGGCCATAAATATAAATAGGTAATACCATGTCTTCGTATCGTGTATCATTCCTTGTTCATCGTCTTGCGGGATTCCATCCAGTCTTGCAGGATAATCGTCGCGCTGATTTCATCCACCAAAGCCTTGTTTCTGCGGGCTTTCTTCCCCAAGCCTCCGTCCAGCATGGCTCTATGAGCCAACACGGAAGTGAAACGCTCGTCGAAGAATTCCACTGGAATTTCCGGAAGGTGCTCGTGCAAGCGGCGCACGAACGAGCTTATCCTCTCCATATTTTCGGAGTCTTCCCCGTTGGTCTGCCTCGGTTGTCCCACCACGATTCGTTCCACAGGTTCCCGCCGGACGTAAGTCTCTATGAAATCCATCACAGATGACGTAGAAACCGTCGCAAGTCCGTTGGCAATCAACCGCAACGGGTCAGTCACCGCGATTCCCGTGCGTTTTTTCCCGTAATCAATGGCCAAGACCCTTCCCATAGGGATGCAAATTTAATGAAAACAGTCGATAAAACAACGGCATAAGGACAAAATTTGCCGCGCTTCGGGAAGAATGCCCGCCACTCCGGGTTCTTGCCGGATGGCAATGAAGTCAAGGCACTCCATACGACGACACGGGAGCAAGTGAAATCCTGCTCCCGTGCGCCGCACATACCATATGTCATTCTAAATCCGTCATTTGGACAAGAGTAGCCATACGTCGGGATAAGTGCTGCGCAACGTGTTGCGCGACTGCACGGCGGCAACCTTATCATCGTAAGTGGCAGCTACCACGCGATACATATTCTTCTCGGCGTTGTATGCTATCTGTGCGTTATAGCCTGCGTCGGTCAATGTCTTCTGCAAACCGTCGGCGTTGGCTTTCAGGCTGAAGCTTCCGCAAACCACGCTGTAGGCTTTCAGGCCGTTCCCCGAAACCACGGTCACGTTCTCAGTCTCTACGCGTTCCGCGTTAACGTCCGTGGATGTCTCCACTGGAGGAGTAACAGGAGTCACTTCTACTTGGGTGGTCGGCTGGACTGGTTCTTGTTCCGCAGCGACAACCTGTTGCTGTTTTGCCTTCTCATACGCCTTTTTGTACGCGCTCTCGGAAGACTTGCAAGAGGTCATTGCAAGAATCGCACTTAAGCCAAGTCCCATCACAAAAAACTTTTTCATACTTCTTCTGCTTATTTTTAATTGTTATGATTTCCTATGACATACCCTTTGGTGTTGCCGTCCATGACAAATAACACCTGCATTGAAAGACAAAGGTACACATTATTATTTATATGTGGTATGGAACGCGGCACAAAAAAGGTTAAATCGGCGGAGTGAAAAAATACGAAGAAAAAAGTAGTATGTTGAATCCGATTGCCAACGGATTAAGGAATATGAACAATACTACGTTAATTGCCTCATTAAATCCAACCAGAGTACATTCTGCCGGGTATCGTAATGCCCGGATACACGTATTACAAGTGGCATCTGTTCCGGCATTAAAAGTTCAATAACAAAAAGCAACACTTGCAGTAGAATACTTGTTCCAGCCAATATGGCAATTCCGTCCGGAATATTATAAATCTCGGATTTTCTTCTATCTGATAGCATCTGTTTCATAATCTAATAGTAATGTGATTAATCAAGACTGACACCGCTGTCGACGACAACCGTATCAACGGCAACAGTGTCCACAGCAGTGGAATCAATATCAACAGATTCTGCCGGAGCAGAGCCACTGGCGCAAGCCGTCGACAAGACGGTGCTAATAAATAAAAGTTTCTTCATAAATTACAATTTAAACCGATAAATGAATATGTCTGATTGACGACCCTACAAAGATTGCGAATAAATTCCGGATAACGAGATTGTGTGTTCCCTATCGGTAAGGAGTTTGATTGCGCCTTTGACTATGGGTTCGTCATCCAAATTGAATGCACCATGAAAAAAAACGACATCCCGCGAATGGAGAAGCCGGCGGACGAGCTGTTCGCCAAGGAATGAGGGGGAAACCGGCGGCTAAGGAAAGAAAGAGTAAAGCGGGAATGCTTTTCACGGCATTCCCGCTTACTTTTTGCAATTCCTCCGGGACAGACCGGTTTTGCCCGACGCAATGTCCGCGACCATCAAGGCACGGACGAAAGGAAGCCGTTCTACGGAAAGAGTGACAGATTGTCAAAATGTCATTCCCGCCCCTCAAAATTCGCGTTTTACGTCGGCGGCAGGAAGAGACGGGCGGAAACAATCGATTTTCGCACGGTTTCGGGAAATCATTCCGTAAGCGAAAGGACGGATTGGGCTTGCATCGTGCCGGGCGGGGAGGCGCATCGTGCGCCTGTTGCGACGGGAGGCGCAAGCGGAAAGGCGGTTCCGCCTGACAATCTGTCGGCAAAATCTTTACAAAGACGGAGCATCAAAGAGATGTTAAAAAGGCATTCGGGGCAGTACCTTTCCTCTCTTTCAGCCGGATTTTCCGGCAACGACCCGAGATTCGAATCGCGACGGCACGACAAAAAAAGTGTTTTGTCACGTCGTCCGAAAATTTTTCGCGGCACAAAACCGAAGCATTCTAGTTAAGGGACGTGAAAATAGAGGCCGGACTGCAAAAATTTGTATCCGAAACGACCCGGATTTCGCTCTGTTTGGAGATTTTTTCACCGGGTGCCGGTTTGCGAAAACGACTTGTTTCCGACAGAAAGAAAGTGAAACCCGCGTTTCGGCGACAAAATGGCATTTCGCGGAGGGCGCGTCCGCAGGGGCAATCCCCACCTCAGGCCATGCCGGGCGCACCCGCTTCGGGAAGACAAGCCGCCCCGCCGAGAGCCTTTGCTTCGCCCAATGCGTCAGGGAAAAGGCTCTCGGCGGGAGGCGGTCTGTCCGAGATGGCCACCAAATGACGACCCCCGAGACCAAATCGCAGGGTACAGAAAAAGAATCCCGCTTCTGGATAATCCTCTGCCGAGGGGCGAATACACTGTCCGCCACGTCCGTTCCCTTGGATTTGGCGAACTTTCGGGAATTTCCACACGCACAAAAAAAGCCGCCTCGATTTGAGACAGCCCTCGCGCACATGAGCCGACACGGGGATTCGAACCCCGGACCCTTTCATTACGAATGAAATGCTCTACCAGCTGAGCCATGTCGGCTTTCGATTCTGCTTGCAAAGGTAGGACTTATTTCTTTAATACTAAAATAAAACCGTTTTTTTTTCAATGTGAGACGAAAAAAACCTACCTTTGCTTTCACTAATACCTATTTGCCATAAATGAGGAAAATACCGTGGCCAATCCTTCTCGTAGTCTGCTTCTCCGGACTTGCGGCGGCTCGCCGTCCGGACTGCAAAGCCGCGGTGGAGCGGATGGCGTTGATGAACGGCCGTTTCATGGCCATGCATCCCGCGGCGGGGGATTCCGTGCGGACAAATGGCGTTTGCCCGTCTAACGTTTGGACGCGCAGCGTGTATATGGAGGGGTTGTTGGCTCTGAACGAAATAACCCCGCAACCCCGGTATGTGGAATATGCCACGGAGTGGGCGACGGCCAACGCTTGGGGATTTCGGGGAGGCTCGCACACGCGCAATGCCGACGACCAATGCTGTGCGCAGGTTTACATCGACTTGTGCCGCCTGCAAGGCGGCGCCGGCGTGTTGGGGAACACGGAACGCATGCTCAACAACGTGGTGAACAGCACGGAGCGGGACGACTGGCGGTGGACTGATGCCTTGCAGATGGCCATGCCTGCCTATGCCAAGATGGGAGTGGAAAAGCGGGACATCCGTTATTTCCGCACGATGAAGGAACTGTACTGCCACGCGCGCGACCGCGCCGGCCTGTTCAACACGGCGGAAGGCTTGTGGTGGCGCGACGCGGATTTTGTCCCGCCTTACAAGGAGCCGAACGGAGAGAATTGTTATTGGAGCCGCGGCAACGGATGGGTCATGGCGGCGTTGGCACGCACGTTGGACGAGTTGGAACAGGCCGCGGATTTGTCCGCCGGCAACGAAAGAGAGGAGATTGCGGACATCAGGAGGTTGCTGACGGAGGACTTCCTCTCCATGGCGTTCTCCCTGAAGAAATGCCAGAGGAAGGACGGCTTCTGGAACTGCAGTCTGGCGGACGAGAACCATTACGGGGGGCCGGAAACGACAGGGACGGCACTGTTCCTTTACGGCATGGCATGGGGAATGCGCAAGGGGGTGTTGTCGGAGGAGGCATTCGGCGAATCCGCTTCGAAGGCGTGGGACGCGCTGACGCGCGAGGCGATGCTTCCGGACGGCTTCCTGAGATATGTGCAGGGCACGGGCAGAGAGCCGAAGGCCGGCCAGCCGGCGGGATGTGACAGCAGGCCGAACCTCGACGACTTCGGAGTGGGCTGTTATTTGCTGGGCTGTTCCGAGATGGTGAAGTACCTAAGTCAGTAGAAACAATCAATCTATAACCCGAAATCATGAACAGACATCATTTTTGGACATCGTTTTTAGCCGTGCTCGTCTTGGCATGCGGCGGAAACCTGCTCGCGCAGGACTGCCTGGACTTGTCGGGCAGGTGGGAATTTCAAATCGACAGGGCCGACGAGGGGACGGAGGGCAAATGGTACGGCCGTACCTTGGAGGACGACATACTCTTGCCCGGAAGCATGCCGCAACGACTGAAGGGTGACAAGCCTTCGGTGGAAACGCGCTGGACGGGATCGCTCTACGACAGTTCCTATTTCTATAACCCTTACATGGAGAAATACCGCAGGGAGGAGAACTTCAAGCTACCGTTCTTCCTGACACCCGACCGCCATTACGTGGGGACGGCGTGGTATCGGCGGACGGCGGACGTGCCGGCCGGCTGGAAGGGTCGCCGCGTGGTGTTGTACCTCGAGCGCCCGCACATCGAGACGGAACTGTGGGTCAACGGGAAAAAGGTCGGGGGGTACAACAGCTTGTGCGTGCCGCATTGTTACGACGTGACGGATTATGTCAGAAGCGGGGAAAATGCCCTGGCGCTCCGCGTCAGCAACCGTGTCGACGGGGTCTGCGTGGGAGCGGATTCGCATAGCGTGACCGACCAGACGCAAGGAAACTGGAACGGCGTGGTGGGGCGCATGGAATTGCGGTGCACCCCTCTCCTGTATGTCGATGACATACAGGTCTATCCGGACATTCACGACAAGACGGCCACCGTGAAGATACGGCTGAGGCACCACGGCGGCAAGGGGCAACCCGAAGCAGAGGTTAAGTTGTCGGCCAGAAGCTTCAACACCGCCGTGGCGCACGAGGTGCCGGCCGTGTCGCGCCGGGTGAAGCTGGAAAAGGGCATGGCGGACGTGGAAATCGTGCTGGACATGGGGGAAAAGACGCAACTGTGGGACGAGTTCAACCCCGCGTTGTATGAACTGACGGCGGAAATTTCTTCCAAATACGGGACGGACAGGCAGACGCGTGATTTCGGGATGCGCGAATTCAAGATAGACGGGAAGATGTTTTACGTGAACGGCAGGGTCACGCAGCTGCGCGGTACGGTGGAGAACTGCGACTTCCCGCTGACGGGATACCCCCCGATGGACGAGGCCTCGTGGGAACGGGTATTCCGCATTTGCCGCAACTACGGGCTGAACCACATGCGTTTCCACTCTTTCTGCCCGCCGGAAGCGGCTTTCGCGGCGGCCGACCGCGTGGGATTCTACCTGCAGCCCGAGGGGCCGAGCTGGCCGAACCACGGGATTAAGCTGGGGAAAGGGATGTATATCGACCGTTACCTGATGGAGGAAACGCAACGCATGAACAAGGAGTATGGCAACCACGCGTCGTTCTGCATGATGGCCTGTGGAAACGAGCCGGCCGGAAACTGGGTGGCGTGGGTGAGCGACTTCGTGGACTACTGGAAGAATACGGACAGCCGCCACGTGTACACCGGAGCGTCGGTGGGGGGCGGATGGGCCTGGCAACCCAAGAACATGTATCACGTGAAGGCCGGCGTGCGCGGCCTGGACGAATGGCGGAGCCGCGCACCGGAGAGCACGTTTGACTTCCGCGCGAAAATCGACACGGTGAGCGTGCCTTTCGTGTCCCACGAGACCGGGCAATGGTGCGTATTCCCCAACTTCGACGAAATCGGCAAGTACACGGGAGTGAACAAGGCCAGGAACTTCGAGATATTCCGCGACATACTGGACGATAGCCACATGGGCGGGATGGCGCACAAGTTCATGATGGCTTCCGGGAAGCTGCAGACGTTATGCTACAAGCATGAGATAGAAAGGACGTTGCGCACGCCGGATTATGCAGGGTTCGAGTTGCTGGCCCTGAACGACTACTCCGGCCAGGGCACGGCCTTGGTGGGCGTGACGGATGTGTTCTTCGACGAAAAGGAATACTGCTCGCCGGAGGATTTCCGGGAGTTCTGCTCGCCGACGGTGCTGTTGGCGCGCATCCCCAAGTTCACCTACTGGGACGATGAAGATTTCACGGCGACGGTGGAGACGGCCCATTTCGGCAAGGCGGAGATACGCGACGCCGAGGTGGCCTACGCCATCCGCGACGAGTACGGGAAGACGTATGCGGAGGGGACATTATACGGCGGCAACGTGGCTTTGGGCGGCAACATCGAGTTGGGGCGCGTAGACGTCCAGCTGGGAAAGACCGGCGCGCCCCGGAAAATGGTGTTCGAGGTGACGTTGAAGGGAGTGTACGACCTCGGCGGTCGCAAGGAAGAGGCAAGTAGCAGGAACCATTGGGATTTCTGGGTCTATCCTCGGACGACGCTGGACGATTTGGCGCACATGGATACCGGTGACTTGTATGTTACGGATACGCTGGACGAACAATCCGAACAGGTGTTGCGGGCGGGAGGCAAGGTGCTGGTGACGGCGGCCGGGAAGGTTACTTACGGCAAGGACATCGTGCAACAGTTCGTTCCCGTGTTCTGGAACACGAGTTGGTTCAAGATGCGTCCGCCCCATACCACGGGACTTTACATCGAGAATTACCACCCGCTCTTCCGGAACTTCCCTACGGACTACCACAGCGACATGCAATGGTGGGACTTGGTGAACCGGAAGCAGGTCATGCAGTTCACAGGATTTCCGGACGACTTCCAACCTATCGTGCAGAGCATCGACACGTGGTTCCTGAGTCGCAAGATAGGCATGCTGTTCGAGGCCAACGTGGCCGGCGGGCGATTGATGATGACCACCATGCCGCTGGACGCGGACAGCAGCGTGCCCGTCGTGGCTCAGATGCGCAAGGCCGTCGTGGAGTACATGCTGTCGGACGACTTCCGCCCTCGGTACACGGTGGACTTGCAATGCGTCAAGGACCTTTTCACCAAGGAAGCTCCCAAGGTGAACCTGTACACCAATGAGTCGCCAGACGAGCTGAAACCAAAACTTAACGAGAAATAAAGATGAAACGACACCTTTTGATTATGGGATTGTGGGCGTGCGGCGCGGGATTTTTCCCGATGCGTGCCGCCCGTACAGGCTATCTGTTGCAACTGAATCCGGACAAGCGGGTGCCGGTGCGGCAACTGTGGGGTGGGGGAGAAGCCCCGTCCGCCTCGTCGACGGAAAGTTTGTTGCTGACTCCCGCCGACCGTTATACGGCGGAGAAAGGGTACGGATATGATTTGGTCGCCTCTCCGGACAGGGACGGAGGTCGCCCTTATTATGTTTCCGTGCAGGTGCCGGACGGGAATTACCGCGTCACCGTGCTCTTGGGAAGCCGCAGGGAGGCGGGTGTCACCACCGTGCGGGCGGAGTCGCGTCGCTTGTTCTATGAAAGCGTGCCGACGAAGAAAGGGGAGTTCCGCACGTTCACTTTCGTGGTCAACAAGCGGACACCGAAAATATCCGACACGGAAGCGGTGAAAATCAAGCCTCGCGAGCGTTCCAAGCTGAATTGGGACGACAAGCTGACCATCGAAATCAACGGTGCCCGTCCGCAGTGCGCGGCCATACGGATTGAGCCGGACGACCGTGTCCCGACTCTGTTTCTGGCCGGGAACTCCACCGTGGTAGACCAGGACGATGAACCGTGGGCCAGCTGGGGGCAGATGATTCCTCGCTTCTTCGACGCGGAGGTTTGCTTTGCCAATTACGCGGAAAGCGGCGAGAGCGCGAACACTTTCATCAATGCCGGACGGTTGAAGAAGGCTTTGTCGCAAATGAAACCGGGCGACTACATGTTCATGGAGTTCGGACATAACGACCAGAAACAGAAGGGACCGGGGAAAGGCGCGTATTATTCCTACGCCACGAGCTTGAAGACGTTCATCGACGAAGTGCGGCAACGGGGCGGGTATCCGGTGTTGGTGACCCCCACCTGCCGCAGGTCTTTCAAGGAAGGGAAGATACAACCCACGCACGCCGATTACCCCGAGGCCATGCGTTGGGTGGCCGAAAGGGAGCAGGTGCCCTTGATTGACTTGCAGGAAATGACGCGCGTGTTGTACGAGGCGTTGGGTGAGGAGACAAGCAAAAGGGCTTTCGTGCATTACCCCGCCGGCACTTACCCGGGACAGGACAAGGCCTTGGCCGACAACACTCATTTCAATCCCTACGGGGCATACGAGATAGCGCGGTGCGTCGTCGAGGGAATGAAGCAGGCGGCCTTGCCTTTCGTGAACCACCTTCGCGAGGACGTGGTGACGTTCCAGCCTTCCGAACCGGACGACCCGGACGCGTTCCATTGGGATGAAAGTCCGTTCGCGGAGATGCAGAAACCAGACGGAAACTGACCCGCATACCTCGTCGGACTGTTGCCGGCCTTTTGCTTCCTGCCTGTGGCGGGCTTTCGGGGAACCGGGTTCAGTGGACCGACGGCGAGGGTGGAGGCAGGTCTTCTTCTCTCGCCGTCAAGGTTGGTGCATTACCGGCGCGGAGTGTCTTCGGCTTTTTCCGGACAAGGTCGCACTTCTTTCCGGCCGCCATGTCCGTGTGACTCTCGTTGTCCGTTCTAATGAGCCGGCTTTTACATGTTTCTTTTGGGGAGCGGATTTTGCGTCAGTCAAGGCAATGCCCGATTTTCAGGTCACGGCATCCACCGGGCATTCGCGTGAGAAACGAGTCCGTGCGGACAGGTGAAGTGGAGATGCAGCCCCGCATGTCGTGCATCGTCCAGACTGTCGGTTTCCCCGATTTCAAGATTTTGCGGATGCCGCCGAGCGACAGTAGGCCTTGGTTTGTCCAGTGCAGGTGTACGACATCCGCTTCCTTGAACGCCTTGAGGCGCGTGATGTCAGGCCCCGTGTCGGCGATGGACGCTTTGAAAAGGTTTTGTCCGCGTATGCTTTACGTCCTATACAGTCCTGCCGGAGATGGAAAGGATTCTCAAGGCGGCGAACTTCCCACTCGGCCTTGTCTGCGTCAGGGGGGGGTAACCAAGACGAAGTATAGGCAGGACTATACTTCGCAATATCCACAGACTGAAGTCCGTCGTCCTACAAATGTATCCCGAACAAGAGGCAGGTCTTCAACCTCATCTACCCCGAAAAAATGATTTTGGGTACCGTGGCGAATCATCTTTTGTGGAAGGCGACATAGCAGAAAGTCCGCTTTGATTTCATGGCGGACACGTAAAAAACGCCCGCAAGAGGCGGGGAATGAAGATTTCAATCGCGACGGAACGCCTCCGTTTTCTCCTTGTCCGGCTTCATTCGTCCCGACAAGGTGTGTTTCGTGCCCACGAAACGGAGAAACAACGCAGGAATTTGGTTAAGCCGTGTTAATTCGGGGGGGGTAATTTCAAAAGTATTATATTTGCAAACCGAAATGCGGTGCCAGATGAGTGCAAAGCCGAGCTTGTTTGATTTTTGCCGAATCGTCGGCCCGTATGGAACGAAGTCAATGCCGGGAGCGGGCGTACAACGGGTCCTGCCGCCTTGCCCCCGGAAGCGAAAAACGGAAGGACTCGCCATGAAACAAAAGAACTCTCATGAATCAGAACAGTGGCCTCAAAGTATTCTGCACCTTGGCCTTTCTCCTCCTCGCCGCCGTCAGCTGCTGGGCCACGGCGGAGTCGCTGCACCTCCTGCTCCCCTCCTGGCCGTCGGCGATGTGCTGGGCCGTGACCGTCAGCTTCTTCTTCATCGCCTCCTGGGGGACGAAAATGATCGCGGACAGCCTGAACCAGAGAATCTACATGGAGAAGCGCGGGGCGTGCCTTGTCGGGGGCGTGGTCATCGTACTCCTGTTCTGGTTGCCGTGCAGCATGCCCACCAACACGCATACGTTCTTCTACCGCAACGCGATAAGCCAGAAGGTCGGCAGCGACATCGGCACGACGAAAGCCTATCTGGCGCAGATACGCGACAACACGAAGCCGGAAAAAGAGATACGGGAAAGGCAGGAGGAACTCGCAAACCAAGTCGACGCCAAGCTCGGCGAGCTGGAGGCCGAAATCGAGAACGACGCGAACCCCGGGTTCGGCCCGCAAGCGAAAAAGATACTGAGCCAGTTCGCGGAAATACTCGGAGTGGCGAAAATCGAGCCGCTGACGTACCGGGGCACGTCAGTCCAAGACCGGCAGAGACTGTACGAGGCATACAGGAACAAGATATACATCCTGATGGAATCCAGAAAGGAAAACATCGCCGCACAGCTGACCCCGAAGAGCGACCTTCACCGGAGACAGGCGGACAAGGACTACAAGAACCTCGACCTCACACAGAAATACATCTCCGAAGGCAAGATTGACCTCAACGACGCGGAAGACATCAACGTGGTCTGCGACAAGCTGAACGCCGGCTACACCACGATACGGACGTACAAGGAGTTCGTGAATTTCAACGGCGCGGCGGACAAGGCCGCGTACACCTCCCCCAACGCCGTGACCAAGGTAAGCCGCATGCTGAGCGTGTTCGACGTCTGGGAAGATTACTTCAAGGGCGATTTCGCGGGGCGCGGATTCATCTTCTGGATTATCCTGTCCGTCCTGGTCGACGTCGCCGCCTTCATCTTCTTCGACATCGCCTTCAGGAAGAGCGAGGAATGACTTGGTTGGAACTTAAAAACACACAAATTATGCCAGTAGATTTCGATGATTACACCAATTCCGACGGGAACCAAGTCGGGGAGTCCGAGGAGCAAGTTCCCGCACAGCCTGACACGGATTCCACCCCCGATTCCCCGACGACCGGAAACGGAGGCTTATCCCAAGAGGAGTACGACGACCCCAATAGAATCCGTGTGACGGTGTCCAACCCGGCTCCCCTGATAGTCTTATTCGGCCCGAGGAGATGCGGCAAGACAATGACGCTCGTGCGAATGGCTCGTTTTCTCAAGAGTGAGGGATACACGATAGCACCGGTTCGCACTTTTCGTCCGGCAAAGGACACCAACTACGGCAAAATCTGCGACACTTTCAACGAAACCGTGAACAGCGACGACGCGGCGAAAGGAACCGACCTCGTCAGCTTCATGCTGGCGGAAGTGCTGAAAGAAGGACGTACCGTCTGCCAAATCCTCGAAGCTCCCGGAGAACATTACTTCGACCTCGGAAATCCGAACAATGAATTTCCCAGATATGTAAACGAGATAATCAACAGCAAGAACAGGAAGGTGTGGGCGATTATAGTAGAACCTGATTGGGAGAATGCCGAGGACAGACGCAATTACGTCACAAAGATAACCCGGCTGCGAGGGAAAATTCGGTCGAGGGACAACACCGTCTTTGTCTTCAACAAGGTAGACCGCACGAATTTTTTCAGAACCGACGGGAGCATAAACGTGGACGCGGCCATGAACCATGTCAAGAACCTTTACCCCGGCATCTTCGCGCCGTTCTTGAACAAGAACCCGATAACAAGGTTCTTCAGGCAATACAACTGCGACTTCGTGCCGTTCCAAACGGGACATTACTATACACGAACAGGCGGAGGGGGACTGACTTACCAAGAGGGGCCTCCCGAATACTGCGTCAGATTGTGGAAAACCATAATGAAGAAGATAAGAGGCTAAGCATCATGAATCCCGGCATAAAATTATACGTCCACGGCACGCCGGACGGACAAAGGCTATGGGGCGTCGCCGCCACAGATCCCGACGGAAGCTACATACAATCGTTTTATTATAATTCCAAAACCGACGTCTCCGTCCTACTACGGGTCGAAGTGAAGCAGTTCGATTCGAATGCGAAGTGCTATTACACATACGTCAGAGGAGGCGAGATATGTGACCATGGGGGCAGAGGGGGCAGCTATTTCGCTTTGACCGTCCGCATGGACTTGTATTATGCCGATATCCGGAACATGTACAATATCTTGGATGCCGCATACGAAAAGTATATTTCGGGTCATATACTGGCAGCGACGGCTAATGGCGGCGCGAAATACAAAGTCGCGGATTTCAGGCAAGAAGAAAACATCATAAAGGGACTCGACGAAGAGCTACGACATTATCTGCAGAAATTCTCGTCGACATCGGATTTCATTCCACTACGCGGATTCGCGGTCAACGGGCGAAACAATGCGAGGATGGTGAACTTGTACGACTGTGAAACGGACACGGTCGAGAAAATCATGAGGACGGAGGGCAAAGTCTATGTTTCTCCTCGGTATCCCAGTTTGTCAGGACAAAGGAAGATTCAGGAGAAGGATGCCAAAATTCAGGAGAAGGATGCCGAAATTGCCAGACTCGAAAAACAAATGCACGCAGACCGGCAAACGCGCGACTCAGAGATTCAAAAGGCCAAAGCAGAAAACGACAAGCGGATTCAACGTGTTCAAGAAGAAGAACGTAAGAAAGCAGACCTAAGAGGAAACGAACTTACTCAAAAACTGGAGGAAGCAGAGAGAAGCCGCGACGATTATAAGAAAAAATCAGACCAGCAGAAAGAGACACTCGACAAAATATGCGAAGCCGTTCTTTCTTACCGCAACAACAAGACAGAGTTGCCGGAAAAAGACACATGTGTTGGACATCCATCTCGAAAAAAGACTTTAATTCTGAATTCAATTCTGAAGATGGGGAGGAAATTGCTTTCGTTATTTAACTTTAACTCTTTGCTTCTGGTGGTATTAGGGGTGATGATAGTGATGATAGTGATGATAGTTCCCCGTTCTGATAAGAAGGAAGCGGAAGCAAGAAGTGAAGAGAACGAACAAGACATGGAAGCCGGTGAGCAGACAACTCCTTTGGACAGTAGTGTTCTCAAAAATTTTAACGAGATATGTGACATAGACGTATCTGGAATATCCTTAACTGACCAATTGACTACTGGCAAGACATATACAGTAACATTGAAAATGAAAAACGAAAAAGACACGGGAGGAAAATGGACTTCCGACAATGACAGCCTAATAAAGATTAAGGGGAACAAAATCACACCCCTACACGCAGGCACATTCAGAATATCGTGGGAGGTCGGCGGCAAGGAAATCGTTTCCCGGGAACTCGAAGTGCGACAATGACATGGACAACAGACCTTGCATTTTAATCGCGTCAATCCTTCTGATGTCGTGCGGCGGCAAAGGTGGCGAAGAGAAGAATCTGGCGTTTTACGACAGCGACTCCGAGGATATTTCCGACGCTTCCGCCGTATCCGTGCCTTTTGAGGAAAAA
>CAZGBV010000039.1:0-18965 GCA_964523985.1 uncultured Paraprevotella sp.
AGTTCAAGGCCGACGACACCGAGCTGAAGAGCCTCCAGACGCAGGTGAGCCAGAAAGCGGACGGCACGCAGGTGAGCCAGATGCAGACCACGCTGAGCCAGAAGGCCGACAAGACGACGCTCGAGGCCGTCAAGTCTACCTCCGACGGGGCCGCCAAGCAGGCCTCCACGCTCCAGCAGACCTGCGAGTCGCTCTCGTCCACCGTCACGGGGCTGAACGGCAAGTACACGGACCTGAAGCAGACCGTGGACGGCTTCTCCATGAAGGTCGGGCAGCTGGACGACTACCGCAACCTCTTCAAGGACGGCTCGTTCGAGACGGACTACAACCAGGTTTGCTACAAAAAAGGTACGGCATCCGACCCGACATTCGACACCTCGACCAAGGCGTTCGGCACCCGCTCGTTCAAGGCGGGCTTCGCCGAGGGGCAAAAGGTTATACAAGTCTCGTTTGGGCAGACAATCAAGGTCGAGCCGTCGACGACGTACACCATCGTTGCGTGGGCGAGGGCGGACAAGGAGGTGCCGAATCTTGGCCTCTCGGTGGAAATGAGACCTAACGCCGACTTTACGGGCGACCCGACCTTCGGCGGAGGTGGCAAGTTCAGCCTGGGCACTTCGTTCAACCGGGTGGTGGGCAAGATCACCACATCCGCCACCGGGACATACGCGAGGGTATACTTCTCGCGAACGGGCAACGCCTCCTTCGGCGCGTTCACGGTCTGGCTGGACGGGCTGATGCTCTTCAAGGGCGACCTCACGGGCAAGCCTCCGGCGGAGTACGTGGAGTCCGGGGAGAACGGCCTCCTCGCCACGGGGATAGACGTGGAGAGGAAGCGGATAACGGTCACGGCGGACAACTTCCTCCTGCGCAACAACGAGGGGAGGACCACCATGGCCGTGAACGCGGACGGCAAGATAAGCGCCGACGCCATCGACGTGGACAGCCTCACCGCCAGGAGCCTCTTCACCGCGAAGGAGGGCAGCAGGATAGAGATAAGCGGGGACACGCGCGACATGAGGGTCGTCGCCGCGAACGGGAACACGACGTTCTTCGAGGGGAACACTTACGACGACCCGCTCTCCTCCCTCTTCAAGGCGGCCTCCAACGGCACGGTGACATTCAAGGCGGCCTCCGGCACGGCATTCAGCCATAAGGTCGGAACGGGCGAGAACGCGTATTATCCCGTTTCCGGCATCGTCTACGCGCTCAGCAACGAGTTCCAGATAACCATGCGGTCCCAGCTGAAGATCAAGGGCCAGCTGTCGCTCACCGCGGACAAGGTCCCGGAATCCCGCAACAACGGGGCGAGGCTGCTGGTGATGAGGGGCGAGAAGGGAAGCGCGCAGGCCGGCACGAAGGCCTACGAGAGCCCGTTTTACTCGTATGACACGGTGAACCCCGTGAGGGCCGGCGCGTGGAACGCCATCGCCGACTCCGGGCAGGTGCAACCGGGGGGCGACGCGCAACTGCAGCAGGGGCCCATCAGGATATTCTCGCTTGACTCCACCGTGAACCTCGACGCCGGATGGCACGTCATCGTCCTCCTCATCGGCGCGGCCCTCAACCCGGGCGAGAGGCTCGAGGTCGGCTTCTCGGGACTCTCCGCCTCCTGGACGGCGCAGCCCTACGTGAGCCGCTTCTTCGCCAACGGCTTCGCCCTCGGCACGTCCGCGGCGAACTACGTCATGGCGTACAAGGACTCCTCGGGGAACATGACTTTCGCGATGGAGAGGCCGGGGGCGGGCTTCCGGATAAACTCGTCGGGCGTGCAGTACAAGAAAGGGACCAGCTGGGTCACCCTGGGGCAGGCCCTCAACACGTCCGCGGGGGACGCGGCGGGCGAGGAGCCCGGCATGTAGGGTCGACGGCCTGAAAGGAAGCGAAGGAAATGGAAGCGGAAGAAAGGAAATTGTCGCCCGGCGCGGCGGCGGCCGCGGCGCTCGTCTCGCCGCTGGCGGACTTCTACGGGCGGATGTGGCCGTGGCTCGCGCTGGCCGCCGTCCTCATCGTCGCGGACGCACGCTTCGGCGTGGCGGCGGCGCGGAAGCGCGGGGAGAGGATACGGCTCTCGCGCCTGTGGAGGAGGTCGCTGGCGAAGGCCATGGACTACCTCTGCTGGGTCACCGTGGCGGGGATGTGCACGCGCTCCTTCGGCGCCGCGCTCGGGGTTCCCGTCGTCTCGCTCGGCCTCCTCTTCGTCGTGTACGGGATAGAGGTGACGAGCTGCGTGAACAACTATCTGGAGTACAAGGAAATCAAGAAGCGGTTCAACTTCTTCAAGCTCCTGAGCCGCAAGGCGATGGAGGAGATACTGGAGGACGAGCCGGAAAGCAAGAAGGAGGCAAGGGATGACGACGGTGCTGATTGACAACGGCCACGGCGCGGAGACGCCGGGCAAGCGGTCGCCGGACGGGCGGCTGAGGGAGTACAGGTGGGCGCGGGAGACGGCCTCGCTGGTCGCCCTCGCCCTGAAGGGCCACGGCGTGGACGCGCGCCTCCTCGTGCCGGAGGAGGCGGACGTGCCGCTGCGCGAGCGGGTCAGGAGGGCGAACGCGGCGTGCCGGGAGCGGGGCGCGGGGAACGTCCTGCTCGTCTCGGTGCACGTGAACGCGAGCGGGAACGGCAGGGGATGGCGGCAGGCGTCGGGCTGGCAGGCCTGCGTGTCGCAGAACGCCTCCGCGGGGAGCAAGCGGCTGGCCGCATGCCTCGCCGCGGCAGCGTCGGCGCGGGGCGTGAGGGTGCGGGAACGCGCCCCCGGCGAGCCGTGGTGGCCGCTGGACCTCGCCATCTGCCGGGACACGCCCTGCCCGGCGGTGCTGACGGAGAACCTCTTCATGGACAACCGCGCCGACGCGGACTTCCTGCTCTCGGAAAGGGGGCGGCTCGCGCTGGCGGAAGTCCACGCGGACGGGATTGCGGACTTCATCGGGCTGAAGCCATGAGGAGGGTGCTTGCCGGCTTCCTGGGCGTGCTTCTCCTCGCCGCCCAATGGTCGTGCCGGACGGTGGAATACGTGCCCGTGGAGAGCGCGAGGACGGACACGGTGCGGCAGTACGTGGAACGCACGGACAGCGTGTACGCGAGGGACACGCTCCTCATACGCGAGCGCGGCGACACGGTGGTGGTCTACAGGACGCGCACCGTGTACCGGGAAAGGACGAGGCGCGACACGGCCTACGTGGCAAGGACGGACACCGTGGTCCGCACGGTGACGCGCACGGCGGAGAAGCCCCTGCCGTGGTGGCGGAGGTTCCTTACGTGGGCGGGCGGCGCGGCGGTACTCCTCTCCGCGGCGGCCCTGTGGAGGAAGCTGAAGACGTTACGATAATCTCTCTTTCTGTTTGTTTAATCATGTTTTTCAAGCGGGCGGCGGAGGGCAGTGATGCTATCCGCCGTTTTTCCGTACCTTTGTCCCGCGGCTCGCCACAAGCCGGGCGGATTCCCCGCGGGAACCCGCCCTTTTTCACGCCTTTGTTGTTCCGTCGTTACTCGTCCTTGTGGACATGACGCACAATCAGTTGTTACAAAGGATATTATAAGGAATCACCTACTTTCTACGCCTGAATGTCAACCATACAGTGGACTATCCGCCCGGTGACGGCATCCACACCGACGGGACAGAGAGCTGGGCGATACTGGAACGGGGAGTGTACGGGATATTCCACAACGTGTCGGTAAGATACATACAGAAGTACGCGGACGAGTTCTGCTACCGGCTCAACCTCCAGAACGAAAAGGAGGCATTTGAAGCATTGACAAATCTTGCAGTAAAATGGCCATATGGAAATCAAGCTTGTAGGTTTGTTCTCCGGAATGGGTGGAATGCGGAAAGGAAGAGTTCATACGGGTTATGATTAAAGCATATATCAAGCTAAATTCAACAACTTATGGGAAAGAATGAAAAGACATCGAAAAAAGTGGCAAAAATCGCATCCGAACTTTTAAGGAAACCCAAAACGTCAAAAAAGTCAGGACGGTTGCGGCTTCTGCTCTTACTCAAGTTGCTGACAAGAGAAAGAGCAGGAAGCAATCTTACGAATGCAGGCCTTGGGGATTGCCATAATCCCATTGGCCTGTCTTGGGGTATATTCCGTCTCTTCGGCAAAATTGTGGATTAATGAGATTACCTTGTCGTTTTCATAAATTACCTTTCCTACACAATTTCTAATGATAAGAACGGAAGTAGAATAGTCGGAAATATCCCGCCATCCCGATTCTACCCCATAACTGCTTCCTGTCTATCATCACTATCTTCCCTATATTATCCATTACTTTGCAAGGTTAAAATAAGTAGGTCCGTTTAATTTTAAATTGATTCTTACTCTTAGCGACCTATAAAACGGTTCCACAAGATTTTATAAGTGTCCAAGTCGTTTTTACACGTCACTATATGACAGCTATTTTTAGTCGGCTTTTATTTGCAAAGTCAACCAGCAAGCGTGAATTTACGGGAAATGTTTGAAGAATGTGCCGACATTTCGGTTCGTTGTGATACGGGTTCGTTCCTTCAACATTTGGCCATGTCCCCGCCGTCTTACACATTACTAATATATGACTTAATCCGTCCGCGTCAAACTTGTATGCCGTACACTTGCTTCACTTCGTCCATCACGAATGTGGACTCCATGGAGCCGAGGCTATCGATTGTCCCCAACACGTTGAGGATGAACTCACGGTAATACTTCATGTCGGGTGCGTGTATCTTGAGCAAGTAATCGTAACTCCCGGAGATGTTGTAACACTCCGTTACCTCCGGGATTTCCCGGATAATGTCGGTGAACTCCTCTGCGATTTTCTTGTTCAACCGGCGCAACTTTACCCGGCAAAACACCAGAAGCCCCCTGTTCAACTTCCCGGCATCGAGCACTGCGACATATTTCTTAATATACCCTTGATTCTCCAGCCTCTTCAAGCGTTCGAAAACCGGAGTGGTGGAAAGATGCACGCGCGCGGCCAGCTCCTTCGTGGTAAAACGGGCGTTGTCCTGCAAGGTACGCAGGATTTGTAAGTCGGTATCGTCCAAACGTTCCATAGAAAAAATGTCCATGAACGGGGCCGTAACCCCATCGTTACTAACCATATATTCTGTATCGGAACGCAAAAATAGTTGTTTTTTCCGTATTTTCATAATCTCTTGCACGATTATTCCAAACGACATAATTTTGTCACCATAAAAAAGGAGAAAATCATTCAAGGAAACCAACAAACAAAAGACATCATGAACACGACGAGACTACATTTTGAGACACTACAACTTCATGTAGGACAAGAGCAGGCAGACCCGGCCACGGATGCCCGTGCCGTTCCCATCTACCAGACCACTTCGTATGTCTTCCACAACTCGGCACACGCCGCGGCACGCTTCGGCCTGCAAGATTCCGGCAACATCTACGGACGGCTGACCAACAGCACGCAAGGAGTGTTCGAGAATCGCGTGGCCGCGCTGGAAGGCGGAGTGGCGGGGCTGGCCGTGGCTTCGGGAGCCGCCGCCGCCACTTACGCATTCGAGAACATCACGCGTGCCGGTGACCATATCGTGGCCGCCAAGACCATCTACGGTGGCACCTACAACCTCCTGGCACACACCCTGCCGACATACGGTGTCACCACCACGTTTATTGACCCCGAGAACCTCAACAATTTCGAACAAGCCATACAGGATAACACCAAGGCCGTGTTCATCGAGACGCTGGGAAACCCCAACAGCAACATCATCGACATCGATGCCGCGGCAGACATCGCGCACCGTCACCGCATCCCGCTCATCATCGACAACACGTTCGGCACGCCCTATCTCATCCGCCCGATAGAACACGGGGCAGACATCGTCGTACATTCGGCCACGAAATTCATCGGCGGTCACGGATCGTCGCTGGGAGGTGTCATCGTGGACTCTGGGAAATTCGACTGGAAATCCTCCGGGAAATTCCCGCAACTCACCGAACCGGATGCCAGTTACCACGGCATCCGCTTTACCGACGCGGCGGGCGCGGCAGCCTACGCCACCCGCATCCGCGCCATACTGCTACGCGACACGGGATCCACCCTCAGCCCGTTCAACGCTTTTATCCTGCTCCAAGGACTGGAGACCTTGTCTCTGCGGGTGGAACGCCACGTGGAGAACACCCTGAAAATCGTGAACTTCCTCTCCACTCACCCGAAAGTAAAAAAAGTTAACCATCCGGCATTGCCCAGCCACCCCAACCACAATCTGTACGAAAAGTACTTCCCGAAAGGTGCAGGATCCATCTTCACCTTCGAAATCAAGGGAGGCAAGGAAGAGGCGTACCGCTTCATTGACAGTCTGGAGATATTTTCCCTCCTCGCCAACGTGGCCGATGTCAAGTCGCTGGTTATCCATCCGGCCAGCACCACCCACTCCCAACTCAATGAGACGGAATTGGCCGAACAGGGCATCACGCCGTCCACCGTACGCCTCTCCGTCGGCACGGAGCATATCGACGACCTGATTGCCGACCTGACGCAAGCCTTTGACAAGGTGTGACAACGACGAAAAACAAAAAATACTCACACATCCAACAAACGGTGACAATGGAAAAGATTTATCATTCGCTAATCGAACTTATCGGACACACTCCCTTATTGGAAATCAACCATATAGAAAAGGAAGAACGGCTCAATGCCAGGATATTAGTGAAGTTGGAAAGCTTCAACCCCGGTGGAAGCGTGAAAGATCGCATCGCCTTCTACATGATAAAAGTAGCAGAAGAAAAAGGAGTGTTGAAGCCGGGTAGCCTTATCATAGAACCTACCAGCGGGAACACGGGCATAGGTCTCGCCTGGATTGCCTCCGTGAAAGGCTACCGGCTCACACTTACCATGCCGGAAACCATGAGCCTCGAACGCCGCAACCTCTTGAAAGCATTGGGTGCCACGCTGGTACTCACCCCGGGTGGCGAAGGCATGAAAGGTGCCATCCGTAAGGCCGAAGAACTGAAAGCCGCCCATCCCGAAGCCTTCATCCCGGGACAATTCGACAACCCGGCCAACCCGGAAGCGCACTTTCAAACCACAGCGGAAGAAATATGGAACGACACGGACGGGAAAGTGGACTTTTTCGTGGCCGGTGTAGGAACGGGAGGAACCATCAGCGGCACGGGCAAGAGACTGAAAGGCCACAACCCCTCCGTGCAGACCATTGCCGTGGAACCGGATTCATCGCCCGTCCTCACCGGAGGCAATCCGGGGCCGCATAAAATACAAGGAATAGGCGCAGGCTTCGTGCCGGTGAACTTCGACCGTGGCCAAGTGGACGAAATTATCCGGGTAACAGACGCAGATGCCGTCCGCGCCTCGCGCCTGTTGGCGAGCCACGAGGGGATACTCGCGGGCATCTCGTCCGGCGCGGCGTTGCACACCGCACTGCAAATCGCGCGTCGCCCGGCGAACGAGGGCAAGACGATTGTAGCATTGCTCCCCGACACGGGAGAACGTTACCTGTCCACCGTACTGTATGCTTTCGAGGACTTCCCGACGTAGCCGCAAACGTCGCGCCCTTTCCAGCCCCGGCACAGACCGTTCATGAACAGCCACATATGCAGTGAGAATCTTTTTCGGAGAAACCGATTGTCGCAAGCTCGCGCTCCGACTCGCAACAATCGGGTTTCCTTTCAAGAGATTGCTCCTCTCCGTGCATGGAACGACATGGGAAACATGTCTTTGCGATGGTTTCCACGTTTGTTGCATCTTCCCTTGCGCAAGGTTGGAACCGGCGGGGTGACATCAGTCCGTTTGGGCGCGTGATTGCGCATAGATGCTTTTATGTACATCGTCCGAAAGGGCAAAGCAACGGTAAAAGGCACAAATTATCGTCCATCTCCGATTGGAAGAGTGCATTTTTGTGTATCTTTGCACAAGTAAAGACAAAGGGGTGCCCGGACAGGGGCTGAGATTATACCCTCGAACCTGATGCAGTTCATACTGCCGTAGGAATTGGATTTTCGTTTTCTTTCCATACCATCGTCGCGGTACTTCTTTGTCACATTGGTTCTTAACAACAAAATAAAGTAGAAGGAATGAAAATTTCAGTGAACAACAAAGAAGTAGAGACGACAGCCGTTTCTCTTTCCGAATTGGCGGAAAAGCTATCGCTTCCGACTCAGGGCGTGGCCGTGGCCGTGGAAAACCGTTTTGTGCCCCGTGCGGGGTGGGATGATTACGCATTGGCCGATGGAATGAACATAGTCATAATCAGAGCGGCGTGCGGTGGATAACGTTTTGATGTCAAATGTGGCGCAAGTAGAGAGTAGAGAGTCTGGTTCGCTCGGATATAGCGGGGCGAAGACCGCGTCAAGCGAAGCCAAATCTGAAAAGGAAGTAAGAAAATGGAAAAGTTAGTCATAGCAAGGCGGAAGTTCGCGTCACGCCTGTTCTTGGGCACGGGCAAGTTCGTGTCCAATGACATGATGGCTCGTGCCATCGCAGCTTCCGGGACGCAGATGGTGACAGTGGCCATGAAGCGTATCGAACTGGGGGACAAGGAAGACGATATGTTGAAGCATATCGAGCGTCCCGGTTTACAGTTGTTGCCGAACACGTCAGGTGTAAGGAATGCCGAGGAGGCCGTGTTCGCCGCCCAAATGGCGCGCGAGGCGTTCGGAACGAACTGGTTGAAACTAGAAATCCATCCCGACCCGCGTTATTTGCTACCCGATTCCACGGAAACCCTGAAGGCCACGGAACAGTTGGTAAAGTTAGGGTTCATCGTGTTGCCTTATTGTCAGGCCGACCCCACGCTTTGCAAACACTTGGAAGAAGCCGGGGCGGCCACGGTCATGCCCTTGGGTGCGCCAATCGGCACGAACAAGGGATTGCAGACCCGTGACTTCCTGCGCATCATCATCGAACAGGCCAACGTGCCAGTGGTTATCGATGCCGGTATCGGGGCACCCAGCCATGCCGCCGAGGCCATGGAGATGGGAGCTTCGGCCTGCCTTGTGAACACGGCCATAGCCGTGGCCGACGACCCGGTAGCGATGGCCGCGGCTTTCAGGCAGGCCGTGGAAGCCGGGCGTATGGCATACGAAGCCGGATTGGGAATGCAGGCCGATGGATTCGAGGCGGAGGCCAGTTCGCCCCTGACTGCATTCTTGAACGGATAAGCGGGAGGGATATATGTTTTCTGACGAGTTAGGAAAAATCTCGTGGGAGGAAACAACGGAACGGATTAATGCCAAGACGGAAGCCGACGTGCGAGGTGCCCTCTCGAAGGAGCGTCCGGAAGTGGACGACTTCATGGCCTTGGTGTCTCCAGCAGCCGCCCCCTATTTGGAGACGATGGCGCGGTTGAGCCGCAAATACACCGAAGAGCGTTTCGGCAAGACCGTGTCCATATTCATACCTTTGTATGTCACCAACTCCTGTACCAACTCCTGCGTGTATTGCGGTTTCCATATCAGCAACCCGATGCGCCGCACAATCCTGACGGAGAAGGAGATAGAAAACGAATACAAGGCCATCAAGAAGCTGGCACCTTTCGAGAATCTCTTAATCGTGACAGGAGAAAACCCGGCAAAGGCCGGCGTGCCTTATCTGGCGTGTGCCTTGGATTTGGCCAAGCCCTACTTCAGCAACTTGAAGATAGAAGTGATGCCGCTCAAGACCGAGGAATACGAAGAGCTGAAAGCGCACGGGATGAACGGGGTAATCTGCTTTCAGGAAACTTACCACAAAGCGAACTATAACATCTACCACCCGCGCGGCATGAAGTCGAATTTCGAATGGCGCGTCAACGGCTTCGACCGCATGGGACAGGCCGGAGTGCATTCCATCGGAATGGGAGTACTCATCGGGCTGGAGAAAGAATGGCGCACCGACATCACGATGATGGCCTATCATCTGCGCTATCTGCAAAAGCATTATTGGCGGACGAAGTACAGTGTGAACTTCCCTCGTATGCGGCCTTCTGAAAACGGGGGCTTCCGCCCTAACGTCGTCATGAGCGACCGCGAACTGGCCCAGACCACTTTTGCCATGCGTATTTTCGACCACGACGTGGACATCTCCTACTCCACGCGCGAACCGGCAACCATACGCGACCACATGGCCACGTTGGGTGTGACGACGATGAGCGCGGAAAGCAAGACGGAGCCGGGAGGATATTATACCTATCCGCAGGCGTTGGAGCAGTTCCACGTAAGCGACGAACGCACTGCCGCAGAGGTAGAAAAGGCCTTGAGAAAGGCCGGACGCGAACCGGTATGGAAAGACTGGGATGCCTGTTTTGACTTGAAATCATATGCAAAATACTGAAAACTAACGATCAAGATGGAAAACAAGAAATACGGACGACAAACGATGTTGCCGGAAATCGGCATAAAGGGACAGGAACGGTTGCGCGAAGCACGGGTGTTGGTCGTCGGGACGGGCGGATTAGGCACCCCCGTCTCGCTCTATCTGGCCGGTGCCGGAATTGGACACATCGGCCTGGTGGACGACGACAAAGTGAGTACGACAAACTTACACCGTCAAGTCCTCTATACGGAAGCAGAAGTGGGACTTCCCAAGGTGATGTTGGCAACCCGTCGGTTGCGTGCATTGAACAGCGATGTGGACGTGCAACCATACGCTTGCCGACTGACGCAGGATAACGCCGCCGCCATGATACAAAGCTATGATATCGTGGTGGATGCCTGCGACAATTACCGCACCCGCTATCTCATGAATGATTTTTGCCGGGCGCAAGGCAAACCTTACGTTTACGGTGCCGTCGAAGGGTTCTGCGGACAGGTGTCTGTCTTTTGCTTCACTGCGGAAGCGAAGAACTACCGGGACTTGTATCCCGAGGAAGAGGAGGTGTGCCGGTTGCCGCAGACCGTCAAGGGTCTCGTAGGAATGACTCCCGCAGTGGTGGGCAACGTGCAGGCGCACGAAGTGATGAAACTGGTCTGCGGCTACGGCGAAGTGCTGGACGGCCGCTTATGGACGATAGATTTGCGCACAATGCAGTCTCATATCATCGAACTTTGATTTCCGACGGACATTGGACGAAAGGAACCGGTCGGTCGTTTCCTTTCGTCCAATGTCTGTTCGGGAATGCCATGACTGAAAATCGGGATTCGTGAATGGACTTTGAGTGTGATGCCCGTTTCTTGCCCTCCCCGTCGTACTTTTCTTTCTCTTCATGACACGGCGGAAAAAGAATGGCATCGTCCTCATCCCTGTCATTCGCACGTTCGTGTCCCCAAACCGAGGACAGACATGGCTCGCTACATCAACGGAGGGGACTGCGTCCGTTACCCTCTCGATTCAAAACAAATAAGTTCAATGCCGCCTTCACCATACATTCGCGGAAATGAACTGGTTCGGAAGAGGCGCATGGAAAGGAAATCGTGAGTTCCTGTATACCGTAGAAATACTGACAATAGGCATTTTTCAATCCATTGTTCCACCACCAATTCATCCGACAAATTACGGAAACACCTCGGGATTTAACAGTCCGCACATCAGACGGATTAGCTTGCCGGGACAGCCTTTATCCTGACAATACAAAGGGAGAAAAGCATTATCGATTTTTCCCAATCCATTGTGTCTGCCAATTCGCAATGCGAGTGAGACCACTTCAGCATATCAGCCGGATTGCTGAACAATGAAAGGAGAGAATTATAGTTCTTTTTAATCATAAAAAACTGCAATTTTCTTACTATAAAGATAAGAATACTTACAGACATATCAAAGAAGAAACGAAATTAAATCACTATGAACTAATAGACATGATAGTACTTTAGAGACGATAATTTCTATGTACAAAGAGGGGGGGGACAGCCTTGCAATCCCCCTCTTTCCTCGTAATGCAGTGATAGTATTTCTTTATTATTCCGTGACGCAGATGCTTACGCGGTTGTAGGTCGGCTTTCCGAATATGCTACCCACGCCCTTGCCTTGAGCCTCAATTCTGTCAGCGTTGATACCGTATTCCTTCACCAAGATGTTCTTCACTACTTCGGCGCGTTTCTCTGACAATTTCTGGTTGAAGTTTGCACCGCCTTCGGGAGAAGCATATCCCGTGATGCTGACCTTGGCCTTGTCGTTGTTCTTCAAGTAAGTGGCCAGTTTGTCGATGTTCGGCATCTGGAGGGCATCTACCTTGCTACTACCTTGGCGGAAGTTCACCACGTATTCGCTCTTTTCCACGACCTGAGTCGCGACGGGTGCTTTCTTTTTGTTGCAGTCGTCCAAAGCCTTTTGCAGGTCGCCGATGGTCTTTTGGGCATCTTCCAAAACGCGATCCTTGCTTGCGGCCTCAGCCTCCAACGTGCTGATGGTAGCATTCAGTGCAGCAATCTCACTCGCATGGTTGCAACTGTTGGAATAATAGTGTTTCCCGTTGCTGTTCTTGAAGTGATAAGTGATGCCAGCCGTGATTTCCCAGTTGGCGTAGTTGGCGTTGAAGTTGGGGTGACGGTGAACCTTGTGCGCGTCCCACATGCTCATGTCCCACAATACGGCCGGCTTGATGGCCACTGTCCAAGCCCTCTCCTCTCCCACGTTGAAGTTGAAGTTCGCCCCGACTTTCGATGCCAGATGGTTGGCACCTTCACCGGTGTTCCAGAAGCGGTTCAGGCGAAGCCAGCCGAATCCGCCCACGGCCTCCACCTCGAACACGCGCGGCTTGCCGTCGTAGCCCGCGAACATATTGTTCAGGTTCACGCGGCTCAACGCCATCAGGTCGAAGGCATCGAACGCTAACCCGCTCTTCCTTGTCGTCATGCGGCTTTGGGTGTTGACCGTCCAGTTGTTTTCTATCGTCAGGCCATAGACGGGACTGAACTGTTTGTTGAGATTAAGGCCGACCACCGCACGCGCGTTCTTGAAAAACGCGCTGTGCGTGAGCGGGCTCACGATGCCGCCGTTAAAGCCTATCGACCAGTTGTCGCGGAATTTGGTGGTTTGTTCCTCTGTCGTCTGAGCATTCAAGTTTCCCAAACTTAATGCTCCTGCCAATAACAGTAGAGACTTCTTCATGATTTTTGTTTTTTTATGTTCCTTTCAGCGGCAAAGATACACATTTTTGCTTTCTCTTATACGCATTTTACGTTATTTTAATAAAAAAAAAGAAGTTTGCACAGCCTCTTTTTTAATTACATCCCGAAAAAAGTGGGGTTTTCGTCTGCGGAAAATAATCACACCAAGCGGGATATCGGTTCTTCCCGATTTCTCGAAAGGAAGTCAATGACGGGTATCTCTATCATCGTGTAGCAACCGGGTTGTTGCCGCATCGAAGCGTGGGTCGCGCAGACTAAGATTTGTCCCATAAGTGCCGGGGTGTTGATGCGCATGTTGAACTCGAACAACTGGTTCTGTGTCTTCCCGGAAACTCCCTTGCGCGTGAGGTTGACACCGTGTCCCATATCAAGCAGTTCGTCCACGCAAGGGACTTCCACGACATGAGTCTCATCGTTGACGAAGTAAGGATTGGCTTTGATAGCGGCAGCCACTTTCGAGAACTCGTACCCGTCCCTCATCTCTACATATACCGTGCGGCGGTGAATACCCGTACCGGTGGGGATGGTCATGGAGAGGGCGGCTTTCACGCCTTACACGGCCTTGACGGCCACGGTATGCCCCATGCTCATACCTGACCCGAAATTCGTGTAGATGACACCTTTGGGAGCGATAGTCTGCAACATGGCGCGGACGATGGAATCGCTACCCAGATTCCACCCTACGGAGATGACGGACACAGCGTTCCCCACTTTTGCACTCTCATCAAGCGAGCGACGGAGCGAAAGGATTTGGGCGTGGATGTCGAAGCTGTCCACAGTGTTGATGCCTATCGCGAGAATGTCTTTGGCGTAACCCTCCACGCTCCGGGTCGGTGTGGCCAGGATGGCCACGTCCACGTCGTGCAGTTCGCGGATGTCCTCACCACGCCATAACGCGCCAACTCTCCAGTCTTGTCCTCAGATTCGTTTCGACGCACGATGCCCACCTCCTCGAATTCGGGCACGGCCTCAGCAGCCTACAAGGCGTAATGCCCTATATTGCCATAACCAACTACGGCAGTTCTGATATTCTTCATCTTTTATTCAAAAACTGTTTTTGAACTAATCCAATAATAATGTTAATGATTAATGTTATACCTAAAATTCAATTTTGTACGAGACACCGTCAATGACAAGCCTGTCAAACAGGTTCTCACCGAAGTATCGCCTGTTGAACCTCCGACAAAACTCGTTGAGATAGTCATGGAGACATTCCAGGGCTATGTCGTGAAAGATATCAGGCGGGAGCGTTTGGCTTTGCTTGTCGCGATGTGTCTCCGCGGAATCACCTTCCCAATCTGACCTTTTGGTGTTACTCGCGCATGGTGCTTCTTTACAATAGACTTGAATTCAGTATATGAAGTGGAATCATCAGAGATGACAATAGCCCTCGGTGTGACATTCACCTTGACTTTCGAATCGGTGTCCATAGCCTTGAGCGAGTCGATGACAAGCATTTTGACGTGCCTGACGGCCTCGGGCTTGTGGCCACGCTTCGGGTTGCCGTCGTTTCTGGGGGTGGTTTCCACCATGACCGTCACCGGTGCCTTTCCTTGATTGCCCCGTTCTCGTTTGAGAGACTTGCCCTTCTCCTCTTTCGGGAATTTCCGTGGTGAAGAAGCACTCGTCAAGCCCGAACGTGTCGTTCAGTTCATATTGCGAATCCCGTTTGCCCGTGACATCACGGTGTTGGCTCTCAGGATCTGCCTGTAGCCGCACTTCCTGCATTCGTAGCATTCCTTGTCCGCTTTCCAATACTGCTTTTTACTGCCACAATGAGGACAGACGAAGGCGACACCGACCCTGTCCCTGTATTGCTTCCACGTTGCCTTGCAACTCTCCTCATCGGGGTAGTTCCTCAAAAATTCCTCCACTTCATGGTGATATACTCCTTTTTTATGAGAGAAAAGATACGGTAAATCATGCATATTAGGTAAAACTTTTAGTAATCATTTAATGTTATAAGCCTCCATAAAATTCAAAATCAGCAAGTCAATTGGAAAAATGTATATCTTTAAAGGTTCCAAACGATAAAGTTATGACACACTATCTAACCGACCTGACTGAAAAACAGTAGCAAGTTATAAAAAAAGATTTCAGAACCGCAAGCAAGGAAGCGGAAACATTCGCTTGGTAGTTAATGAATGCAAATCTTCAGAAACAACTAGTAAGTGTCAACTAGTAAGTGCAAAAAAATTGGGGGCGTAATTTGAACTGTGTCATTGTCTTATTTTTCCTTTTGGCCAGTAAAATATCATTTTATATTAAATTGATATTCAAATATTTATCCGAAAGTAAAATTATGGTTTATCTGATAGATTAAAAACTGACACAGTTCAAATTACGGTCCCGCAAAATTAGTAAGTGCAAAATTAGAGGAAATGTTTGAAGAACTCACATTTCGGTGTTGAGAATTTGGATTTCTCCTTTGTCCTTGCGTTCATTTTGGCCTGTACTTTTTTCAAGAAGCAACAATCCACCATTTTAATACGGATTTAATATGGCTGTTAACTTAAACCCGACGTTCTGATTGCCCGGCTATGCCGTGCGGAAATCCTTTGCCAATTGCCGTTTTCCCTCCCCGTCAGGGAAACTTGTCCTGCGGACGGGTTAATCTTTCTGCCCGATTTCAAGACACATATTGCAGTGGCACTACAAGTTTCCGTCCCCATTCGGATATTGCAAGACGTTTTATAGAACAACCATTTTTGAATATCGGACGGTCATCTCTTCACGCGAGTTCGGAATAGGAAAGAACATGAAAAATTGGTAATCTCACAAATGTTTTGTAAATTCATAATTGTGAAAAACAACAGTTTACAAAAGAACAAGCGATGATTATCAAGGACAAAGTTCTTGATTTTTTGTGTCATGGACGAGTTCGTGAAGAATTTGCACGCTGAACTGCGGAAAAACCTCAGGCTGGAAGCCCCGGAGGACGGGACAAGACACAGAAACCGCAGAGGCAAGCCCCGTGAGGACGGAATCATGACGATACTCGTATGTTGCCATTTCTTCGGTTCGTCCAGAAACTTCAAGCACCATTGCCTGTCTTACATCAGAAGCCATTTTGAATCCTGCTTCCTCGATGCCGTCCCATACGACAAGTTTGTCGAGATTATACCGCGTATGTTCTTTCACATGATGTTGTTCATAAGGTTTCAGGTGTTCTGGAAATATTTGGGAATCAGCCTTTTGGACGATACCATGATACTCATCCGCCACAATCCCATGCGGCGTTCCAACAAGGTGTTCAAGGACATCGCGGCTGACGGCAGGGGCACGACGGGATGGTGTCACGGCTTCATGCTTCACCTCTTGTGCAACGACTGCGGGGAGGTCATGACCTTCTGTCTTACAGGAGTCGATACAGGAGCCGACGTGGACGGTAGGGACGCGAGGGCGTGGAACGTGCCGTTAAAGAGTTTCATGGCAAGGTCTTGCCGACAGGGGACACGGCAGGTGGGAACTTTTTGAGGAACTTTCCGACCGCAACATACACCTCGTACACGAACTGAAAGCAGACATGAGGAACGAGCTCATGCCAATCTGGGACAAGGCAATGCCACGCAAGAGGCACATCGTCGAATGCATCAACGAACTCCCTGAGGACAAGGCCGACCTCGTACATTCGCGCCACCGCCCCGGTACACGATTTCTTGATTATGCCCGGCTCTCACCGCCTACTGTTTCTTCAACGACAAACTTGAGGCACTGCCTTTACATATCGAAAGGACGATGCAACTTGACTTGTCCTAATTGGCGCGAAAAACTTATCCCGAACTCGCGTATTTATTGGCAATACCGTTGCAAATGATAGACATTTCTCTTCAAGTGGCAAACCGAACATCTTTTTAATCATGCCCCGACTGGAGCCGATGTATCGCAAGGGATATAAGACTTATCCTGACTAAATTGCCAAAAATTCCATCGGCTGACATTTTGTCTCTTTCCTTGACGGGATTGGCAGTTCAAGAAGTGTCTCCAATGCCAAAAAACATTACGCAACATTAAAATTGGCTCGTACGGATTTAAAAAGACTTTTAAAAGTTTAAAATCAGGACGCACGATAGGAAAGCGGGCTTCCGGGGGTACGGAGCTTGTATGTCATCCAAGCGGATGGATTAACCGAAAGGGAGACCGACGGGAGAAGGTGTATAACTTAAAGGATAGGAGATAAGAATTATGTCATCGATTAGAAGGTACAACGATCGGAATTGGTTGCCGAACTTGTTCAACGACTTTTTCGACACCGAATGGGTGAACAAGATGAATGCTACAGCTCCTGCTATCAACGTGATAGAGAGCGACACGGATTATAAGGTGGAAGTGGCCGCACCGGGCATGACGAAGGAAGATTTCACCATTCATTTGGGTGAAGACGGCGAGTTGGTCATCGCCTTGGAGAAGAAGAACGAGATGAAGGAAGAAGACAAGAAGAATAAGCGCTACCTGCGTCGTGAATTCTCTTATGCCAAATTCCAACAGGGACTCATTTTGCCGGACGACGTGGAGAAAGACAAGATTAGCGCGAATGTGAGCGACGGGGTGCTGAACATCACACTCCCGAAACGCACACCGGAAGAGGAAGCGAAAGTGAAGCGTGTGATAGAGATACATTAAACCAGCATTTTTCGCGTCCGCAGACTTAAATATATCGGAGGATTGTCCTTGGCTATATGAGGACAATCCTCCTTTTTTCAATCGCCCCATCACCGTCAAATGGTAAAATCGGATTTATTCCATGTGATTTCACACTTGCCGTCCCACCCCACCATTTGGGGTAATGAAGATTCTACCTGCAAGTGCAAAATTAAGCAATAAAATTGAAGAATTCGGCGACCGGGGTTGAAAATCCGAGTTTCAGTCTCGGCCGTTTGTTCATTTTGATGATGATTTCCTTGATCATTTGCTCGGAGATGTCATTGAAATCGGAACCCTTCGGGATATATTGTCGTATCAGTCTGTTGCGGTACTCAATGCACCCCTTCTCCCACGGGGAGTAGGGATAGGCAAAGAAAATCCTTGTTTTCAGACGCTTTGCGACAAGGAGATGCCCGGCGAACTCGCTGCCGTTGTCAGTGGTGACAGACCGGATTTTCCCGATGCAAGGCAGCAGCATCGGGATTGCAGTCCGCGAGAGAGACCGCGCATTTTTACCCTTCGGGAGCTTTCCTTTCCATTATGAATGAAGTATTCCGCCCGACAAGGGTCAATGTCGCGCCTTTGCCGTCCCTGCCAGCAATCGTGTCCATCCCGAAGTCCCCGGGTGCGGAGACGTCCCATTCTCCAGATCTTCCGTCCATCATGGTGCGGTTCTGGACAGCCGTATAAGATGCCGTGACCTGACGTTTGCGATGCATGAGCTGATGGCGGCAGTGTTTCCACAAGTTTCCTCCGGCTACTTTGTCCGCCCGGACATGGGCGTAGACGGTCTCAACACATACGCACTTCCCTCCCTTTCTTACGAAGATGGCCCACGATTTGGGCCGACGACCATTGCTCCCCGGTGATTTCGTCGCGGATGAATTTACGCAACCCGATTGTCAGGTTGCGGTAATTCTGCAACCTGCGTTTCCCGCCGTCGGCTTTCACCTGCGCCTGTTCATAGTGGTAGACGCGTTGGCCGCTGTTGCGTCTCAATTCCCCGCAGAGGGTGGATTGTGAGATTTTTATGGCCTCACGGATTTCTTTCCCGCTCTTTTCCTGTCGGAGTAGCACGTCTTGTGTACCTTTGCTCCGGGTTTGGGTGTTTATACATGACAACACGAAATTACTTGAATTCCGGGAGACTCCGGTCTCCTTTTTTGTGTCGCAGATTGAATCTTGGTACAAAGTTACCTGAAGTGGAGTTCAACGTGGGCTTCACCTGCGGGGGAGTGAGGAAAAGACCGTTGCACTTCTTAAGTATATGTTGAAAATTAGTTTATATCAAAATTTTTGCGTATCTTTGTGTAA
>CAZGBV010000040.1:0-18857 GCA_964523985.1 uncultured Paraprevotella sp.
TGTCTCGATGCCCGGCTTCGCGGTCCGCGCCCGCCCTTGACGGCGCGGAGGCCGACATGACTTTTCAAGCATCCGTAAAGTCTCGCTTGCCGGATTGTCCCCGCATCGTCCCGCGGAGACAATCCGGATTTCGCAAAAAAAGGACGCGGGAACTCCGCTTTCCGCCGTTTTTTCGTATTTTTGCGGATTGATAGCGTAATACATATTATATTATGATGAATGCGACAAGCTACAGGCAACTCCGCGCCTTCGCCGCCCAATACGGCACCGTGGTGGGTCTGATGTGGATTGTCAGTTTCGCTTTTTACATCGCCGGGCTGACGCGGCCGCTCGTGGGCAACGTGAGCCTCGTCACGTGGTTGCTGTCCGTGGTGGTCGCCGGTTACCTCGTGAGGAAATTCAGGAGCGAGGTGCATCCCCTGCGCTTCTGGCGGTCGTGGTGGATGGCGGCACTGATGTTCATGTATGCCTCCTTGCTCGTGGCGGTGGCTCAATTCGTCTATTTCCGCTACATCGACGACGGGTTGCTCGTCCGCACTTGCTCCGCCGTCATGCAACAGCCCGAGGCCGTGGCCATGATGCAGAGCATGATGCCGGGAGAGGACGCGGCGGAAGTCATCCGCCAGACCATAGACTTGCTCGGGAGCATCTCTCCCATACAACTGACCGCCGAGCTCTTGGCATACAACCTCATGCTCGGCTTCCTGCTGGCCTTCCCCGCCGCGTGGATCGGAACGAGCGGGAAGAGCCTTACGCCCCACAGCCAAAACCGATAGATATGGATATTTCAGTCGTAATCCCTCTCTTCAACGAGGAAGAGTCCGTCCCCGAACTGTATTCGTGGATAGAGCGCGTGATGAACGCGCACGGCTTCACCTACGAGGTCGTCTTCGTCGACGACGGCAGCACGGACAGTTCCTGGCAGGTGATAGAGGACTTGCAGGAAAGGCACGCTTGCGTGAAGGGCATCAAGTTCCGCCGCAACTACGGGAAGAGCCCCGCCTTGTACTGCGGGTTCAGGAAGGCGGAGGGCGACGTGGTCGTCACCATGGATGCCGACCTGCAGGACTCCCCCGACGAGATACCGGGGCTTTACCGCATGATTGTGACGGACGGGTTCGACGTGGTGTCGGGGTACAAGAAGAAACGCTACGACCCGCTGTCCAAGACCATTCCCACCAAGCTGTTCAACGCCACCGCCCGCAGGGTGAGCGGCATCAAGAACCTGCACGATTTCAACTGCGGGCTGAAAGCCTATCGCAAGGAGGTGGTGAAAAGCATCGAGGTGTACGGGGAAATGCACCGTTACATCCCTTACTTGGCGAAGAACGCGGGGTTCGACAAGATAGGGGAGAAAGTGGTGCGGCATCAGGCGCGCAAGTACGGCAAGACCAAGTTCGGCGGCTTGAACCGCTTCTTCAACGGGTATCTCGACCTGATTTCCCTTTGGTTCCTTTCCACGTTCGGGGTCAAGCCGATGCACATCTTCGGCTTCCTGGGCTCCATCATGTTCATTTTGGGCTTCATCGCGACGTGTGCCATCGGAGTCAACAAGCTGTACGACATTTACAGCGGTAACGAGTACCGCTTGATTACCGACTCGCCCTATTTCTACATCGCGCTGACCACGATGATACTGGGCACGCAACTCTTCCTGACGGGCTTCCTCGGCGAGCTCATCAGCCGCAACTCGCCGGAGCGCAACAATTACCTGATTGAGAAAGAAATCTGAGGAACACATCAGCCAGCGAAGATGAAAAGACCAAAAAGCATGACGCTCGCGGCAGCTTGGACATGCCTATTGATTGCCGCCGCCGGCTGTGAGTCCATCGACTGCCCGATAAACAACATCGTTTACAGCACATACGGGTTCTACGCCGTCACGGACGAGGGAGAAAGCAAGATACAGCTGCTGGACACGCTGACGGTCACGACCGCCGGGACAGACTCCGTGTTGGTCAACCGCCTCGCGGGAGGGAGCGAGGTAGACCTGCCCGTAAGCTATGCCGCCGCGACAGACACGCTCGTTTTCCACCTTACCGGCACGGAGGGCCGCACGCGCAGGGACACCATCTGGGTTGACAAGGAAAACATCCCGCATTACGAATCGCCCAACTGCCAGTCTTCGATGTTCCACCACGTGACCGCCGTGCGCTGGACCCGGTTGCTCGTGGACTCCGTCTCGATTGCGAACCCGAACATTGACTATGATATATCCGAGAATTTCAAAATATATTTCCGCAGCGGCGATTAGCCTGCTCCTCTCCACCGCCTCGCGCGCCCAGCAAGGAGGGGAAAGGACGGCAGGGCAAGCCGCGGAAGACCTGACGCAGAAGAAAGCCCCCGTGTTCGGGGGCGTGGCCGTGTCGGGCGACCTCGTGGGGGTCATCATGAAATCCCTCGATGCGGATTACTCGCAGATAGAAGCGGCCGCGCACCTGAATTTCAAGGAGAAATACTTCCCGGTGTTCGAGATGGGATACGGGGAAAGCGACCGCGTGGGCGACGAGACGGGCAACACGTTCAAGACCAAGGCACCCTACTTCCGCATCGGCATGGACTACAACTTCACCAAGAAGTGGTACACGGGCAACCGCCTGTACCTGGGAATGCGCTACGCCTTCACGTCTTTCAAATACGACATAAGCTCACCGGGGTTCGCCGACCCCGTGTGGGGCGGGGAAATACCTTTCGCTTTCGACGGGCTCCGCGCCAAGTCGCAATGGGCGGAAGTGGTGTTCGGCATAGAAACGAGGATATGGAAAATCTTCCATTTGGGATGGAACGTGCGTTACAAGATCCGCATGAGCCACAGCGAGGCCGTGCAGGGTGTCCCGTGGTACGTGCCCGGCTTCGGAAAATACGGCAGTTCGTGCCTCGGGGGGACATTCAACGTCATATTCGACATCTGAACCCGGAGGAGAGACAGGCCGACACGTGCGCCGCAGGAGCCGGGGCGACGGACGGCGCTTCAAAACCATCGTGGAACGCTTAGACTTATGCTCATGAACGACAAAAGGAAAAGGTTGCGTTGGCAGTTGCCGTTCCTCGTCCTGCTGGTCGTCGGCACGATATACGTCATACGCGGGCAGTCCGGCGCACCTTTCCGGCGAGAGGGAGGCACCGTGTTCGGCACGTTCTATCACGTGACTTACCAATGCGACTCCGGCCTGCAGGAAGAAATCGAGGCCGAGCTGGGGAAAGTGGACGCCTCGCTCTCCCCCTTCAACAAGGAGTCGGTCATCAGCCGCGTCAACCGCAACGAGGACGTGATGGCAGACAGCATGTTCGTCCACGTCTTCCGGCTGGCCCAGGAAGTCAGCGGGCGCACCGCCGGCGCATTCGACATCACAGTCGCCCCGCTGGTCAACGCCTGGGGATTCGGCTTCGGGAAGGGGCGGAACCTCTCCCCCGCGCAAATCGACAGCATACTTTCATTCGTGGGACATGAGAAAGTGGCTCTGGAAGATGGGAAGGTGGTGAAGCGCGATCCGAGGGTGATGCTTGACTGCAGTGCCATAGCCAAGGGATATGGAAGCGATGCCGTGGCACGTCTGCTCGACGGAAAAGGCATCGGGAATTACATGATAGAAATAGGGGGAGAAATCGTGGTGAAAGGCGTAAACCCCGAAGGACGGAAATGGAAGGTGGGCATCGACAAACCTGTCGACGACTCGCTGGGCGCGGACAACGAAATACAAACCATACTGAACGTCTCGGGCCTCGGCATCGCCACGTCGGGGAACTACCGCAATTTCTACTACAAGGACGGGAAGAAATACGCGCATACCATAGACCCCCGCACGGGTTATCCCGCACAGTGCTCCATTCTGTCGGCCACCGTGTTGGCCAAGGACTGCGCCACTGCCGACGCCTACGCCACGGCGTTCATGGTTTCGGGGCTGGAACGCGCCAAGGAAATATTGCGGTCGGTTCCCGGCTTGCAGGCTTATCTTATCTACACCGACGCGGAAGGACGAAACCAAGTGTATTCAACCCCGGGATTCCGGACGGTGACGAATCCGTAAGACATCAAGGACATGGAAAGCTTCACGTTGGACACGTTGACCGCCCTGCCCTTGTTCCAAGGCATCGGCAAGAGCGAACTGGCACGATTCACCACATCGGTTCCCCACCGTGTGGTCTGGTATGGCGAAGGAGAGAAGCTGGCGGAACAGGACAGTCCCTGCCGCCAGCTGATACTGGTTTTCCGCGGTGCCGTGGAGGTGTGCACCCGGTCGGATGACAACCGTTTCGCGTTCCACGAACTGCTGCAGTCGCCGACGGCCCTGCAACCCGAAGCACTGTACGGCATCGCCCCCCGCTACACGCATACTTACACGGCGCGGACGGCCACGCGTGCCCTGGTCATCCCCAAAGACGGCGTGGCCTTGCTGTTCAGCCACTTCGAGGTATTCCGGCTCAACATCGTCAACCTCTTGTCCACCCAAGCCTACCGCAGGGAAAGGTGGCTGTGGCGCAACCTTTCCGGTGACACGGAGAAACGCGTTACCGACTTCATCCGTTTCCGCAGCGTGTATCCCGCTGGAGAGAAGATATTGGAAATCAGCATGGAACACCTCGGATGGCAAATCAACGAGCCGCGCATGAACGTTTCACGCGCGTTGAACCGCCTGCAAGAAAGGAACCTCGTCGTGCTGAAAAGGAAGAAAATCATCATACCGGCTTTGGAGAAGCTAATCCAAAACGGGTAAGAACGACATATCGACATGGAAACCACGAAAGAAAACAAGTCCGAAAAAAGGGAAAACCCGTTTCTCTGCCCTTCCTACGGAACGCCTCACGACACGGCTCCCTTCGACAGGATACGCCTCGAGGATTATGAGCCGGCCTTCATGGAAGGCATCCGGCAGGACGACGAACTGACAGACACCATCATCCGGAACCCCGATCCGCCTACGTTCGACAACACAGTGGCGGCCAGCGTCCCCGACAACCTGCTGAGCCGCGTGGGCAACGTGTTCTTCAACCTGCTGGAAGCGGAGACGAACGACGAAATGGACGAACTGGCGTGCAAGTTGTCGCCGATACTGACGGAACACGCCAACGACATCTTGCTGAACGAGAAGCTGTTCGCCCGCGTCAAGGCAGTGCACGAATGCCACCGCGAACTGTCGACGGAAGAACAGACGCTTCTGGACAAGTGTTACGACGGTTTCGTGCGCAACGGGGCGAATCTTCCGGAAAGCGACAAGGGGAGGTTCCGTGAGATAAACAAGGAACTGAGCCGGTTGACCCTGCAATTCTCCCGAAACACCCTGAAAGAGACGAACGCTTTCCTGCTCCACCTGACGGACGAAGGCGATTTGGCCGGCCTCCCAGAAACGGCGGTCGAGGCCGCCGCGCTGGTTGCCAAGGAAAAAGGCATGGAGGGATGGGGCTTCACCCTCCACGCCCCGAGCTACAATCCCTTCATGACCTACGCCGACAACCGCGAGCTACGCCGCAAGATGTACATGGCGCGTAACACCATCTGCACGCGCGGCGGCGAGTGCGACAACCTCGACATCGTACGTCGCATCGTGGACTTGCGGCGTGAGCGGGCGCAACTGCTCGGCTATCCCACGTATGCCGACTTCGTGCTGAAGAAACGCATGGCGGGGGACATCCGCAACGTGTACCGTCTGCTGGACGACTTGCTGGAGGCTTACCTGCCCGCCGCACGAGAAGAAGTGGAGGCGGTGGCGGCGAAAGCCCGCGAGCGGGAAGGGGAAGACTTCGTCATGCAACCCTGGGACTTCGGGTACTACGCCCACAAGTTGCAACTGGAGAAGTACGGCTTGGATGCCGAAATGCTGAGACCGTACTTCGAACTTTCCCGCGTCAAACAGGGCGTGTTCGGACTGGCGACCCGCCTCTACGGCATCACTTTCAGGGAAAACCCCGACATACCGGTATACCATCCCGACGTGACGGCATACGAGGTGTTCGACGGGGACGGGACGTTCCTGGCCGTGCTGTACACCGACTTCCATCCCCGGAAAGGCAAGCAGAGCGGCGCGTGGATGACTTCCTACAAGGATCAGTGGATTGACGATGCCGGGACAAACCACCGCCCGCACGTCTCCGTCACCATGAACCTGACCAAGCCGACGGAGGATAAGCCGGCCCTGCTCACCCTCGGGGAAGTGGAAACGTTCCTCCACGAGTTCGGGCACGCCTTGCACGGCATATTCGCCAACACGCGCTTCGAAAGTCTGAGCGGCACGAGCGTGTATTGGGATTTCGTGGAACTCCCGTCACAAATCATGGAAAATTTTGCCGTGGAACGCGATTTTTTGAATACCTTTGCGCGACATTACCAGACCGGCGAGCCGCTCCCCGGGGAACTCGTCGCACGGATAGTGGAAAGCCGCAACTTCAACGTGGCCTGCGCCTGTGTCCGGCAGGTGGGTCTCGGGTTGCTTGACATGGCTTACCACACGCTCGACAAGCCTTTCGAGGGGGAAGTGCCTGTTTTCGAGAGACGGGCGCGCGAGGCGGCACGGCTGTTGCCGCAACCGGAGGGGACGTGCATGAGCGCGCAGTTCGGTCATATCATGTCGGGAGGATACGCCGCCGGGTATTACAGCTACAAGTGGGCGGAAGTGCTCGAGGCGGACGCTTTCTCCCTGTTCAAGGAAAAGGGGATTTTCAACCGAGAAGTGGCGCAGAGCTTCCGCGACAACATCCTGTCGAGGGGAGGCACCGAGCCCCCCATGACGTTGTACGAACGATTTCGCGGACATACCCCCTCCATAGAAGCGTTGCTGGAACGGAACGGCATCAAGCCCGCGGAAAAAGATTGAGAGGGAAAAGACATGAAGACTCCGGAAGAGAAAAAGCACGAGCTGGACTTGCGCTACCTTCGCATGGCTCGGATATGGGCGGAAAACAGCTATTGCGAGCGGCGCAAGGTGGGCGCGCTCGTCGTGAAAGACAAGATGATCATCTCCGACGGCTACAATGGCACGCCGGCGGGCTTCGAGAACGTGTGCGAGGACGAGAATCACCTGACCAAGCCTTACGTACTGCACGCCGAGGCCAACGCCATCACCAAGATAGCACGGTCGGGAAACAACAGCGAGGGAGCCACCCTGTACGTCACGGATGCCCCCTGCATAGAATGTGCCAAGCTCATCATACAGTCCGGCATCAAGAAAGTCTTTTACGCCCGCCAGTACAGGCTGACGGACGGCATCGACCTGCTCCGGAGGGCCGGCGTGGAAGCGTGTTGCCTACCTTTGCCCGCCCCGGTGGAAGAACATTAAATTTTCGCACCCATGAATCAGAACAGTCCTTCGCGCTTCACACCTATCCTGCTGGCGTTGTGCCTCGTGGCGGGGATAGTGATAGGCACGTTCTATGCCAACCATTTCTCGGGCAACCGGCTGAACATCGTCAACACGAGCAGCAACAAGGTGAACGACCTGTTGCGCATCATCGACGATCAGTACGTGGACACGGTTGACATGGCCGAACTCGTGGAGCAGGCCATGCCCGGCGTACTGGCGGAGCTGGACCCGCACTCCGGATACACCCGCGCCAAGGACGCGGAGGCTTCGATGGAAAGCCTGAAAGGCAGCTTCTCCGGTGTCGGGGTGGTATTCAACATGCAGGACGACACGGCACGCATCGTCAGCATCGTCAAGGGCGGCCCGTCGGAAAAAGTGGGCCTTCTGGCGGGCGACCGCATCGTCAGCGTGGACGGGAAACCCATCGCCGGGCAGAAGCTTTCGGCCGACGAATGCCGCAACCGGATGAAGGGCGAGAAGGGCACGAAGGTGAAGCTGGGCATCAGGCGCACGGGCGAGAAGGACACGCTCTACTACACGATAACCCGCGGCGATGTCCCGGTGCACAGTGTGGAGGCCGCTTACATGCTCAACCCGCGCACGGGATACGTCAAGGTCAAGAGCTTCAGCGAGACCACCTACCCCGAGTTGCTGGTAGCTTTGGCCGAACTCAACAGGGAAGGATTTAAGGACTTGGTGGTGGACTTGCGCGACAACACGGGAGGCATCATGCAGACCGCCATCCAGATGGCGAACGTATTCCTGCCGAAAGGGCGGTTAATCTTGTATGCCGAAGGACGGAAGTTCCCCCGGGAAGAATACAGGAGCGACGGGCAGGGCGCATTCCAGAACCTGCCGTTGGTAGTCCTGGTCAACGAGGGTTCGGCATCGGCCAGCGAGATATTCGCCGGTGCCATACAAGACAACGACAGGGGCACCGTCATCGGTCGCCGCACGTTCGGCAAGGGGCTGGTGCAACAACCTATCGAGTTCCGCGACGGCAGCATGCTGCGCCTCACCATCGCACGGTATTACACGCCATCGGGACGGTGCATCCAGAAGCCTTACGAAAAGGGGCACGGCGAAGAGTATGAAAACGACCTGATGGAACGCTACGAGCGGGGCGAGTTCTTCTCCCGCGACAGCATCAAGCAAAGCGGCCCCGGGTTCAAGACACGGCTGGGGCGCACGGTGTACGGCGGCGGAGGCATCATGCCGGACATCTTCGTGCCCGAGGATACCTCCGACGTGACCTCTTACTATAAGGAAGCGTTATTCAGCGGGTTGATATACCAATACGCTTTCAACTTCACCGACAGCCACCGCCGGGAACTGGGCGAAAAGGAAGAGAACGAGGAAATCCTTCGTTTCCTGGACGGGAAAAACGTGGTAGGTGGGTTCCCCGACTTCGCCCAACGCCGGGGACTGCGGCGGCGGAACCTGATGTTCTACAAGTCACGCAGACTCTTCAGGCAGAGTATCTACGCCGCCATCATCAACGACGCGAAAGAAACGGAACAATTCTACGAGTTTGTCAACACGGACGACCCGGCGGTGGCACTGGCCGTCAAGGTACTGGAAGAAGGGAGAGCCTTCCCGGAAGCTCCCCGGAACGGTTCTGCCGGGAACAAGGAATGAAACGTGCCGGGGAAGCCGAGGGCACAGGTGCGGCCTTCCCGGACTTTGACACGCCATGGACAAAAAGGAACTGAGGGCTTTCGTCTCCCTGAACAAGAAAGAGACATCGCGGGCGGCCATGCTCGACCTTTCGGGACCCGTCCTGCGATGCTTGGCGGTTCATCCGCGGTTCGTCGCCGCGCACACGGTCTTGCTCTACCACTCGTTGCCCGACGAAGTGGACACGCGGGACTTCGTGGGTTACTGGAGCTCGCGCAAATGCGTCCTGCTCCCCTCCGTAAAGGGGAAAGACATCGAGTTGCACCGTTACGCCGCCGGGGACGGACTCGAGGAAGGGGCATTCGGCATCCGGGAGTCAGCGGGCGCGGTTTTCACCGACTACGCCTCCATCGACTTGGCCGTCGTCCCGGGAGTGGCCTTCGACGCGGAGGGCAACCGGCTGGGACGCGGGCAAGGCTTCTACGACCGTTTGCTGGCGCGGCTCCGGCGTTACGGCACATACAAGATAGGCGTATGCTTCGATTTCCAGAAAGTGGGACACGTTCCCGTCGACGCGCACGACATACCCGTGGACGAAGTTCTCTGACGTTCCGTCACAAGAACACAATGCTCCGAATTACCTGCGCTCCGACGAACCCGTTCAACTTGCGCACCAACACTTCGCGCTCCATCATCAGGTTGGCCTTGAGCGCAGGCGATTTCAGATGAACGTACAGCACCTGGTTCTTCACGAACACATCCCCCGTGTAGCGGGCTACGACCGGCCCCATCGCTTCGGGCCATGCCGCCGCCATCCGTGTCTCGTTCAGCGGCGTCTCCAAGCCTTCCTGCCTGAGGTACTGCCGTATCACGTCGCCTATGCTTTCCACCTTGTTCCGTCTCATGCCTTGAAAGTCCCGTCTTCCACATGGAACAGCTTGTAGTCCTCGCCCGCTTCCTCCAGGATGCGGCTCAGGTGGTCGCGGTTGGTGTCAGTCATGAAAATCTGCCCGAACCGCTCGCCGCATACCAGCTTGACGATTTGCTCCACGCGGGCGGTGTCCAGTTTGTCGAAGATGTCGTCCAGCAATAGCAGGGGGGTGGTGCGGCTTCCCGTGTGGCGCAGGAAGTCGAACTGCGCCAGCTTCAAGGCGATGAGGTAGGTCTTGTTTTGCCCCTGTGAACCTTCGCGCCTCGTCGGGAAATCCCCCAAAGTCATCTCCAGATCGTCCCTGTGCACACCATACAAGGAATAGCCCACGGCGCGGTCCTTGGCGCGATTGCTGCGGATGATTTCCAGCAAATTTCCACGCTGGCCATGCGAGACGTAACGTAGCCCCACTTGTTCCTTCCCTTGTGAAATCCGCGCATGGAAGTCGCGGAACACGGGGGTGAACGCCTCCACGTAAGCCTTTCGTTTCTCGTATATCCTTCCCCCCTCACGAGCCATCACCTCTTCCAGAAGCCCCATCAGCTCCTCGTCGGGCTCTTCCTCCTGCTTCAACAGTACGTTCCTCTGTTGCAGGGCTTTGTCGTAACGCGCCAGCGCGTCGAGGTATTCGTGGTCGTATTGCGCTATCACCATGTCCAGAAAACGGCGGCGTTCCTCGCTACCTCCCGAAATCAAGCCGACATCGGACGGAGAGACGAGCACCACCGGCACCAGTCCGATATGCTCCGACAGCTTCTTGTATTCCTTCTTGTTTCGCTTGAAACGCTTCTTCTGCCTCCGTTTCAGCCCGCAAAATACCTCTTCGCGCTCGCCCGACTCATGCTCGTACTCTCCCTGCAACATGAAAAAGTCCTCGCCGTGACGGATGTTCTGCGTGTCGGCGGGATTGGTGGAGCTCCTGCAGAATGAAAGGAAATACACGGCATCCAGCAGATTGGTCTTTCCCACCCCGTTATGCCCGATGAAGCAATTCATTTTCGGGGAAAATTCCAGTTCGGCCTGCGCTATGTTCTTATAATTCAAGACAGAAATCTTTCTCAGTATCATCCGTAAGGCTTCCCGTTGAAAACGCTCCGCAAAATTAAGGTTTATCCCCCGATTCCTAAAAATAATGGCCGATAAATTTCATCGGACGGGAGAATTTCGCTACTTTTGCTCCGCTTTATCTACGTAGCTACGAGTAGCGGGCGAGAGACGGGCGCAAGAATGAAAACATCAGATAAAATGGCGAACAAAAAGACACAGCAGGATTCACTCGACGTGGAACAGACTCTGGCCTCTTCCAGAGCTTTCATCGACAAATACAAGAAGCCAATCATGTACGGCCTCGCCGCCGTTGTCGTAGTGGTGGGCGGCTTCTTCCTTTATCGCAACTTCGTGAGTATGCCGCGCGAGACAAAGTCCAACGAGTTGATATTCAAGGGGCAACAATACTTCGCTTCGGACAATTACGAGAAAGCCTTGAACGGCGACGGGCAAGGATACCCCGGCTTCGTAAAAATAGCGGACGATTACGGAAGCACGAAGGCTGGTAATCTGGCGCGGCTTTATGCCGGGTTATGCTATGCCAAGACGGGCAAGTATCAGGAAGCCGTCACGCGACTGGAGGACTTCAAGGACTGCGGCGATGCCATGGTTTCTCCCGCCGCCGTCGGGGCGTTGGGCAACTGCTACGCCGAGCTGGGGCAGACAGACAAGGCCGCATCCACCCTGCTCGAAGCCGCGAAGAAGGCGGACAACAACAGCCTCAGCCCGATTTACCTGATGCAGGCGGGTGAAATATTCGAGTCGCAAGGGAAGAAAGACAAGGCTCTGGAATGCTACAAGGAAATCAAGGCCAAGTACGTCAACTCCATGCAGTATGCCGACATCGACAAATATATAGAACGCGTAAGCGAATAGGGCATCCCAAAACCGCAGGGCGACAATGGCGACGAATTTGCATAACTTGTCCGAGCATGATTCCAAGTCCGTTCCCGAAGCCAAAGGCATGCGCTTCGGCATCGTGGTCAGTGAATGGAATCATCACATCACCGGCTCACTGTTGGAAGGCGTGCAGACTACATTGCTCAAGCATGGGGTCAGCGAAGAAGACATTTTGGTCATGACCGTACCGGGGAGTTTCGAGTTGGTATTCGGCTCTGCCAGAATGGCCAGAAGCGGCAAAGTGGATGCCGTGATAGCCGTCGGTTGCGTGATTCGCGGCGACACTCCCCACTTCGATTACATCTGTGAGGGAACGACCCAGGGGCTGGCCGGACTGAACACGGTCGGCGACGTGCCCGTCATCTACGGCTTGCTTACTTGCAACAACTTGCAACAGGCGCAAGACCGGGCAGGCGGCATCTTGGGCAACAAGGGCGACGAATGTGCCGTTGCGGCGATTAAGATGGTGGATTTCAAACGTAAGCTCTGAACACCATACTTTTTCCTGATAGAGCCACGTACCAAAAAGTTTGCTTGCCGATGTCTTTTGCCTATTTCATCCTATGATTGGTGATAAAGAGGCAGGCAAACAAAAGAAGTCGCCATAATTAATTCCGGCGACGGGGGTATTATAATAAGGTATGAACGAAATGATGTGACACGGATTGCCTATAATTATCTCCGCCTATAAGGACGCACTGCATCTCAAGGTGGAGGATAGCCCTTTCCGCGACCTTTTGAGAGGAAAGGTCGAATTTGTCTCTTCGCATTGGGTAAGCTGGGGAGGATGGAGTCAGGTGGAGTATCAGAAAGAGTTACGGGGTGCCGTATTGCAAAGCGGGCGTGCTATGGCTGGGTGGTTAGCCTGTCGGGGCAGGATTATCCGCTATGGAGCAATGTCGGCATTCATCGTTACTTCGACAGTCAGCCCGGACGGGAATTCATCATGGGTATGAATCTTACCCGTTGCACCACATTTCCTATGGTAAGTGCATCAGGATTTGGACTAAAGCCGACCTGCCCCTGCTGAGACGGAGCGGAAAGATGTTTTGCCGCAAGGTGGTAACCGGCTTGTCGGACGGATTGGTAACCCGCATCGACCGGTTGCGCAAATCTGAGTGAAAGAATAAGCGTATAATCCGTAAGTCTCTGACATTTGCGAGATTGCCGATTTTTTCATGTACTTTCTTATCCCGAACTCACGTAAGTTAATGCGTGGATTGCGAAAGAAGAAGAAAACCTGAAAAATACCTCACCCAAAGAACGGCTTCCGCGCCTCCAATCTGCCTTACGGAAATCGTTCTTTCCGTACAAGACAAGCCATGATGGGGAAGGTCAGTCCTCGAAATCCACGTAGGGACGCAGACGCTCAAGGTCGGAAGGCGTGAATTCCTCGTACAGCGACAAGGCTCGCAGTTCTCTTATCGGCCCGTACTTGCGACGGTGCTCCACTATCACGCGGCTCTGGTAGAAGTTCAAATACGGGTGACGGCGCAAGGCATCCACCGACAACCTGTTGACCTGCAACGGATGTCGCACGGCAGGCGACACCGTGAACCACCTCCCGACTCCCTCCGGAAGTTCCCCCACTTCGTCCAGCTGAGCAACGGACACGAAACCACCTAGACGGTCGCGGTAGTCCACAATCCGTCTCGCACGATAAGAGCCTATCCCGGGGATTTTCTTCAACATAGCCGTGTCCGCCGCGTTCAGTTCCACTTGTGTGCCCTCCGGCAATTTTTCTTGACGGGGGGGTGATTTTTCACTGTGTCCGTTTCCGGCAGTCCGCGGGGATAAAGGTCTGACATCAGCTTGTACTTGTCGGCGATGCGGATATAGGGTGACAGCCTGTCGTAGTCCTCCTTTGTCAGCCCGTAAAGCCTTGAAAAGTCTTCCGGACGGTGGTAGCGTCCGCCGCCCACTCGGTATTTGTAGATGTTGCGCACCTGCCACGGAGTCAGCCCCAAACGGAGCAGGGTGGCGGAGTCTGCCGTGTTGGGGTCGAAAAAGAATGTGGCCGGTTTCGCCCGGACGGGCACGGCGTAAGGTCGCCCCTTTCGTCCGCCCGGTGCAGAGTCTGTCTGCAATCCGGAGAGGAAATCTCCGTAGTCCGGCAGGGCGGCATCCTCTTCCGCCGTCGCCATCCCGCGTTCGGACAGCAAGAAGAAAGAAGTGGTCAGCACAATCCCCACCAGCACACCGACCAACAGTAGCACCGCCCTCCTGTCCGCTTTGGAGTAATAGAAGAAATCACGCCATGCCCGCCCCATGTCCGGTCATTTAAACAACTCGTTCACGAAGATGGAAGCGATGGCCGCGGGAGCCACGAACTTCAGTAAGAATACGTAGAAACCGAAAAACGGGATGCGAAGTTTCCCCCAGTCCGTCACCTCTTCGCGCACTATGCGGCGGTCGAGCCACCACCCCGTGAAGACGGAGATAAACATCCCGCCCAATGGCAACATCAGCTTGGCCGTGACAAAGTCGAAAACGTCGAAAATGGTCATTCCCCCGAGGCGGACTCCGTTCAGCACCCCGAAGGACAAGGCGCAGAACACCCCCAACGTCGTGCACACCAATGTCACCACCGCCGCGGCCTTCTTCCGCGAAAAGCGGAAACGCTCGTGCAGGTAAGCCGTGGCCACCTCGTGCAGGGAGATGGTGGAAGTCAGTGCCGCAAGCACCAGTAGCACGTAAAACATGACCGAGAAGACGTAACCCACCCACGGCACGTCCGCGAAAGCCAGCCGGAACACGTTGGGCAGGGTAACGAACACCAGTCCCGGTCCGGCATCGGGCGACAGCCCCGGCACGGAATAGACTGCTGGGAAAATGATGAAGCCCGCCAGCACCGCCACCAACGTGTCTATCAACGCCACGCTCCCCGCCGTCTTCACCAGATTGGCATCGCGCGTGAAGTAAGAAGCATACGTGCTAAGGCATCCCATACCGATGCTCATGGAGAAGAAAGCCTGCCCCATGGCATCGAGAACTACCTTGCCGTCTACCTTCCCGAAGTCGGGACGCAACAGGAACGCCAGCCCCTCGGACGAGCCGGGCATGGAGAAGGAACAGACCACCAGCACGCAGATAATCAGCAAGAGTAGCGGCATCATGATTTTTGAGAACTTTTCTATTCCGTCCTTCACGCCCCGGACGACGATGATGTGCGTCAGCAGGATGAAAGCCGCCATATAGAGGACAGGCTTCCAAGGGTTTCCCGCAAAGTCGTTGAAATAGAGTGTGTAGTCCTTGTTCCCCGAAAGGTGTCCAGCCGCCGAAGCCACCATATATTCCAGCGTCCACCCGGACACCACACCGTAATATCCCAAAATGAGGAAAGCCGCCGCCACCCCCATCATGCCGACCCACTTCCATTGCGTACCCGGTGCCAGCACCTCGTAGGCTCCCCCCGTGTTGGCGCGCGAACGGCGGCCGATGAGGAACTCGGAGAGCATCACCGGTATGCCGAGGAACATCACGCACAAGACATAAACCAAGATGAAAGCCGCCCCGCCGTTCTCGCCCACCTGACAAGGAAAGCGCCAAATGTTTCCCAGCCCGACCGCCGACCCAGCCGAGGCCAGTATGATGCCCGCCTTGCTCCCGAAATTCACCCTCTCATTCGCTGACATAGATTCGTCTTTAAAAAAACCGACCCATAACAACGACAAAAATACGAAAAAAGAATTATTTTTGCGGCCAAATCGTAATTTATATGACGCACGAACTTTCAAAATGGATAAAGAGGCATCCGGTAACCACCGTCCTCGTACTCGCCATTTGGTATCTCTCGCTGTTTACCCCGCCCGAGACGGAACTGGACGACGTGCGCTTCATTGACAAATGGGCTCACTTGCTGATGTACGGTTTCCTAACGTTCGTCTTGTGGACGGAAGACCACCGACAACGGCACGGGAAGACCTTCCCCGTGACGCGCGTCATCGTCCTCTACGCGGCTCCGGTGGCCATGAGCGGCCTCGTCGAACTGGCGCAAGCTTATTGCACCACCGACCGTAACGGTGACTGGCTCGATTTGGCCGCCAATGCCGCAGGTGCCTTGCTCGGCATGGTGCTCGGCATTCTTTTCACCCGGAAGATGTCGCGCAAGCGGGCGTAAGACGAAACTTTCCCACACTCGCCGGACGCGGACAGCCTTACCCGGTGACGCGCGGGGAGAGTCGGGGCAGAGCCGATACCGCCGCGGCTCCCCTTATTCCTCTCTCCAAAGTTTGTAGGGAAAGGCGCGAAGGTGAGAGTTGTAGTAACGGCGGTCGCCCGTCACTTCCCGCCCCGCGAAGCTGGGCTTTTCGAAATTCTCCCGCTCGTCGGAAAGCTCCACTTCGGCCACCACCAGCCCCTCATTGTCGCCATGAAACTCATCCACCTCGAACACGTGCCGCCCCGCCCGCACGAGGTAGCGCGTCTTGTCTATCACGCCCGGTTCGCACAGTCCCATCATGTATTCCGCGTCCCGCAGGGGTATTTCCGTCTCGAACTCGTAACGCGAGACACCCGCCGCGTCGGAGCGACCTTTTATCGTGAGATACCCCTTGTCGTCGCGGATGCGCACACGTACCGAAGCTTTCCCCACCGTGGAGACATAGCCCTGCCGGATGTTGCTACTACCGTAGGCCTGCGACTTGAAGTCGCCCGTTACCAAGAACTTGCGTTCTATCTCAAAACTCATTTCCCATAATGGCAAAGGCGATGATGCCCAAAACTATCAGCACCGCCAAGGCACCAATCAAAGCTCCCATCGCGCGCTTTTCCCTCTTCTCCTCGTGGGCGGCGCGAGCGGCGCGCCTCATTTGTTTTTTCACGCTCATGTCAATATCTTTTAAAGGTAAAACTCATTCGCCCCCGGCAAACTCCATCAGGTACGCCTTAATGAAGCCGTCTATCTTCCCGTCCATCACCCCGTTCACGTCCGAGGTCTGGTAGTTCGTGCGGTGATCTTTCACTCGCCGGTCGTCAAACACGTAGCTGCGTATCTGGCTACCCCATTCGATTTTCTTCTTCCCTGCCTCAATCTCGGCCTGCTTGGCTCTTCGTTTCCGCATCTCGCGGTCGTAGAGCTGCGACTTCAGTAGGCGCATGGCATTCTCGCGGTTCTCCAGCTGCTTGCGGCTTTCGGTGTTCTCAATGAGGATTTCCTCCTCCTCGCCCGTGTCGGGGTCTTTGTAACGGTAACGCAGGCGCACGCCAGTCTCCACCTTGTTGACGTTCTGTCCTCCGGCACCCCCCGAGCGGAACAAGTCCCACGACACGCACGACGGGTCTACGTACACCTCGATGGAGTCGTCCACCAGCGGGGTCACGAACACCGACGCGAAGGAGGTCATACGCTTGCCTTGCGCGTTGTAGGGCGACACGCGCACGAGACGGTGCACGCCACTCTCCGACTTCAGGTAGCCGTAGGCGTACTCGCCCTCTATTTCCATGGTCACCGTCTTGATGCCGGCCTCGTCGCCGTCCTGATAGTTGCTGACGGTATACTTGTAGCCATGGGCCTCCGCCCAGCGCGTGTACATACGCATCAGCATCGCCGCCCAGTCCTGGCTTTCCGTCCCTCCGGCACCGGAATTGACTTTCAACACCGCGTCCATCGAGTCTTCCTCCTGCCGTAGCATATTGCGTAGTTCAAGGCTTTCGAGGGCCGCCGCCGCGCGACCGTACACCCCGTCTATCTCTTCCTCGGAAACCATCTCTTCCTTGTAGAAATCAAAGGCCAATTCCAGCTCATCGCAAAGTGCCTTGACCTCCTTGTAGCCGTCTATCCATTTCTGCAGTCCCTTCACTTTCTTCATCTGTTCTTCCGCGGCTTTGGCATCGTCCCAGAATCCCGGCACCTGCGTGCGTAGCTGTTCCTCCTCCACCTGGATTTCCTTGTTTTCGATATCCAAGTAACGGTAAAGAGCCTCGGTGCGCGTCTTGATGTCTTTCAGTTGTTCAATGGTTATCATAAGCTAAGAAACTTTGTCGCAAAGTATTTTTACGTTTGTATTATGCTGATTTAATGCTTGTTGCGAGCGTACTGAAAAACGCTTGCACAGCCATTGCATCATTTTCTTCCGTCCTTTCGGACTGGAGTTTGCCTATGTGGAACAGGTGAATCATCTCATGCACACAAACCACACTCGTGTACAGCGTGTTCCCGTAATCAAGCAGTTCTGACAGCGCTTCGGCGCGAACTCGTCTCGCACCCTTTCCGTCCGCAGGTACACGAGGATGTTCGTGTCCAAATACAGCCTCATTTCAGCACCGCCTTCCTGTCGTTTATGGTTATCAGGTCTCCCTTGTCCTCGGACACGAACCACTCGCCCATCCTGTTCAGCCTTTCGGGCAGACAGTCCCCCTTCCGTCTCCCTTTCCGTATGCTTCCTTTTCATCCCGTCTCAGTTTTCGTCCGTTTGTTCCCGTCTCAGAGTTTTTCCAGCCACTTCTTGTCTGGCTTGGTGAAAGACCATGCCAGCAATCCACCGCCGATGACGGCGGTTATGACCCGCAATAAAAGAAAAGCATCCATTTCCAGTCCTCAAGCAAAACTGACGGCCGCTATTTCCGCGCCGAAGGAACGCATACGGCTTTCGATTTTCCGTACCGTCCTCTCGCTCGGCTTCCGGATGCCGCTGATGTAGTGTCCCAATTGCCTCTGATTGACTCCTGTGATGCGTTCCAGTCCCGCCAATGTGAAGGCGTAAGCATAATATTGCAGGAAAGCGGGGATGTCGTATTTGAATTCGAAATCCAAGTCCGGGCATTCTTTCCCCTCCCCGGCATAGATGCCTCGGATTTCGGTATAGGAGTTACGAAAGTCGGCTATCGTTTCCGATACCGTCCTGCCTTGCCCCAAAAGCCCGAACGGAATATTGTCCACAAATTCCATGTTCGCGTCGAATGACCCGTCGGCACCACGCTCGATAAGCACTTGTACTTTCATAATCGCTTTTTTTACGAAGGTTCATATCTTGTCCCCGGATTGCTCGCTTAGGCTTTTGACCGTTTTCGGTTTCGCTTCTCCGCTTTTGTGGCGCGGAATCTGAAAGCGTCTGCCCGTGACAGGA
>CAZGBV010000041.1:0-18783 GCA_964523985.1 uncultured Paraprevotella sp.
AAGAAACTGGGTCTGGATTAAAAAGACGGAAAAAACAGCCGCTTTCTCATAAAGATAGTAAAAAAGCAAAAGGAGAACTGCGGTTTTCTCGTGTTTTTCCCTACTTTTACACAAACAACCGCGCGGCCTCCGGAGGCGGCGGCGCGTACCGAGACAGAAAGAAGGAAAAAATACATAAAATGAACTACAAATGGAAATCAGAACCTCCCACACCGGAAAGACTGGAAGCAGCTAAGAGCCTGGCCAAGGAACTGAATATCAGTCCCGTCCTCGGCCTTCTCTTGACAAGGCGCGGCATCGACACTGCGGCGGAGGCCAAGAAATTCTTCCATCCGTCGCTCGCCGAACTGCACGACCCGTTCTTGTTCGCTGACATGGACAAGGCCGTGGATCGCCTGAACACGGCACTGGGGCGCAAGGAGAGAATCATGGTTTACGGAGACTACGACGTGGACGGCTGCACGGCCGTGGCGTTGGTCTATAAGTTCCTGCAACAATATTACTCCAACATAGATTATTATATCCCCGACCGCTACGAGGAGGGCTACGGCGTGTCGGCCAAGGGGATAGACTACGCGCACGAAAGCGGCGTGGGACTGGTCATCGTGCTCGACTGCGGCATCAAGGCCGTGGAGGAGGTGGCCTACGCCAAGGAAAGGGGCATCGACTTCATCATCTGCGACCACCACGTGCCGGGCGATATACTGCCGCCCGCCGTGGCAATCCTCAACGCCAAGCGTCCCGGATCCACTTACCCCTACCCCCACCTGTCGGGGTGCGGCGTGGGGTTCAAGTTCATGCAGGCCTTTGCGCAGAGCAACGGCATCGAGTTCAGCCGGCTCGTCCCGCTGCTGGACTTTTGCGCTGTGAGCATCGCGTCGGACATCGTGCCGGTGATGGGCGAGAACCGCGTCCTTGCTTACCACGGCCTGCGGCAACTAAACGCCAACCCGAGCGTCGGCCTCAAGGCCGTCATCGACGTGTGCGGCCTGCCGGAGCGTGTGCTGACGTTCAACGACATCATCTTCAAAATCGGGCCGCGCATCAACGCGTCGGGGCGCATACAGAACGGGAAGGAGGCCATCGCGCTACTCGTGGAGAAAGATTACCGGAAAGCACGCGAGATGGCGGAACTCATCAACCACTACAACGACATGCGCAAGGATCTGGACAAGTCGATGACGGAAGAAGCGAACGGCATCGTGGAGGAGCTGGACAGGCGATGCGAGCGGAAGTCCATCGTCATATACAACAAGAAGTGGCACAGGGGGGTCATCGGCATCGTGGCATCGCGCCTGACGGAAATCTACTACCGCCCCTCCGTGGTGCTGACGCGCACGGACGACCTGGCCACGGGGTCGGCCCGCTCCGTCCCGGGGTTCGACATCTACAAGGCCGTGGAGAGCTGCCGCGACTTGCTGGAGAACTTCGGCGGGCACACCTACGCCGTGGGCTTGTCCATGAAAGAGGAAAACGTGCCGGAGTTCCGCAGGCGCTTCGAGGCTTACGTGAAGAAGCACATCCTGCCGGAACAGACTTCGGCCATATTGCACATCGACGCGCAGATAGGCTTCAAGGACATCACGCAAAAGTTCCACCACGACCTCAAGAAGTTCAACCCCTTCGGGCCGGACAACCCGAAGCCGCTGTTCTGCACGCGGCACGTGTACGACTACGGCACGAGCAAGGTGGTGGGGCGCGAGCAGGAACACATCAAGCTGGAACTGGTGGACGACAAGAGCAACAACGTGATGAACGGCATCGCCTTCGGACAAAGCTCGCAAGCCCGCTACATCAAGACCAAACGCTCGTTCGACATCTGTTACACCATCGAGGACAACACGCACAAGAGGGGCGAGATACAGCTCCAGATAGAAGACATACGCCCCTCCGCCGAAGGCGAATGACACTCACGGGAGCCGCGCATGGAAGACGTTTATCTGTCGATATTGAAAAAGCATTGGGGGTATGACGGGTTTCGCGGCATACAGCGGGAAATCATCGAAAGCATAGGAGCGGGACGCGACACCCTGGGCCTGATGCCCACCGGGGGCGGGAAATCCGTCACGTTCCAGGTGCCGACGCTCAGCCGCGAGGGCATCTGCATCGTCGTCACACCGCTCATCGCCCTGATGAAGGACCAGGTGCGCAACCTGCGCGGGCGGGGCATCAAGGCCGCCGCCGTCCATTCCGGCCTCTCGGGCGAGGAGATACTCGTCACGTTAGAGAACTGCATCTTCGGCGGTTACAAGTTCCTCTACGTGTCGCCCGAGCGGCTGTCGTCGGACATCTTCCTCACCAAGATGAGCCGCATGCCCGTGAACCTGCTCACGGTGGACGAGGCGCACTGCATCTCCCAATGGGGCTACGATTTCCGCCCCTCGTACACGCGGATAGCGGAAATCCGCAAGATGTTGCCGGGCGTTCCCGTGCTCGCCCTGACGGCCACGGCCACGCCGCAAGTGGTGAAGGACATCCAGCGACAACTGGCTTTCAGGGAGGAGAACGCCTTCCGCATGAGCTTCGAGCGGAAGAACCTGACTTACGTCGTCCGGCATACGGAAGACAAAGCCGGCGAACTGGTGCACATACTGAACAGCACGAGGGGGTCGGCCATCGTATATGCCAGAAGCCGCAGGAACACGAGGGAAACGGCGGAGGAGCTGGAGGAATCCGGCATTTCCGCCACCTTCTACCACGCGGGACTGAGCGAGGCGGAAAAGGACCTCAACCAACGCCGTTGGCAAAGGGGGGAGGTAAGGGTCATGGTGGCTACCAACGCCTTCGGCATGGGCATCGACAAGCCGGACGTACGCCTGGTCGTCCACGTGGACATACCGAACTCCATAGAGGCTTACTTCCAGGAAGCGGGACGCGCCGGACGCGACGGCGGACGCGCCTATGCGGTGCTGTTGTATCAGAAACTCGACCGCACGCGCCTGACGAGGCGCATCGCCGAAACCTACCCCGACAAGGATGCCATACGGAAAGTGTACGAACACATCTGTTATTATTTCCAGATGGCCATGGGCGACGGCTACAACGTGACACGCGACTTCGACATGGACGAGTTCTGTCGCAACTACAAGCATTTCCCGGTGCAGACGGAAAGCGCGTTGAAACTGTTGGAAAGGGCAGGCTACATCAAATATGAAGAAGAGCCGGACAGCACCTCCCGCCTGCACTTCCTGCTCCGCCGCGACGAACTGTACCGCATCCATGAAACGGAAGCGAGGCAGGAGCAACTCATCCAATGCGTGTTACGCAACTACGGAGGCTTGTTCAGCGATTATGCGTTCATCGACGAGAGGCACATTGCCGCCCTGACCGGCATGACCCCGGACGAGGTTTACGACGGGCTGACGACCCTCGGCAAGACCGGCATCCTCCATTACATACCCCGCAAGAAGATGCCCCGCATCACTTTCGCGTGCAAACGCGTCGAGGAAGACAGCATCGTGTTCCCCCCCGCCGTTTACGACGACCGCAAGGAGGACTTCAAGGAGCGAATCGAAGCCATGCTGCACTACGCCGAAGAAACTGACTTTTGCCGAAGCAAAGTACTTTTGCATTACTTCGGTGAAGAGGACGCGCAACCCTGCGGACAATGCGACATCTGCCGGGAACAGACATCCCGGAAACATGACGACGGTGCATCGGACGAACAACTCACTGCCCTCATACTGAAAACCTTGAACGACGGACGGGAACACCGCCTGACGGAAATCACCATCCCGGGCGTTCCGCGCGAAAGGACGGCCCGGCTCATACGACAGATGATAGAGGAAGAAGTCATCCTCGTCCACGACGGCGCGGTATTCCTTCCCATCCCTTGACCCCCCGGACGGAAGCCGTGACACGCCCGCTTAAAGCCATGCCGGAAACCTCTTCTTGGAATCCTTCTCCGGGGGAAGCCTTTGCGGGGAAGGCGGAACGTCGGGGGCTCCTTGCCGGACGTAAAAGCAAGAGGCCGGCTCCCATTGCAGTAGCCGGCCTCTTCGGGTCATTCGCACCAACGGCAAGTCACTGCCGTCCCCGAAAAAGAAGTCTGTCGCGTCAATTGTTCTCGGGACGCAACTTGCGGACAGTTTCCGCCGTGCGCCACATCTCGCTGTCGTGCAAGGCCTTCAACTCGGCATCCAGCTTCACCCGGTAGTCCGGTTTGGAGTTGGAGTCGATGGCGATTTGAGCCTCGACGCCGGTCACCACGCTGTGGTACAACTTCTGCATCACCGGCTTGACAGCATCGTGGAACGGCCCCATCCAGTCCAACGCGCCTCGCTGTGCCGTCGTGGAGCAGTTTGCATACATCCAGTCCATGCCTTTCTTGGCGAACAGCGGCATCAACGACTGCGTCAGTTCCTCCACCGTTTCGTTGAAAGCCTCGGAAGGAGAATGGCCGTTCTCGCGCAACACTTCGTACTGCGCCAGCAACAATCCTTGGATGGCACCCATCAGGGAACCGCGCTCGCCGGTCAGGTCGGAAGTTGCCTCGCGCTTGAAAGTGGTCTCGAACAGATAGCCGGAACCTATGCCGATGCCGAAAGCCAGCACCTTGTCCAATGCCTTCCCGCTGACATCCTGATAGACGGCGTAAGAAGAGTTCAGGCCGCGGCCCTCGAGGAACATCGTGCGCAACGAAGTGCCCGATCCCTTGGGAGCCACCATGATGACATCAATATCCGCCGGAGGCACCACGCCCGTGCGGTCGTTCCAGTTGATGGCGAAGCCATGGGAGAAATACAACGTCTTGCCCGCGGTCAGGCGAGGCTTGATGACCGGCCACAGTTGCATCTGCGCCGCGTCGGAAAGCAGCATGCAGACTATCGTGCCCTTCTCGGCGGCTTCCTCGATGGAAAACAAGGTCTCGCCCGGCACCCAGCCGTCGGCCACGGCTTTCTCGAACGTCTTGCCCTGACGCTGGCCCACGATAACGTTAAAGCCGTTGTCACGCAGGTTGCAGGCCTGCCCAGGGCCTTGCACGCCATATCCCAGGATTGCTATCTTCTCGCCTTTCAATATCTCACGAGCTTTTTCCAACGGAAATTCCTCACGGGTCATCACGGTCTCGACGACACCACCAAAATTCAATTCTGCCATATCTGTTTCTGTTTGTGCGGCAAACAGCCGCGTTCTCCTTTAAGTTTCTCTTTTATTCCGCGTCCGGCGACAAAGTTACGAATTTATTCTTATAAACCTATATGAATTACTGCCTGTCGTCAAATTCAAGCTTGCTCCGGCACACGACCTCTCCCTCCGGGTTCTCCCCGCCGACCCCCTTGCGCACTTCGATGTCGCAACTGCCGTCCTCGTTCTCCTCGCGGAAGAAACTGAGTGTGTCGCCGGAACGGCTCTCGGCCACGTATGCCATCTCGAAGCGCCGGACAGCGTGCCCGGCATGCCATTCCTGAGGAAACAAGTCCATCACGTGTTCGATGTATTTGACGCTGTTCACGTGGCCGTTGATGTCGATGTCGCTGTAACAGACATCTATGGAACGCACCGGCATGCGGCTGCTCACCCTGATGCGACCAGGCTTCTCTATCGGGCAGGACTTTTCCGACTCTATGTAGTTTACGATGTCGCCCCCGTAGAGCGACAACAAGTCGGCCGGCTTGCGGGTGTCCATATTAATCATGGCCCACACCGAACGCGCGTAGCCGTAAACCTTACCGTTCTTCCCATAGATGGCGAAGTCGCGGTCGGTGAACGGACGGTAAACGTTCTCCACCCACGTGTCCACCGAAAACTCCTCGCCGCGCCCCGGCATGTCCTCCATCTCCACAGCCAGCCGCGAGAGCACCCACGTGTAGTTGCTCTCGTTCAGCACCGCGATGCCGAAGCCGCGCTCCGCCGCATGCAACCCGGCACAGTCGAGCAGGCGGTTGCCCAACGCGCCCATGAAAAGTTTCCCCGTGAAATCCACGTGGAAAGGCTCGGCCACGAACGAGTACGTACCCACTTTGTTCCCTTTCATCCCAATGCCTCCCCCTCTACTTAACCTTTGTCCAGCAATTCCTCATACGTCCGCCGCCGTTCTTCCAGAAACTCGTCCAAGTATTCCGTGCAGCTCTTCGTGATGGCGATACGCCCCGACCGCACGTACTGCAACACGCACTTGTATTCGTTCAACGCGAAATAGAGCGACAAGATGTCGCCCGTCAGACCCATTTTGCAGACCACGGTGTAAGTGGGGTTCACCTCCACTATCCGCGCCCCGTGCCGCCGTATGGCTTTCGATATGTCGGTATTTTCCAACACCTTGGAGGTGGCCAGCTTGTAAAGCGCCACCTCCTGGATGAAAATCTCATCGTCGGTGAAATAATGCGCCTGAAGCACGTCGATACGTTTCTCTATCTGTTTGGTGATGACCTGTATCTGGTCTTCCGTGCTCCAGCAAGTAATGGTGTATTTGTGCACGCCCTTTATGCTGGAGGCCGACACGTTCAGGCTTTCGATGTTCACCTGCCTGCGGGTGAACACCGCCGTCACCTGGTTCAAAAGCCCCGCGAAATTCTCGGAGAAAACTATCAAGGTATAGAATATCTTCTCTTGTCCCATCTGAAACTCCCGTTAATAGTCCAATAACATGTCGTCCACGTCGTTACCCGGACAACACATCGGCAACACACGGCCTTCCTCTATCACGGCCACCTGCAACAGGTAGGGGCCGTCCGTGTCCACCATCTCCCGTATGGCCTCCGCCAAGTCGGCTCGCTCCACCACCGTGCGGTGCGGTATGCCGTAGGCCGAAGCAATCATGTCGTAGTCCGGATTCATCATCCGGGTGAAGGAATACCGTTTGCCGAAGAACATCTCCTGCCACTGCCGCACGTTTCCCAGAAAGTTGTTGTTGAGCAGGATTATTTTCACCGGGCTGCGCTGTTCCATGATTGTGCCCAGCTCCTGTAATGTCATCTGGATGCCGCCGTCGCCCAGAAAGAGGCACACCGTGCGCTCCGGCGCACCGAACGTGGCTCCGATGGCGGCCGGAAGTCCGAACCCCATCGTGCCCATGCCGCCGGAAGTGACGATGCTACGCTGTCGCGAGAACTTGAAATAGCGTGCGGCCATCATCTGGTTCTGCCCCACGTCGGTCACCAAGACGGCCTTGTTCCCGGTGGCTTCCGTCACCCGGCGCACCACTTCGCCCATCTTTATCGGCCCGTCGGCCGGATGGATTTCAGGTTCTGTCACGGCCACCCTTTCCTTCTCGCGGTGTTCCCCGAAACTGCGGATCCACTCCGTGTGCCGGTTGGGCTTCACCAGCTCGAGCACTTGCGCCAGCGTCTGTTTGCAGTCTCCCGGGACGGGCACATCCACCGGCACGTTCTTGTTGATTTCCCCGGGATCTATCTCGAAATGTATCTTCTTGGCTTGGCGGGCGTAAGTACTTAGTTTTCCGGTGATGCGGTCGTCGAAGCGCATACCTGCGGCAATCAGCACGTCACACTCCTGCGTCTTGACGCTGTTGGCCAGACTTCCGTGCATACCCAGCATGCCCATGTTGAGCGGATGGTCGGAAGGCAATACGGAAAGACCCAGCAAGGTGCAACCTGCCGGAATGTCGGCTCTTTCTATCAGCCGGATTACTTCTTCCTGCGCACCGCCGAGCTCCACGCCCTGCCCCACAAGGATGAACGGGCGTTGCGCCGCGTTGATTAGTTCCGCCGCCCGCCGCACCGCATGGGAATCGGTCTTGGGCACGGGCACATAGCTGCGGATGAAGTCCGTGTCGTGCGGCTCATAGTCCGCCATGCCTATCTGCGCGTTCTTGGTGAAATCCAGCACCACTGGCCCCGGCCGGCCGCTCTTCGCGATGTAAAAGGCACGGCTCACGGCCCAAGCCACATCGTCGGCGCGGCGGATTTGGTAAGCCCACTTGCTGATGGGCTGCGTCACGCCCACCAAGTCACATTCCTGAAACGCGTCAGACCCCAGCAACGAAGCGTCCACCTGTCCGGCAATCACCACAATGGGCGTGCTGTCCATCATGGCATCCGCTATGCCAGTGACGGTGTTCGTCGCCCCGGGGCCGCTGGTCACCAAGGCCACCCCCACCTTGCCCGACACGCGGGCGTAGCCCTGCGCCGCGTGGGTGGCTCCCTGTTCATGCCGCACCAGCACATGGCGCAACCTGTCCCTGTATCCGTACAAGGCATCGTATGCCGGCATGATGGCTCCCCCCGGATAGCCGAAGAGCGTCGTCACCCCCTCGTGTTCCAGCGAGCGCATCAAGGCCTCGGCACCTGTTATCTTTTCCTTTGCCATGTCGAAAACCGTTTTTCAATCCACCACACGCACACCGCCCTTGTCCGCCGAGCTCACCATCGAGGCATAGGCTTTCAGCGAGCGGGGCACGACGCGCCGTCGCGTGAGCGGCCGTTGCGGACGGGCTGCCAGTTCGGCTTCGCCCAGTCTGACGTTGATGCTACGGTTGGGAATGTCTATCTCGATGATGTCCCCATCCACTATCTTGCCTATTTCCCCGCCGGCCGCCGCCTCGGGCGAGACATGCCCGATGCTCAGGCCGGACGTGCCGCCGGAGAAGCGTCCGTCGGTGACCAAGGCGCATTCTTTCCCCAGATGCCGGCTTTTCAGGTAGGACGTGGGATAAAGCATTTCCTGCATGCCGGGGCCTCCTTTCGGCCCCTCGTGAGTGATGACCACCACGTCGCCGCTCGCCACGCTCCCGTCCAGTATTCCCTCGCACGCGTCTTCCTGAGAGTCGAACACCTTGGCCGGCCCGCTGAAGCGCAGGATGCTCTCGTCCACCCCGGCCGTCTTCACCACGCAACCGCCGCGGGCGATGTTGCCGAACAGCACGGCCAGCCCGCCGTCGCGGCTGTACGCATGCCTCACGTCGCGGATGCACCCCCCCCCGCGGTCAGTGTCGAGCGTGTCGTAAGTGTTGTCCTGCGACCCCATCTTGTCGCTGAACACTCCGCCCGGCGCACTGCCGTAGATGCGCCGCGCCTCATCGTCCACCCGATCCGCCGTGATGCTGTACTTCACGATGTCGTGACCCAAGGTGTGCCCGTTCACCCTGCGGCACGATGTGTCCAGCAAGCCGGCTTTCGCCAGCTCGCCCAATATGTTGAGGATGCCGCCCGCACGGTTGCATTCCTGCATGGAATATTTCTGCGTGTTGGGCGCGAGCTTGCACAGGCACGGCACCTTGCGGCTCAACGCATCGATGTCCGCCATTTTGAAGTCCACCCCTGCCTCGTGTGCCACGGCCAGCAGGTGGAGCACGGTGTTGGTAGACCCGCCCATGGCGATGTCCAACGTCATTGCGTTCAGGAAGGCCTGGCGCGTGGCGATGCTCCTCGGCAACACGCTCTCGTCTCCTTCCCCATAATATTTGAAAGCGTTCTCCACCACCAGCCTGGCCGCGTCGCGGAAGAGCCTCACGCGGTTGACGTGCGTCGCCAGCACCGTCCCGTTCCCGGGGAGGGAAAGCCCGATGGCTTCCGTCAGGCTGTTCATGGAGTTGGCCGTGAACATCCCCGAGCAACTGCCGCACCCCGGGCAGGCGCAATCCTCTATCTTTGCCATCTCCTCGTCGCTCACCGACGCATCGGCTCCCTTGATCATGGCCGTTATCAGGTCGGCGTTCTCCCCGTTGACTTTGTGAGCCTCCATCGGCCCCCCGGAAACGAACACGGCAGGGATGTTCAGGCGCATGGCGGCCATCAGCATGCCCGGCGTGACCTTGTCGCAATTCGAGATGCACACCATGGCATCGGCCTTGTGCGCATTGACCATGTACTCCACGCTGTCGGCGATGATGTCGCGCGAAGGAAGGGAATACAGCATCCCGTCGTGTCCCATGGCGATGCCGTCGTCGATGGCTATCGTGTTGAACTCCGCAGCATAGCAACCTAACTTCTCGATTTCCACCTTCACCACCTGTCCGATTTCGTGCAGGTGGGTGTGTCCCGGCACGAACTGCGTGAAAGAATTGACTACCGCCACTATCGGTTTCCCGAACTGCTCCCGTTTCATCCCCGCGGCCACCCACAATGCGCGGGCACCCGCCATGCGGCGACCTTCCGTGCTCTGCGCACTGCGCAACTTATGTTTCATGCTTATGACGTTTTATATGTTCTCCCTTTTTCAACAAGTCGCAAAATTAACCCCTTTTTCCTTATTGGGCAAAAGTTTGGGGCATAAAAGTGAGATGTGCATGAATAATAGTCATGAAACGAATTGGTTTCATGCAAAATCGACATGAAGGTGGGTCGTTTGATTCCAATCCGTCACGCGCCCCGCAGTTGCAAGGGGGCGCGTGACAGACTTGTCACCGAACCGTCGGCGGTTCGGTGACGCTTGACACGAACAGGGACGGTACGCGAACCGACACTTCCACAAACCCGTCCTTGCGTCCCGTCGGAGAAGCCTTTCGAAGCGGAATCCTATCGCTGTGCCAACAGCTTCTCTATCTCCTCCATTTTGGATTTAAACGCCTTGTCCACGTGAAGCAAACCCTCCACCACGTTGCAGGAATGCAACACCGTGGCGTGCGTGCGCTTTCCAATCAATGAGCCGATACGCGACAGCGGCAGGTCGGTATGCTTTTGAGCCAGATACATGGCAATCTGCCGTACCTGCGCCACGGGTTGCCTGCGGCACGGGGTGAGCACCTCCTCCTGCTTGACATCAAAGTATCCGCACACCTTGTCAAGTATGAGTTCTATGGTCACCTGTTTCTTTTCCTTCCTTATCGCGCACTTGATAATCCGTTCCGCCAGTGGCAGGTCTATTTCCCGGTTCCATACGATGGAATAAGCCATGAGCGAGTTAATCACGCCTTCAAGCTCGCGCACGCTGTCGCTCACGTTTTCCGAAACGAAGTCGACTACCTCTTCCGGTATCCTCAGCCCGTCCCGCTTGATTTTGCTTTCCAGGATGTCGTGGCGAAGTTGCAGGTTCGGCTTCTCCAGTTCGGCCAGCAACCCCCACTTGAAACGCGTCAGCAACCGTTCTTCCATGCCTTGCAGGGCAGTGGGCGGACGGTCGGATGTCAAGATGAGTTGCCGCCCGTTCTGGTGCAGATGGTTGAATATGTGGAAGAAAGTGTTCTGCGTCTTCGACAGGCACGCAAATTCCTGCACGTCGTCGATAATCAGCACGTCGATAGTCTGGTAGAAGTTGATGAAGTCGTTCACGGTGTTTTTCCGCACGGAGTCCGTGTATTGCACTTGGAACAGATGGGCGGAAACGTACAAGACGCGCTTCGCTGGGTAGAGTTCCTTTATTTTCGTCCCGATGGCGTTCACCAGATGGGTCTTTCCCACGCCGGAAGACCCATAGATGAACAAAGGGTTGAACGTGGACTGTTTCGGGTGCTCCGCTACTGCCTGCCCCACGGAGCGCGGCAGTTTGTTACTCGCTCCCTCGATGAAGTTCTCGAAAGTATAGTTCTCGTTCAGTTGCGAATCCAAATCCTCAGGCATGGGAGCCTGCAACGGGTTAGGAGCCTTGTTGCCTCCCGTGGTCTGCGTTTTGGCACCCGAGGACGCGGGTCGCGCACCCATCGGCCCTATGTCTACGGTCAGATGGTTGGTTTGGTCTACCGTCAGACTGTATTTCAGTTGCGTGCCTTCGCCGAACACCCGTCTCACGACGGAGAATATCAAACGCCCGAAATGTTCCGACAAGAATTCATAGAAATATTGGCTCGGCAGGCCGAACGTCAAGACCTGCCTCTCGAAAGAGATGATTTGAATCGGTTCAAACCATGTCTTGTACTGTTTCTCGTCCACGTTATTGCGGATGACGAGCAGACAACGTTCCCATAACGATTGCGCTGAACCTTTCATTAAGACCTGTATTTTTCCGATGAACTTCCTTATTATCTACGTTGCAAATTTCGCAATATTCCGCGATAAAAACAAGCCTCCCGCCGGAAGCGGGAGGCGAAAGGCGTTTCAAGGCTCTTACATTCAGAACGATAAAAATAAAAAAATAAATAATCCGACTTTTGCTTGTTTTTTTCCAAGTGCTTGGTTCCCAAAAGGATGACTTTCCGCACAGGAACGACGAGACCGCACGCCCGCTCCCCCGCCTCTTCCCCGGCATCAGTTCTTGCGCCCGAAGAGCGAGAAGTGCACGTAACGTTTCGGATTCTCCTTCAAGTCGATGAGCAGGTTGTTGGCACTACCGGCCGTGTTGGCCAGATTGTTGTATAAAGAACTGTCGTTCAGCAACAGCCCCAGCGTGTTGTCGTTGCGGTTCATCTTCTCGGTCATGCCCCGCACATAGTCCAGCGTCAAGTCCACCTTGCCCAGCGTGCCTTGCAAATCCAGCTCGTTCATGCGACCGGTGAGCGTGACCACGTTGTCGCCTATCAGGTTCAGCTTGCCCGTCAGTTCGGGCATATCGTTGTTCAGGAGGAATTTCAGTTGTCGGGAACTTTGGTTCAGGTTGGCAGTGATGCCGCGGGCGTTTTCCAAGATGGTCGGCAGGGCGGGGTCGGCGGCCAGCGTGTTCAGCGCGGTCAACAACGTGTCCACCTTGCCCATGATTTGCTCCACCTGCGGGACGAGGTCGGCAGCCTTGTCCATCAGCCCCACCTTGTCGTCGCCCCGTATGGTGTCGCCCGGTGCGAAATGTCCGTCCTCGGGGTCGCCCAGCAAGAGGTTCAAGTCACACCCTCCCAGCAATTCGGTTACCAACGTGCCTTTGGAACCTTTGGGAATGCGCATGTTCTCGTCCACGCTGATTTCCACCAGCACGTGACCCGGTTGGCGGTAATTGTAAAGGATGTCCCTCACCGTGCCTATCTTGTATCCGTTTGCCAGCACGGGGCCTGACTTGGACAGTCCCTTGATGTCGGCAAACTCTATGTAGTAAGAATTGCTGGACTTGAACAGGTTGATGCCTTTCAGGAAGTTGAGCCCGATGAACAGCGCGGCTATGGCCACGACCCCGGTCAATCCGATTTTGACTTCTTTCGTAAAGTATTTCATAAGTTTCCACTCGTTTGTTTGCCCTTTTTATATTCCGAAATTGCTTCGGAGAGTTCCATCTTCCGCCCGTTCTTGAAAGCCACGATGAAAGCCCCCTCGAAGTCTTCCTTTATCTTGTCGCGTATCTTCACGGCCTCTCCGTAGTCGGCGGTTTCGCCGTAAGTGTACTTGTAATAAGCCCCTTCCTTATAGAAGTCTATCGGGGAAAGTTTTTTGAAGCGGGAACTCCCTGCGGGAATCTGCCGCGTCGAAGCCTGAATTTGCACCTTGAACACGGGACGCGCGTCCGCCGTGACCTGCCGCCTTCCCGCTGCGGAAACTGTGGAAGCCGCAGACTCGTCACCGTTCCGTACCAACAAGTCGATATCGCTCCCGGAATCGTCCGTCGCGGCACTCTCCACGACCTGCGTCGCGCCGTCTTCCGCCCGCGGAGCCGCCGTTTCCGTGCCCGCCGCCTTTCCACCCGTGTGCCGCTTCTTATAATAAAGGAAAGCGTTGTAGATGCTCCGGCTCATCTTGCGTATGCCGTTCTGCGAGTTGAGGAATGCCTCTTCGTCATGCGTGGAGATGTATCCTAATTCTATCAGCACGCTCGGCATGCTCGTCTCGCGCAACACGAGGAAACCTGCCTGATGCACCCCCTTGTCCGCCCGTCCGCCCGTCGTCCCGAACTCTTTTTGGATTTGTTTGGCGAAGTCCACGCTCTGCGCCATGTACTTGTCCTGCATCAGTTCGAAGATGATGTAACTCTCCGAAGACTTCGGGTCGAAGCCTTGGTAACGCTCCTTGTAGTCGTCCTCCACCAGGATGACGGAGTTTTCCCGCTTGGCCACTTCCAGGTTCTCGTCGGCGCGGGCCATACCCAGCGTGTAGGTTTCCGCCCCGCGCCCCACCGCCTTGCCCGGCAAGGCGTTGGTGTGTATGGACACGAACAAGTCCGCGTTCGCGCGGTTGGCGATTTCCGCCCGCCGCCCCAGCGGGATGAACACGTCGGCAGTCCGCGTGTAAACCACTCTCACGTCCGGACAATTTTCCTCCACCAGTTTGCCGAAGGCTTTCGCCACGGACAGGTTGATGTTCTTCTCGCGGGAGAAGCGGCCTATCGCGCCCGGGTCTTTCCCGCCGTGCCCCGCGTCGATGACCAAAGTGAAACGGCTTGTTCCCGCCGGTGCGGCCGAAACATACAAAGGTTCTGTCTCTCCGGCATACGCCAAAAGAAACACGAAAAGGAATCTTATGGTCGCTATCGCTTTTTTCAGTTCCATCTCGCAGTTTGGAAGAGGCAAGCCCGGCACGACCCGCATTCCCAGTTTTCCCGGTTTTGCGGCCTACCGTCCACCCCTTGCAAAGATAATGGATTTTCAAGTAAGAAACGCCTCGTTCCCGCCCTTTTCTATCAAGGAGTCATGAGATTTTAATAGATTTTATCAGTCCGTCGGACAGAAATCCATTTCCTTTTCGTTATCTTCGCACCATCGTTGATAGCAATTTATGAAAAAGGTTCTTGGGAAAATCTGCTTGTGCGTTGCCTTTGTGTCGTGCGCGGCGGGAGCGATGTGGCCGGTTTCCACGTTGGGGAAACCATCCGTCACGAGGCAGGCCGACGGACGGGAAACGAGTTCGTCCCTTTCCGCTACGGAGGAACGTCTGGGGCGGGGTGTCGTGGCCGTCAGGACATCGCCCGACACGGTCATGGTGAGCTGGCGCTACTTGTCTGCCGACCCTGTCGGTACGGCGTTCAACGTGTACCGCGACGGACGGCTGGTCACGCCCAAGCCGGTGGCCGTTTCCACGCAATTTTACGATTACAACCCGTCACGCGACAAGGCGGTGTATGAAGTGCGGGTGATAAACGAAGGCCGAGAAGAGAGTTCGACGGGCGGTGACTGGACGCTTCCGCCCGATGCCCCGTGCGGTTATGTAGAAATCCCGTTACGGCAACCGGAGAACCAGACAATGCCGGACGGCAGTATTTGTACTTACACGGCCAACGACGCTTCCGTCGGTGATCTGGACGGAGACGGAGATTTCGAGATAGTCTTGAAATGGGAACCCACCAACGCGCATGACAACTCCCACGGCGGCTTCACGGGGACGGTGTTTCTGGATGCATACGAATTGGGCGGCACCCGCCTGTGGCGCATAAACCTGGGACGCAACATCCGGGCGGGGGCTCACTATACCCAATTCATGGTGTACGACCTCGACGGCGACGGCAAGGCTGAAGTCACGGCCAAGACGGCCGACGGGACAGTGGACGGAAAAGGCAACGTGACAGGCGACCCGGAGGCTGATTACCGCGCCGCAGCGCAAGACCCGACGGAACCGATGAAAGGGCACGTCGTTTCGGGGCCGGAATACCTGACGGTGTTCGACGGGGAAACGGGTACGGCCTTACAGACAGTGGACTATGTTCCCCCGCGCGGCGACATGGCATCGTTCGGAGACACCAAGGCCAACCGCAGCGAGCGTTACTTGGCGGCTGTGGCTTATTTGGACGGACGGCATCCGAGCGTGGTAATGTGCCGGGGGTATTACGCGCGGAGCGTCCTGGCGGCTTTCGACTGGGACGGCAAAAAGCTGACGCGGCGGTGGGTGTTCGACACGGACTCCGCACGCTGGGCTTCGTATGCGGGGCAAGGAAATCATAACTTGCGCGTGGCCGACGTGGACGGCGACGGTTGCGACGAAATCACATACGGATCGTGTGCGATAGACCACGACGGGACGGGGCTATACAACACGGGCTTCGGCCATGGCGATGCCTTGCACCTCACGGCTTTCGACCCCTCGTCGCCTTGCTTGCAAGTGTGGGACTGCCATGAGAACGGGCGCGACGGAAGCGATTTCCGTGACGCGGCAACGGGCGAGGTCATCTTCCAAATCCCGTCCGGCAAGGACGTGGGACGTTGCATGGCCGCCGACATAGACCCCGCCAACTACGGGATGGAGATGTGGTCGGCGGCTTCCGGCGGCATACGGAACATCAAGGGGAAAGTGGTTTGCGACTCTCCCCGGAATCTGCCGACGAACATGGCTGTATGGTGGGACGGAGACCTGCTGCGCGAAATGCTGGACCATGGGACGGTGAGCAAGTACGACTGGGAAACACAGACCTGCCGCCCGCTGGCGAGGTTCGAAGGATGCAGGTTCAACAACGGATCCAAGAGCAACCCTTGCCTACAAGGCGACATTTTGGGCGACTGGCGCGAAGAGGTGGTGACGCGCACGGCGGACAACACGACCCTGCGAGTGTACGTCTCCCCACTCCCCACCCCTTACCGTTTCCATACTTTCTTGGAAGACCGCCCCTACCGGCTCAGCATGGTGACGGAAAACGTGGCCTACAACCAGCCCACTCAACCTGGCTTCTACTTCGGCGCGGATTTGGAAGGGAGCGGGAAACTTTTCCGGGGATACCAGTTTGAAAAATAGGTATTTGGCATTTCAACGACCAAGACAATAAGAACTATGGGAAAAAACTTCTGGGCGGTTGCGTTGGCGGTCGCAACGATACCAGTGGACGCGACTATCCTTGCCACCAAAGAGCCGGACGATATTCTTTCCGCAGCGGCGGAGCGACAGGAAGAAAAGACCGTCACCGACCCCGAAGGCAGGACTTTCCTCAAGGTGGGGCTGGAAGACGGACGCGCGTATTATAAGGTAGGATATTATGTCTACGGGAAAAAGGAGCGGAAGGAAGTGACGATGGTGGAAAAGTCGCCCTTGGGCTTGGTGGCCGACATCGGCGACTTCAGCCGCGACTTAGTCTGGGTGAAAGACGAGGCCGGCAGCCGCGACATCCGTTACTACATGGAACGGGGCAAGGTGACCGGGCAGGTGCACAACGAAGCCAACACCCTTACCGTGCGCTTAGCCAACGCCGGGAGACAGGAGATGGAAGTGGAGTTCGTGGTGACGAACCGCAACGTGGCTTTCCGCTATTTCCTGCCGAAGCAGGGCGAGACGGGGTGCGTGCGCGTGATGAACGAAGCCACGGGCTTCCGTTTCCCCGGCAAGACCACGACTTTCCTGGCTCCGCAGAGCGACGCCATGATAGGCTGGAAGCGGACGAAGCCCAGCTACGAGGAGGAGTACGAGGCCGACGCGCCGATGGACAAGCCTTCACGCTACGGCCACGGCTATACTTTCCCCGGCCTGTTCCACGTAGGGGAGGACGGCTGGGTGCTCGTGAGCGAAACGGGTGTCGACAGCCGCTACTGCGGGTCTCACCTGAGCGACGCGAGGGACGGGCTTTATACCATAGCGTTCCCGATGGCGGAAGAGAACAACGGCAACGGGACTTCGGAACCGGCCTTTGCCCTGCCCGGCCACACGCCTTGGCGCACGCTCACGGTGTCGGACGACTTGGCTCCCGTCGTGGGGACTACCATCCCGTGGGACGTGGTGGAGCCCCGCTTCACCACGGAGCACCGCTACAAGTACGGGCGCGGCACATGGAGCTGGATTCTCTGGCAAGACAACAGCATCAACTACGACGACCAGGTGCGCTATGTCGACCTGGCTTCCGCCATGGGCTACGAATATACCTTGGTGGACAACTGGTGGGACAAGAATATCGGACACGAGCGGATGGAAGAACTCGTCCGCTACGCTCGCGGCAAGGGCGTGGGACTTTTCTTGTGGTACAGTTCGAGCGGCTACTGGAACGACATCGAGCAGGGGCCGACGGGCATCATGGACGACCCGATCTCCCGCAAACGGGAAATGCGCTGGCTGCAACAGCAGGGCGTGAAAGGCATCAAGGTGGACTTCTTCGGCGGCGACAAGCAGGAGACTATGCGCCTGTACGAAGCCATCTTGAGCGATGCCGACGACTACGGGCTGATGGTCATCTTCCACGGCTGTACGTTGCCGCGCGGCTGGGAGCGCATGTATCCCAATTACGTGGGCAGCGAGGCCGTGCTGGCGTCCGAGAACTTAGTCTTCGACCAGCATTTCTGCGACAACGAAGCCTTTAACGCCACGCTTCACCCCTTTATCCGCAACGCCGTGGGAAGCATGGAATTTGGAGGGACGTTCCTGAACAAACGCCTGAACAGGGGGAACGACGGCGGCACGACCCGTGTTACCACCGACATTTTTGAACTGGCCACGGCCGTAGTCTTCCAGAACCCCATCCAGAATTTTGCCTTGGCACCGAACAACCTGACGGACGTGCCGGCCTTCGAAATCGACTTCATGAAGGAGATTCCTACCGTGTGGGACGAGACCCGCTTCATCGACGGTTACCCCGGACGTTACGTCGTGCTGGCCCGCCGGCACGGACGGGACTGGTATGTGGCGGCCTTGAATGCCGGAAAGGAGACGCTCGACCTGAAGGTGCCCCTGCCCATGCTTGCCGGAAGTCCGGCATTGTATTATTATCATGACGGCAAGGACGGCAAGACCCCGCAGATGGAAGAATTGGAAGGAAGCGAAGCGGGCAGGAAAGGAAAGTTCAAGTTCACGCTTCCGCCCCGGGGAGGAGCCGTGCTGAAAATCAAAGAACCATAAAGACCGCCTTATCCGGAGGATGCATGCCCCATGGAAACCTAAGCGGGACAGACTGACTCAACCACAGGAAACCGTAACACGAAAATCCCATCCATAACCAGACGGTATCATGCCCGTTAATGAACTTGCAAGAACAGAAAAAAGCAGGAGGTTCTTTCAAATGCCGGATTATTTTCGGTGAGTTTGCGAATTATCCTATTTTGAACATAAATACATGAATACGAATTGCATGAGGGAAGACGAACCGTTTCCCGGACAGGGACATTTCAAGGCATTCCGGTTGGGAGAACTT
>CAZGBV010000042.1:0-18749 GCA_964523985.1 uncultured Paraprevotella sp.
TAGCGGCTTTACGCTTGCGCAATCCGAAAATGCTGGCCGAGGTAGGACGGAAAGCCCTGATGGAAGCTGTCGGCAGCAGTCCGGCGGCTTGTCGTGCACTGGAAGAGAAAGGCGTATTAGTGGCTTATCCCTACGAAATTGGCCGCTTGCCCCGTGCGGCTATTGCAGATACGATTGGCGTTTCCCCTTTGAGTGAGGCTCAGACGAGGGCGTTCCGGGAACTGGAAGAGGCTTTTTCCCGTCATCCGGTGTGTCTACTTCACGGGGTAACGTCGAGCGGGAAGACGGAGGTTTACATTCATCTGATTCGTCAGATGATAGCCGAGGGAAAACAAGTGCTTTATCTGGTGCCGGAGATTGTGCTGACCACTCAACTGACAGACAGGCTGTATCGCGTGTTCGGCGACCGCATGGGTGTGTACCATTCCAAGTTTCCCGATGCCGAACGTGTCGAGATCTGGCAAAGACAGTTGTCCGACCGGCCTTATGATGTCATCGTGGGCGTCCGCTCCTCCCTCTTCCTCCCCTTCCGGCATCTGGGGCTGGTCATCGTGGACGAAGAACATGAGCAATCTTACAAGCAACGGGAGCCCGCGCCCCGATACCACGCCCGCGACGCCGCAATCATGCTGGCACGCATGTGCGGTGCCCGTACATTGCTCGGCACGGCCACCCCGGCGTTGGAAACTTATTACAACGCCCGTAAGGGCAAATACGGACTGGTGGAGCTGAACCAGCGTTTCGGACAGGCGTCCCTGCCCGAGGTCGTGGTAGTGGATATTAAGGAACTGCGGCGCAAGCGGCGCATGGTCGGCCCGTTTTCCCCGCTCCTGTTGGAGGAGATGCGCCGGGCCTTGCAAGACAAGGAACAGGTCATACTGTTCCGCAACCGGCGCGGATACGCCCCCCTCGTCCAATGCCCCGCCTGCGGATGGATGCCGAGGTGCGAAGACTGCGACGTGAGCCTGACTTACCATAAGGCGACGAACCGGATGACCTGCCATTACTGCGGACGCACGTACGACCTCCCCCTGCGGTGCCCGGCCTGCGGCGGCACGGAATTGGTGCAGCGGGGCTTCGGTACGGAAAGGGTGGAAGACGACGTGCGGCGGCTCTTCCCCGACGCCGTCGTCGCCCGGATGGACCTCGACACCACACGCACACCCCACGCCTACGCGCGTGTCCTCGACGACTTCCAAAGCGGAAAGGCCGACATACTCGTCGGCACGCAGATGCTGGCCAAGGGGTTGGATTTCGGGCGCGTCCGCGTAGTCGGCATACTCGATGCCGACGACATGCTCTCCCTGCCCGACTTCCGCAGCTTCGAGCGAGCCTTCCAGCTGATGGCGCAGGTGGCGGGACGAGCCGGGCGCCGCGACGCGCCCGGGCGCGTCATCCTCCAGACCGGAAGCCCCGGCCTGCCAATCGTCCGCCACGTGGCGGAACACGACTACTTCGGGTTTTACGCCGCGCAGATGGAGGAACGCCGGATGTTCGCGTACCCCCCTTTCTGCCGACTCGTTTACGTCTGCATGAAGCACGCCCGGCCCGACGTGCTCGACCGCCTCGCCGCGGAGATGGCGGAACGGCTGCGCCAGGTCTTCGGCGACCGCGTACTCGGCCCCGCCGACCCCCCCGTGCCGCGAATCCGGTCGCTCTATGTCCGCAGGATTATGATAAAGGTGGAGCACGAGGCCTCCCTCCCCGCGGTGCGCGGGCATCTGCTCCGTGTCCGCCAAGGCCTGGTGGCCCGGCCCGGTTACCGCGGCGCCCAGGTCTATTTCGACGTGGACCCTATGTGACGCGGCCCCGCCTGTTCCCCTTCCGGTTCCGGGTAGCTGATTCGCGTGTGGTAGATGGTTCGCAACTTCTCCTTCAGCACCTCCTTGGCCGCGGAGATGTCGTGGAACGTGAGCGCGCAGTCCTTGAAGAACCCTTCCTGCACCTGGCCGTCCACGATTTTGTCCACCAGCCCGCTGATGCTCTCTTCCGTGTATTCATCCAAGCTCCTCGAGGCGGCTTCCACCGCATCCGACATCATCAGGATGGCCTGTTCCGGCGTCCACGGGTTCGGACCCCCGTAAGTGAAAGGCGATTCGTCCACCGCCCGGCCCGGGTTCTCGTTCTTGCACGAAATCAGGAAGTACTTGGTCTTCCCCTTCCCGTGGTGCGTCGAGATGAAGTCCTTTATCACTTGAGGCAGGTTATGCTTCTCGGCCAGTCTGAGCCCGTCCCTGACATGGCCGATCACTATCGCCGCGCTCTGCTCGTGGCTGATGAGCTCGTGAGGGTTGAAGTTCTTCTGGTTCTCCGTGAAGTAGGCCGGGTTGTTCGTCTTCCCGATGTCGTGGTATAACGCGCCCGTCCTGACCAACAACGCCTTGGCCCCGATCCTGTTCGCCACCTCCGTGGCCAGGTTCGCCACTTGCATCGAGTGCTGGAACGTCCCCGGCGCCACTTCCGACAGGCGTCGCAGCAAGTCGTTGTTCGTATTGCACAGCTCCACCAAGGTCACGTTGGACGTGAAGCCGAAAACTTTCTCGAACAGGAGCAGCAGCGGATAGGCGAACAGCAGGAGGATGCCGTTGATGAGGATGTACATGTACACGCCGTATTCCAAGTGTCCGAAGTCCTTGTTGCGCATGAGCTCCATGCTCATGTAAAAGGCCGCGGACACCAATGTGATATGAAACGCCGAACGGATGAGTTGCGAACGCTGGGAGAGTTCACGCAGGCTGTAGATGGACACCATACCCGACACGAGTTGCGTGGCGGCGAACTCGTAAGGGCTTTTCAGGCATATGGCACTGATGAGCACCGTCACCGCGTGGGTCATCATCGCCGTCCGCGAGTCCATGAACACGCGTATGAAGACGGGCACCATGGCGAACGGTATGACGTAGACGCTGAACAGGTTGTGCCTGACGAGGAACAAGGTAAGCAGCGGGAAGATGACGGGCATGGACGCGATGAACAGGACGTGGCGTATGTTGGCAAGGTAGTCGCGGCGGAACAGGCTGAAGTACAACACCAAGCAGGCAATGATAAGAGCCACGTAGAGGAACTGCCCTGCCAGCATCGTGCGCAACTGAGACGCGGAAGGACTCCGCTCGGCTTCCTTTTTCTCCAACGAAATCAGAATTTCGTAGGTCTTCTGATTCACGATCTCGCCGTAGTCGATGATTTTCTGACCCCTTACGACATTTCCGCTACTGAGGCTGAGCGAATTCAGCAGGTCTTTTCGGGACTCTTCCGATTTTTCCTCGTCGTAGGTCAGATTAGGGACGATATAGTCACTCAGGTCGCACTTCCGCAATACTTCGCGGTCGTAGCGCAGGCTGTCTTCCCCTGCCAGGTCGATGAGGTATTCGTAAGCGGTCTTGAGAGAGTAGACTTGGCCTGTCGCCTGTTCTTTGGCCGTGTTCTGCGCGAACATGCGGATGAAAGCCACTTTGTCGCTGTGCATCCGGTCATAATCCTTCGAGTCCATGACTCCTTGCGAGTATATGTGTTCCAGCTTGCTTTCCACGTACGACTGGTACTTGGCCGACATGGCCGCTGGCTTTCGTCCTTTCATGGCGGCCTTGAACTTTTCTGCCTGTTCTCTTCCCACGGCCGGGTCGATGGCGAAATAAGGTTCGTAATATTGTAATATGCTGTCCCGCTCCGCACGTATGGCTTCCTCGCTTTTGTCTATCGAGAAGTCATAGGGCGCGATGAGCTGGCTGTAACGCCAGGGCTCGTCTTTGTGAAACTGATAGCCCGGATGTTCGTTGCGCGGCATGTACAGGCACACGGCAGGCAAAACTGCAACGGCGACGGCGATTCTGTAAATCAAGGCCTTGGGCGTAAGGCTGACTTGTTGGTTATGTCGGTTCATTTTTCTATGCTTTGTTATAGGGCGAAAATACGAAAAAAATACGGGGCGTTTAAATAAAAAGTGATATTTTTGCACGACATTCACAAACGTCATCATGGCTCAGAGAAAAGTAAGGGTTCGTTTCGCCCCCAGTCCCACCGGCCCCCTGCACATAGGCGGAGTGCGCACGGCATTGTACAATTACCTTTTCGCGCGACGGCACGGCGGCGAACTCGTCTTCCGCATAGAGGACACGGATTCCGCGCGCTTCGTCCCCGGCGCGGAAGAATACATCCTCGAATCGTTCCGATGGCTGGGCATACCCTTCGACGAGGGCGCGGGCCTCGGAGGACGCTACGACCCCTACCGCCAGTCGGAGCGGCGGGACGTCTACCGGAAATACGTGCGGTGGCTGCTGGACGAGGGCAAGGCCTACCTCGCCTTCGACACGCCCGAAGAACTGGAAGCCAAACGGAGGGAAATCCGAAACTTCCAGTACGACGCCTCCACGCGCGCCATGATGCGCAACTCGCTCTCCCTGCCGCGCGCCGAGACGGAGCGCCTGTTGGCGGAAGGCTGTCAGTACGTCGTGCGGCTCAAGATAAATCCGGGAGAGGAAGTCCACGTCGACGACATGATCCGCGGACGCGTCGTCGTCAGCTCTTCCATTCTCGACGACAAGGTGCTCTACAAGAGCGCCGACGGGTTGCCCACATACCACCTCGCCAACGTCGTCGACGACCACCTGATGGAAGTGACGCACGTAATCCGCGGCGAGGAATGGTTGCCCTCCGCCCCCCTCCACGTCCTCCTCTACCGCGCCCTCGGATGGGCGGACACGATGCCCGCCTTCGCACACTTGCCCCTCCTGCTCAAGCCCGACGGGAAAGGGAAGTTGAGCAAGCGCGACGGAGAACGCCTCGGATTCCCCGTCCTCCCGCTCCAATGGCGCGACCCCGCCACGGGACGCGTGACACCCGGCTTCCGCGAGAGCGGATACTTCCCGGAAGCCGTCCTCAACTTCCTCGCCCTGTTGGGTTGGAACCCCGGGACGAATCAGGAAGTCATGTCCCTCGACGAGATGGCCGAGCTCTTCGACATTGCCAAATGCGGCAAGGCCGGCGCCAAGTTCGACTACGCGAAGGCCTTGTGGTTCAACCGTGAATATATCCTGATGAAAGACAACAGGGAGCTGGCCCCCGCGTTCGACAAAATTCTGCGCGGGAACGGGATAGAGGAACCTATCGAACGCGTCGAAGCCGTGGTAGGCATGATGAAGATGAAGAAAATCAATTTCATCAGCGAACTGTGGCCTCTCTGCGACTTCTTCTTCGTCGCCCCGCAGACTTACGACCGCGGGGACAAGTTCGTCCGGAAGTACTGGACGGCAACGGCGGCGGACGACATGACCCGACTGGCCGCATTGCTGGAAAGTCTGGACGACTTCTCGGCGGAAAGGCAGAAGGCCCTCGTCGACCGTTGGGCGGAAGAGACGGGCAGGAAGCCTTGGAACCCCTGGCGCGTGGCACTGGTGGGCACGGGGAAAGGCCCCGACATGTACGAGCTCTCCGCCTTCCTCGGGAAGGCGGAGACGTTACGCAGGATGCGCAAGGCTGTGGAAATCCTGAAATGATATACTCGGTCGCGCTTCGTCTGTACGCTCTGGCCGTCGTGGCCGTTTCGCCCTTCTGCAGGAAGGCGCGGATGATGGTGAAAGGGCAAAGGGAGACCTTCCGCGTCTTGCGCAAGGACGTCCGCCCCGGGAATGCGTATGTCTGGTTCCATGCCGCTTCCTTGGGCGAGTTCGAGCAGGGGCGCCCGCTGATGGAACGCCTGCGTCGGGAACATCCCGGATACAGGATATTGCTGACCTTCTTCTCTCCCTCCGGCTATGAAGTGCGCAAGGATTACGAAGGTGCCGACGTGGTGTGCTACCTCCCGTTCGACACGCCGGGCAACGTGCGCCGTTTCCTGCGGCTGGCCCGCCCGTGCATGGCGTTCTTCATCAAATACGAGTTCTGGAGCAATTACCTGCATGCCTGCCGTCGCCAAAGGATTCCGGTGTACGTCGTGAGTGCTATTTTCCGCGGGAACCAGGTGTTTTTCCGTTGGTACGGGCGCGGGTACGGCGACGTGCTACGCTGCGTTACCTGTTTCTTCGTGCAGGACGAGGCTTCGCGCGAATTGTTGGCACGCAAGGGCATTACGAACGTCATCGTGTCCGGAGACACCCGTTTCGACCGCGTATTGGATATTTGCCGCCAAGCCAAGGAGTTGCCGTTGGTGAAAGCTTTCAGCCAGGATGCCAAGGTGCTGGTGGCCGGGAGTACATGGAAGCCGGACGAAGATTTGATCATTCCCTATTTCAATGCTCATCCGGAAATGAAACTGGTTCTGGCGCCGCACGTGGTCGACGAGAACCGTCTGAAGGAAATAGAGGGCAGGTTGCATCGTCCCTTCGCGCGTTATTCCCGAATCACGGAGGAAAGTGCCGCCCAAGCCGATTGCCTGATTATCGACGGCTACGGTTTGCTTTCGTCCGTCTATCGTTACGGTGAGGCGGCCTACGTGGGTGGCGGGTTCGGTGCGGGAATCCATAACGTGACCGAGGCGGCGGTGTACGGCGTGCCGGTACTCGTCGGCCCGAACAACCGCAAGTTTCGCGAGGCGCAGGACTTGCTGCGCGAGGGCGGTTGCATCGAAGTCGCGAACGCGGCCGCATTTGACCGGGCGATGGTTCGCCTGCTTTCTGACGGCAAAACCCGGAACACGTTGGGTCGGATTGCCGGACAGTACATCACGCGGAACGCCGGAGCGACGAATCTGATTTTTGACAGCGTGAAGTTTTGAAGGGTAATTCGGATCGGATATGACGGGAAAAAGCGGGCATTTGTCTGTTTTGTATGGCAGAGGATTGAAAATGACGGGAATGTACCTCTTGCGTGGCATCATCCTGTCCCGGATTGGCATGAGCCTGCTCCTCATGCCCGCCTTCAGCCCCTGCACGGTATATGCCGCGACCGGAAAGTCCCCAAAGAATTCCCGCCTGACGTATCCCCCGTCGCAAAGACCTTACCACGAAGTTCCTGAACGAGCCGGAACGGTAACTGCGAGTATCATCACAATCTCGCTCTCACAGAGCCTGCCCTTGCGGTTCAGTGGCTGTCACGCACGTCTTGCGGAGGAAGCGGCGGCAGAACAGCGTCCCGGCCAGCGTCAACGCCACGGGGTAGGCCATCCATATCCCAGCGGGACCGCCACGGAACGTGAAACCCAAGAGGTAACTCAACGGCAGGGAAACGACGACATAGCACAGGAAAGCGTAGCGCATGAGCGGACGGACATCGGCGATGCCCCGCAACGAATTGGCGAAGTTCACCTGCAGCCCGTCGCCGAACTGGTACAGCGCGAAGGGAACGGCAAGCCCGGCAACGATGCGGCGTATGTCCGCGTCGTCGGTGAGGAAGGCGCAGATCTCTGAGATGAACACGCTGATGGCCAAACCCGACGCCAATCCGGCTGCCAGAATCATCAGGTAGCCCGCGAGGGCGGTGCGGCGTGCGTCTCTGGGATTGTTCTTCCCGTGGAAATGGCTGACCCGTATGGCCACGGCCGCGCCTATGCCGTAATATACCATGAAACAGACGGAACCGATGGTTGCCATGATTTGATGTGCGGCGAGGGCTGCCGCACCTATCCACCCCTGCATGACAGAACACAAGGAGAACGAAGCCGTCTCCATTCCCATTTGCAGGCCAATCGGCTGGCCGAGTTTGTGCAACCGACGGCGCAAGTGGGCGTTCCCGCCCTTGGCGCGGAAGCCGGATCGGTACTTCTTGCAGTCGCCGCCGAAAGCGAACAGCCCGCAGACGGCAGCCAGCATGAGGATGCGCGACAGGGTGGTGGCGATGCCCGCCCCCGCCAGCCCGAGTTGCGGGAAAGGACTGACGCCATAAATCAGCAGGTAGTTCCCCGCGACGTTGAACAAGTTGGCGCAAACCATTATCCACATCGGCGCACGGGTGTTGCCGATGCCGTCGAAAAACTGCTTGAAGGCATTGAACAGGCATTGGACGGGGACGGAGGCGAGGACGATGGCGTAGTAGGGGCGGATTTCGGGGAGAAGTTCTTCGGGCTGACCCACGTCGCCAAGGAAGAAGTAGAACGTGCCCATCAGCAGGAAAAGCCCCAAGCCCAGCAAACCGTTGACCTGAAGCCCGGCTTTCAACGCCTTGCCGACATCCTCCAACTCTCCGCGGGCACGCATGGAGCCCACGACGGGAGTAATGGCGTAGGAGTAACCCAAGGCGAAGACGGACACCAGCATCATGATGTTGTTGACGAAGCCTGCCGCCGCCAACGAGCGCGCGCCGTACCACCCCACCATGGCGGTGTCGGCCAGTCCTTGCGCGATGGAACCCAACTGTCCCACGATGATGGGAACGCCCAGCGTGACGAGGGCGCGGACGTGTCTGCCATACGTGACGGCTTGGTCGGATGTCTGCATAAGTGGCGTACTTGGGCCGCTAAGTTACGATTTATCGGGTATGCACGCAAGCGATTTTCCCGACGCAGTCCTGAAAAGTGCCGCGACAAAGCATGGGCGGTCGCCCGTCCCCCCCCTCTCAGAGAGCCTTGCGGTAGAAACGCGAGCGCGGGGCGGAACGGTGATTCATCCACGAACGGACTTGCCATGCAATCACCCTCGCCTCGTACCAGAGGAAGGACAGGCGGTAGGGACGCTCTCCCAACGCCCGCGCCGAACGGTTGAACCAAGCCGTCTTCTTCGCCCCGAGGAAGACGGACAGGAGGGATACGGCGGCGACAGCCGCCCATTGCCGCCGCCACGCGCCACAGCCGAGAGCCAGAGCCGTGGCGCAATGGTACAGGAGCAGGAGAACTTGTCCGAGGTTGAACGTCAGGCGATAACGCCACGTCCGCCTGAAATGCCGCCGGGTTTCCATGTAGGAAGTCCGGTCGAGCCTCCATTGTGCCGCCGACGCTACTTTCCCGCGCCGCACCATGCCGTCCGGATGGAGGCATACGGCGGTGTTGCCGATGCGGCTGTGGCGGTTGACCAAAAGTTCCGTCTCCCCGTCCAAGAGGCGGATGTCGTCGGCAAAACCCCTATGGCTCATGAAGAGGCTTTTGCGGTAGGCCACGTTCGACGGGTTGCAGCGGTAAGCCTTGTGGCGGACAGCCCAAGGCAGGTACCGCATCTGGTGGAACAGCTCGAAGAACACGGCCTTGCGGGTGAGCCGGCGTTTGTCCGTCGCGTGGTTTGCATACCCCAGCACGATTTGCGTGCCGCCCCGGAAATGCGTTGCCATCGTGGCAATCCAGCGAGAGGAGCTCGGACGGCAGTCCGGTCCGGTCAGCAACAGCCATTCGTAGCGCGCCGCCTTGATGCCGATGGTCAGTGAGAGGCGTTTGCGGCTGACGTGGCGTGTGCCGGAAGGCGCGAACGTGTGATGCAGGTTGCCGTATTTCAGTTCCAGCCCCTTCAGCACGTCCTCCGTGTCGTCGGTCGAGGCGTCGTTCACGACGACGACTTCGAAACGGCCGTATTCCTGCTCCAATATCCGGGGAAGGTTGCGCCGCAGCGCGTCGGCCTGGTCGTGCGCGGCGATGATGACGGAAACGGCTTCTTCCCGCCCCGCGGACTGCGGCTCCGTTTCCTGCCGCTTCACGATGCGTGCCGTCCGTTTGTAGGAACGGGCGGCGCAGAAGTGCGCGGCCCATGCCAGTACGAAGCCGGCGTAGGCCGCATTTTCCGAAAGGAAAGTCAGCAGCGGATGCATCAGGCGAAATCCTCAGTGGTGTATCCGGCAGGCAGTTCGCGGCAGTTGTATCTCGAAGCCATGGCCTCGCCGTAAGCCCCTGCCGAGCGCAGGGCCAGAAGGTCGCCACGGCGCAGGCGGTTGAGCTCGCGATCCTTGGCGAACACGTCACTCGACTCGCAGACCGGGCCGACGACATCGTAGGTCTCCTCGCGCCCGTCGCCGCTCAGGTTCTCAATGGAATGGAAAGCCTGATATAGGGCGGGACGGATGAGGTCCGTCATGCCTGCGTCCACGATGGCGAACTGCTTGTACCTGGCCTGCTTGACGTAAAGCACCCGCGTTATCAGGCTGCCGCACTGACCCACCACGGAGCGGCCCGGCTCGAAATGGAGTTGCTGGCCCCGTCTCAGGCACAAGTGCTTGCGGTAAGTCCGGAAATAGCCCGCGAAGTCGGGGACGGGATTCTCGTCCGGGTGGCGGTAGTCGATGCCCAATCCGCCCCCCACGTTGATGTGCCTCACCGTGATGCGGTGGCGTTCCAGACGGTCCTGCAATGCGTTGATTCGGGCGCAGAGAACCGCGAAGTCATCCATCCCGAGTATCTGCGAGCCGATGTGAAAGTGCAGCCCCACGAACTCCACATGCCTCAACGACGCGGCCGCGCCTATGGCTTCCTCCATGTCGGCCATGGCGATGCCGAACTTGTTCTCTGCCTGGCCCGTCATGATGTGGGCGTGGGTGTGCGCCCCCACGTCCGGATTGACGCGGAAGGACACGCGGGCTTTCTTGCCCTTTCCCCCGGCCAGCCCGTCGATGACTTCCAGTTCTGGGATGCTCTCCACGTTGAAGCAGGCGATGTCGGCGTCCAGAGCCGCATTGATCTCCCAGTCGCTCTTCCCCACCCCGGCGAACACGATCTTGTCCGCCGGAAAGCCGGCCTCGAGGCAAGCCCTGATTTCCCCGCCGCTCACGCAATCCGCCCCGAGACCCGCCCCGCTGATGATGCGCAGCAACTTGCGGTTGGCGTTGGCTTTCACGGCATAATGCACGTGGCAGTCGGTGCTTTTCTCCGTCTCCGCCCTGATGGCATCTAACGTCTTGCGGAGCAGGTCCGTGTCGTAATAATAGAACGGCGTCCTCACCGCATTGAATTTCTCTGTCGGGAACGAACCTTTCATGTCTTCATGTCAATTGTTGAACAGCGTGTCGCTGAGCGCCTGAAGCGCGCTCTTCTTGTCTTCCTCCCTGATCAGGAACGAGATGTTGTAGTTGCTCCCGCCGTACGAAATCTTGTTCTCTGCCAAGCCCGTCATGATGTGGGCGTGGGTATGCGCCCCCACGTCCGGATTGACGCGGAAGGACACGCGGGCTTTCTTGCCCTTTCCCCCGGCCAGCCCGTCGATGACTTCCAGTTCTGGGATGCTCTCCACGTTGAAGCAGGCGATGTCGGCGTCCAGAGCCGCATTGATCTCCCAGTCGCTCTTCCCCACCCCGGCGAACACGATCTTGTCCGCCGGAAAGCCGGCCTCGAGGCAAGCCCTGATTTCCCCGCCGCTCACGCAATCCGCCCCGAGACCCGCCCCGCTGATGATGCGCAGCAACTTGCGGTTGGCGTTGGCTTTCACGGCATAATGCACGTGGCAGTCGGTGCTTTTCTCCGTCTCCGCCCTGATGGCATCTAACGTCTTGCGGAGCAGGTCCGTGTCGTAATAATAGAACGGCGTCCTCACCGCATTGAATTTCTCTGTCGGGAACGAACCTTTCATGTCTTCATGTCAATTGTTGAACAGCGTGTCGCTGAGCGCCTGAAGCGCGCTCTTCTTGTCTTCCTCCCTGATCAGGAACGAGATGTTGTAGTTGCTCCCGCCGTACGAAATCATCTGCACGGGAATGTGTTCCAACGCCCTTGCCGCCCGGCTCTCGAAGCCGACGTTGTCACGCGAGAGGTCGCCCACCACGCACACGATGCACATGTCCTCCCTGACCGTCACCGTCCCGTACTTCATCAGGTCCGCCACGATGTCCTTCAGGTACGACTTGTTGTCGATCGTGACAGACACGCCCACCTCCGACGTGCTTACCATGTCGATGCTCGTCTTGTAGTTCTCGAAGATCTCGAACACCTTGCGCAGGAATCCGTATGCCAGCAGCATGCGGCTTGAGTGCACCTGTATGGAAGTGATGTCGTCCTTGGCCGCGACCGCCTTAATCTCCCCCTTCCGGAACTCGTTGTTGATTATCGTTCCGGGAGCCGACGGGTCCATGGTGTTCAGCAGGCGCACGGGCACCCCCGCGAACTTCGCCGGCTGGATGCAGGTCGGGTGCAGGATCTTGGCGCCGAAATAAGCCAGCTCCGCCGCCTCCTCGAAATGAAGCTGGCGCACGGGCCGCGTCCGCTCCACGATGCGCGGGTCGTTGTTGTGCATGCCGTCTATGTCCGTCCATATCTGGATCTCCTCGCTCCCCGTCGCCGCCCCGATGAGGCAGGCCGTATAGTCCGAGCCGCCGCGCCGCAGGTTGTCCACCTCACCGTACGCGTTGCGGCAGATGAAGCCTTGCGTGATGTAGACGTCGTATCCCGCGTTGGCCGCCAGCGCCTCGTTGACTCTCTCCTTGATGTAGTGGAAGTCCGGCTCGCGATTCCTGTCCGTGCGTATGAGGTCTAAGGCCGGTAGCAGGATGGCCTTCACGCCGCATTCTTCCAAATAGTTCGCCATCATGTTCGTGCTGATGATTTCCCCCCGCGCCAGGATAGCCTTTTCTTCGAACGGGGTGAAGAGGAGCCTCTTGGTGAAGCCCCTCAGGCAGTCGAACTCGTTCTTCTGGAAGTCCAGCGTCTTCCGCTTCCACTCCTCCGTCGCGTACAGTTCGTCCACGTGCCGGCGGTATTCCTGTTCCAGGCCGTTGATGACGTTGTTGGCGCTTTCCGGGTTCTTCCTGTAAAGGTAGTCGGAAATCTCGACCAGCGTGTTCGTCGTGCCGGACATGGCGGAAAGCACGACCATGACAGGCCTGCCCTCACGCGTAATCAACCGGCATGCGTCTTTCATCCTTTGCGCGGAACCTACGGACGTTCCGCCGAACTTCATCACTTTCATGTCGTATGTCGGGTCTTAATTGTTCGCGTCTTCTTCTGGTGCCTTTCCCCCTCCGGCGCCGCCGGGGACCGGCAGGGAACCGCCCTGCGCGTCCGTGCACTCCCGCAGGCATCCGTCCACTATGCGGTAGACCACCCCCGGGAATTCCCCCGTCAGCTCCTCGTCGTGAGTGCTCATCACGACGGTGGCACCCGACCTGCTGATGTCGTACAGTATCGCGGCGGTCCGGCGGCCGTTCTCCTTATCCATGTTCCCCGTCGCCTCGTCGGCCAGGATAATGTCGGGACGGTTCAGGATGGCTCTCGCGATGCATACGCATTGCTGCTCCCCGCCCGACAGGCGGTAAGGCATCTGGTCGGCCTTGTCCTCCATCCCCACTTGCGCGAGCACTTCACGGATACGCGTGTCCCGTTCCTTCCTCTTCTTCCATCCCGTAGCCCTGAGCACGAAGTCCAAGTTGGCTCTTACGGTACGGTCGTTCAGCAACTGGAAATCCTGGAACACGATGCCCAACCGTTTGCGCAGCGCGGGGATGTGTCTGCGCTTGATTTTGGTCATTTCCCGGTCTAAAACGCGGGCGCGTCCCGTATGCACGTCCAATTCGCCGTAAAATGTCTTCAGCAAGGAACTTTTGCCCGTGCCCACTTTCCCAGTTAAGTAGACGAACTCCCCCGCTTCCGCATGAAAGTTCACGCCTTTCAGGATGACTTGTCCTTCTTGTGCGATGTCCACGTTTTGATATTCGATGCGCATGTGTGTTTCTTTCTATGAGGTTAATGTCTTTTCCATCCCGGATTGTGGCGCGCCTGCAGTTCTGCGGCCAACTGCTCTATGCGCAATCCTTTGGAGGCGAGCAGGACGATGAGGTGGTACAGCAAGTCCGCGCCTTCATAAACGAGGCGTTCCCCCGTGCCGCCCACCGCCTCGATGGCGGTTTCCAAGGCTTCTTCGCCCACCTTCTGTGCCATGCGTTTGACACCGTCCTCGAACAGGCTCGCGGTGTATGACCCTTCGGGCATCTCCCCGCGCCTGGTCTCGACAAGATCCTGTAGCTCGCCGAGAAAAGCCAAGGGACTGGATTCGTTTTTCTCGCCCCAGCAGGTGTCGGCACCCGTGTGGCATACTGGGCCTTCGGGATGCGCCTGAATGAGCAGCGTGTCATGGTCGCAGTCCCATTTGACGGAGACGACGTGCAGAAAGTTCCCGCTGGTCTCGCCTTTTGTCCACAGCCGTCCTTTGCTGCGGCTGAAGAACGTCACCTTCCCCGTTTCCAATGTCTTGCCGTAGGCTTCACGGTTCATGTATCCCACCATCAGGACGTTTCTGGTTCCGGCATCCTGAACGACAGCCGGCACGAGGCCGCCCGCCTTGTCGAAATCTGTTTCCATATATATAATAGGTATAAGACATCCATTCTTCAAATCCTGACGTTGATGCCCTCCGACTTCAACCACCCTTTCAGTTCCGGAATGGAAACCTCTCCGAAGTGGAACACGCCGGCGGCCAGTGCGGCATCGCTTTTCCCTACGATGAAAGCGTCTCGGAAATGCTCCTTGCTTCCCGCTCCTCCCGAGGCGATGACCGGGACACCCGATTCTTTCGCGAGGCGGGCCAGAGCCTGGTTGGCGTAGCCGTTTCTCGTTCCGTCATGGTCCATGGACGTGAACAGGATTTCACCCGCTCCCCGGTCGCATGCCTCGCGTGCCCATTCGAACAAGTTCCGCTTCGTGCGTATGCGCCCGCCGTTCAGGTAACAGAACCACCCCTCTTCGGTCTCCTTGGCATCAATGGCCACCACGCAGGCTTGCGACCCGAAACGGCCCGCGATTTCGTCGATAAGTCCGGGGTCGCACAGGGCGGCCGAATTGACGCTCACTTTGTCTGCGCCGGCATCCAGCAATCGTCCCACGTCGACCCACTCGCCGATGCCGCCGCCGACGGTGAAGGGTATGGAGATTTCCGCCGCCACGCGCCGCACCGTTTCCGTGAATGTCTTGCGGCCTTCATGGCTCGCCGTGATGTCCAAGTACACCAGTTCGTCCGCCCCCTGCTCGCTGTAAGCCTTGCCCAACTCCACCGGGTCGCCGGCTTGGCGCAGGTCTGCGAAATGGACTCCTTTCACGGTCTGCCCGTCCCGGACATCCAAACAGGGGATGATACGTTTTGCCAATGCCATGCTTATCGTCCGTTTTCAGCCCATTCGGCCAACTCCTTCAGTGAGATTCTGCCCTCGTAAACGGCTTTCCCGAACACCACGGCCGGGATTCCGGCTTCGTTCAGGTCGGCGAGGTCTTGCAGACAGCCGACGCCGCCGCTCGCTATCAGCCCGCAGTCCGGAATTTCCGCCATGATTTTCCGGTAGAGGCCGGTAGACGGGCCTTGCAGCGTGCCGTCCTTGTCGATGTCCGTACACAGGACGTGCCGCACGCCCTCATCCCTATGCCGACGGAGGAAAGGAAGCAATTCCAGCGTGCTTTCCTTTTCCCAACCGTCGGTGGAAACTACGCCGCCTCTGACATCCGCGCCCAAGATGATGCGTTCCGGCCCGTATCGTCCGAGCCATCCGGTGAACAGTTCCGGGCATGTGACCGCCACACTCCCTACCGTGACCAATGCCGCACCACTCTCGAAAGCGACACGGAGGTCCTCGTCGCTTCTGATGCCGCCCCCGAAGTCTGTCGTCAGGCCCGTGGCCGAAGCCACACGTTCCAATACCTTATGGTTGACGACGTGACCCGAACGCGCCCCGTCAAGGTCTACGACATGCAGGCGTCTGAAACCGCAGCTCTCGAATTCCCGTGCCACGGCCACCGGATCTTCGTCGTAAGTCTTCCTCGTGGCGTAATCACCCTTGGTCAGCCGCACGCATTTGCCGTCCATCAGGTCTATGGCCGGTATCAGTTCAATCATGCCGGAAGGTCTAAGAAGTTCTTCAATATGCGCTCGCCCGCGCTTCCGCTCTTCTCCGGATGGAATTGCGTGGCGTAGAAATTGCCCTTGCGCAAGGCGGCGCTGAACGGCACGACATGGTCCGTCGTGGCTATGGTATGGGCGTTGACCGGCACGTAATAGCTGTGCGCGAAATAAACGAACTCGCCCCTGCCGAGCCCTTCGAACAACGGGCCGCCCGTGCGGGTCACGGTGTTCCACCCCATGTGAGGCACTTTGTCCTCGTGTCTTTCCGGGCGGAACCTCAGGACTTCCGCGTCGAAGATGCCCAAACAGTCCGTGTCGCCCTCTTCGGAATGGCGGCACATCAGTTGCAGGCCGATGCAGATGCCCAACACCGGCTGTTTCAGTCCGCCTATCAGACAATCCAGCCCCCGGGAACGCAGGTAAGCCATCGTGCCACCCGCTTCTCCCTGTCCCGGTAAAAGCACACGGTCAGCTTTCGACAGCCGCTCCGCGTCATCGGTCAGTTCTGGCGTAATCCCCAACCGTTTCAATGCGTTGACCGCCGAACAGACGTTCCCCGCGTTATATTTCACGATGACCACATTCATCTTCCGATGCGCTCCCTCTTTTCTTGATGCCTGCAAATATACCAATTTTTAGTCGACAGACGAGATAAAGTAACATGAAAAAGTGTTTTGCTTACGTTTTGCCTTTTCGCGACGGATATTTTGTGTGCTTTTCACATGTCCAGCACAAAAAGGCGCGTGTTTGTTTGGAGATGTTGCGCAAACAATTATATTTGCGCACGAAATATGATTCCCCCGCAGGGGGAGAAGACAATGAAATCCAGCGATTATAATTACTTCACCCCCTTACAAAGGAAGGCACATCTTCTTCAATGGCATCACCCATCGGTTCTTTCTGGCCTCGGAAAGGAATCATTCCAAACTAAAAGACATCATCTCCCGTCCGGACGCGTACAAGGAGAAGTACGCTGTGGAAGACGGAATACCAGTTTGTCAGGCACCACCAGTTTTCGCCGGACAGTGAATGCGTGAAATGCAGGTACCTGCTGTTCTGCATAGAACCGTATCCGAAACGGAGGGAGGAGATGTACGCCGAACACCAGCGCATCGTGTGCCAGCATTCCGACAGGGACGCGACCATGGAAAAGGCTATCGTGGAATTCTGCGAGAGCAAATCGGATTTTTATGACCTTTAAGCATCATGATTATGAAAAACATGAAAATGAAATTGCTTATGGCGTTCCTCGTTTCCTTGATGTTCCGACAAGGAGCGGAAGTAGCTTCCCCCTTTACAACCATAGACAGCGTGGCACGAGGCTTGAAAACGGACAGCACGGCCGCATCCAGAAAACTGCCCACCGTCACAGTGGAGGCCGACAACATCACCCACTACGCCGACCGGGACGTGGTATACATCACGCGTTCCATGCGGAAAGGCGCGCGCAACACCGCGCAAATACTGGGAAATATCCCCGGAATCGACTGCAACCGTGCCGACAACAAGCTCACCTATTACGGATCCTCCAACATCCTCATCCTGGTGGACAGCGTGGAGAAATCTGCAAACTACGTCAAGGAATTGCACCACCTTCGCTACGACAAGGTGGACGTGATACCTCATCCCATGGGGAAATACTCGGAATACGACCTGATGATAAACTTGCATACCAAGCCCGACTATGAGGGATATGAAAGGAATGCGCACCAAGAGGTCGGCATCCAACCCACTGAGGACAACGGGAAAGACAAGAAATTCACATGGAACTACACTTCGACCTCGTTCACCTACACCAAGAACAAATGGAACGTCGTCGGAAGGTATAATTTCAATTTCTCGCAATCGGACAGGAGTAACACGGAAAGCACGTACACGAACCACATAAGCCACATGCGGGAAAACTCTACCGCCCCGATGAGGCTTGTCAATTTCTTCCGCATACATAACGCTTATTTCGCGGTAGACCATCAGATAAACAAGAACCATTCCGTGTCGGTGTCGTACAACTATTCAACCGATGCCTCGGATGACTACAAGTATGCCAGCACGGAACGCTTGTGGCTCGACAACGAGGAGAAAGACACCATAATGAAAGAAGCCACAAGGAGGAACTCGGTCTCGCGCGTCAACAGCGACCGCCATACGCTCGGCCTGTACTATCGCGACCGGAGCGGGGCGTGGAACTACAACTACGATTTCAATTACATCAACGACGGCTGGGACAGCGACAAGAATTACTGGCAAAGTACGAGCTACTCGTCCGACGATTACTTCCGCAAGCACAGGAACCATGTCTGGACTCAGAGCGAGGTCAACCGCAACTTCTTCGACAACCGCTTCTACGTCAGTGTGGGATATGACTTCACATGGAAGGATTACGAGCAGAAAGACCGGAGGACGGGAGCAATCCAAAGCGAGAACACCTACCACCGCAACAAGGCGTGGGCATGGCTGTCCTACCGCGTCAACGACGACACGAATTTGAACTTCGGCGCGGAAGCCGAACGTGTCAAGACTCATACCGAAAACTATGAGGACAAAAGCATGGTGTACACGTTCAGCGGAATGCTCTACCATCGCTGGAACAAGAATATATGGACACGCTTCAATTATTGGTGCGACACGTCCTACCCCAAATCGAGCAAGTGACGGAATACGGTTATTTCACCGATTCGTTGACAATGACCAGAGGAAACCCGGCGTTGCGCACACAAGTGTATCACATTCGGGGCAGTTATGGATGGACTTCTTCAACATCTTCAACATACGGACGGGCTTCAACTATTCATCCACCAGCTTTTCCAATATCATCGGAAGCGAAAAAGGCACGTTGCCATCGGGCAACGAAGGAGCCTATGTCGTCTACAAGCCTGAGAACACGTTGTACAAGGAGTTTTGGATTGGGACTTACTTCCTGAAGAAAATCAAGGATTTCAAGTTAAGAGGGCATCTGGCACATAATTTCAGAGAAGCGAAATTCGAGAAATACAAGAATAAGAACAGAGGTGCCACAGGATATCTTGCCACGAACTATTGGTATTTACCCTATTTCACAAGGCTTTTCAAGAAAGTCACGGGAGTGACCCCGTC